>CAYZLT010000607.1:0-1002 GCA_964479175.1 uncultured Solibacteraceae bacterium | reverse complement strand
GCCGCAGCCCGCGCATCGCCGCCACGCGCCGCCTCAATGATGTGTGCCACGGCCGCCGCGCGATCGCGGCCGGCGCCGGCGACCCCTTCCACCAGACGTTTGGCGTGTTGCCACTCGGGAATGGCGGCGGCACCGACGCGGCTCTCCAGGTAGCCGCGTTCACCGAAGTCGGACTGCCACTCGCGGAAGTCCAGATTCATGTGGCTGATTTCACCCGCGTACCAGTGATGGCCGCGGTGCATCCGGCCGCCCACCACCACCCCGGCGCCGACGCCCGCACCCAGCGCGATAAACACAAAGTCGTCGACCTGCCGCGCGCACCCCAGCCACCGCTCGCCCAGCGCCGCCATGTTGGCGTCGTTGTCCACGCGCACAGGCGCCGCCAGCCGCGCCTCTGCCAGTTCACGCAGCGGCACATCCACCCACCCGGGCAGGTTGACGGCGTTGATGACCCGGCCGGACTTCACGTCGGTCATGCCGGGAGCCCCGATGCCAACGGCATACAACTTCGAGCGGGTGCGGCGGGCCCGCCGAAACACCTCGTCCACCGCGGCATAGATCTGATCCAGCGTGGCGGTGCCCGAGGAGGAGTCGGTGGGTTCCTGATGGCGAGCCAACACCTTGCCCTGCAGGTCGGTCAGCGCCACACGCATCGTGCGCGACCCGACGTCCACGCCGACCAGGTACCCGAACTCGGCGTTGAACTGGAGCATGATCGGCGGGCGGCCTCCGTTGGAGGTGCCGATCCCGACCTCGTGCAGCAGATCCACTTCCTGGACCAGGTCCTCAACCAGCGCCGAGACGGTCGGCGGGCTGAGGCGTGTTTTTTTTGCCAGATCGGCACGCGACATCGGGCCGGACCGGCGGACAGCCTCCAGTAAACGCTGCCGGTTGAGTCGGCGCGTGTTGAGGGGCCCGCCCTCGCTGCCAGTGCCAAAATCCAAGGGAATCGTCACAATTGAAGATGTCCGGCTTAGTTCACCTAATTAACAAAGTGAAGAC
>CAYZLT010000606.1:0-1061 GCA_964479175.1 uncultured Solibacteraceae bacterium | reverse complement strand
CGCGCTGGCCACACACATCGGGGTGTTGCACGACGGTCGCCTGCTGGTGTGTGACACGCCGAACGTCGTGCGGGCGTCGGCCGACGAACGGGTGCAGGTGTTCTTGTGACTGAGCTGTTCGCTTTCTGGCGAGATCGTGCTCCTGGATGGCGCGACCTTCGACAACGCCTTCATTTTCTTCTGGAGGGTCACATCACCGCGCCCGCTTCGCAGCCTTCTGGATGTAAGACACCGCCTCTGGCGTCTTGCAGTTCGTGTCGCCGTGATCGACGTCCACCTTGCCGATGCGTGTCGCCGCGGCAAGGGCGTCCTTGCGCACCTTCGGTCGCCACACGCCGATGGCAATGACCGCGCTGTTCATCGCATACCGCGCCCAGTTCGGCGACTTGTGTATCTGCTTCTCGATGGTCGCGAGGACCCTGGCTGCTGCTGCATCGCTGATTGACTCTGCGTCGTCTCTCAGCCGCGCACTCAGGATGTGGTAGCCCGTCTCGCGCGTAGCCTCGTCCCCCGACTTCATCCACGCACGCATCGTCTTGTCGGCAATCGGGCTGCGAGCGAGGAGTGCCGCGAGGTACAGGCCCAGGAAGCGGACCGGACCGTCGGCCAGTAGTTTGTCAGCGAGCGCTGTGGTCACCCTCTGCGGATCCGCGATCTGGAGCGCGAGCATGCGGGCCTCGGCGTTGCCCGTTTTCCACAAGTCCAGGGCAAGCGCGTGGTCAACCTTGATCTTCTTCTGGAGTTTGCCGATCTCCGACGTCAGCGTCCCGAACACGTTGTCGCCGGTACCATGGTGTTTGTAGATGGCGGCGGTCTGCGGTTTGCCGGACTTCTTGAGGGAGGCGAGGATCTCGGCGGTGGTCATGGAGGAGATCCTACATGCCGCCGGTCACTGTGACCACGACATGACGACTATAATCGCGCAGCATGCCACTCGATGTTGACCTGCGGCTCACACGGCGACAAGCCCTGAAGACCACGGGCGCCGGCCTGATCGGCGTGGCCGGGCTGGGCCTGTGGCCCTGGTCTGTCGATGCGGTTGACGACCATCAGGCTGGCTA
>CAYZLT010000605.1:0-1071 GCA_964479175.1 uncultured Solibacteraceae bacterium | reverse complement strand
GCTGCTGGCCACCGATGGGCTGGTCCGTGCCGCGGTGCTCTCGGTGGACCAGATCGGTGATGGTCGGACGCCGGCATTGCCGCTGAGCCCGATGAGGCCACCGACGCGGCTGGCGATTACCGGCACGGACTCGGGCCCCATCGATGCGCGGACGTACGCGCGCTGGGATTCCGCGACGGCAGCGTTGACGTCGATCAACCCGACCGAGGCCGCACAACTCTACGTGAATCTGAAACCGCTGTTTGATGCGGCGTACGGCGACCTCGGCCACCCGGCAGACTTTGATGCCGGCATCACACGGGCGATCAATATATTGATCGCCAGCCCGGAGCCGACCGGGGATCCCGTGCTCCTGCGTCGACCCGGGTACTACGAACACACGGACGCGGGCCTGCGCTCACTGCGCCCTGTGCAGAAGCAGTTGCTGCTGCTGGGGCCGGAGTCGCGTCAACAGGTCCTGTCGTGGCTGCGCCGCCTGGCGGACGCGCTCGACCTTACGATCGTCGGTTGACCATGCGGTAGTGCGTGACGAGCCACTCGTGGCCACCGTTCCAGCCCCACAACTCCGCACACGCGATAAAAAACACGCGCCACCGCACCCACCAGCACGTGGCCTGGTCGGCGCCGTAGGTCTCGACAAACAGCGGCCACAATTCCCCCTTGTGGCGATCCATGTTGACCAACCAGGCGTCCGCCGTCTTCTGATAGTGCGTGCCTGATTCAGGCCAGTGCTGGTCCACGGTCAGGTGCTCCTGAAAGCGTGTCGGGAAGTCGTCAGAGGGCATAATGCCCCCGGTGAAGAAGTGGGCCGCCATCCAATCCGAACTGTCCCGGACCTCGTAGGCATAGGCGTACTGCCGATGGGTGAAGATGTGAAAAAACAGCGCCCCGTCCGGACGGAGCCACTGCGCAATGCGGGCGAACAGCACCTGCCAGTTGCGCATGTGTTCGAACATCTCGACCGACACCACGCGGTCGAATGTGCCGGGCGCCTCGAAGTCGTTCATGTTGGCCGTGATGACGGTCAGGTTGGTCAGTCCCTCGCGGCGCGCGACATCGTCAATCCAGAGC
>CAYZLT010000604.1:0-1075 GCA_964479175.1 uncultured Solibacteraceae bacterium | reverse complement strand
ACACGGCAATCGCTGGCACGATCTTCTTGCGTGACCACCCGCCGACGACGATGCTACCGTCGTCGTCCACAACCGGAGGTGACGCATGAACAAAGAACTGAGACTCGCGACACACGAGCACTTGCTCGATGAGATGGCAGCTCGAATCGAAGAACTCGAACGACGGGTCGACGGATTACTGAGAGTTCTTCGTCAGCCGCACGTTGTGTCGGCCATGGGGTTGAGCGACTTCGAATACCTCAAAGCAGAAGGCTCAGGTGCACCGCTGGACATCAGGGCCATGAAACACGAAGGCATCAGGCTCCAAGCGGTCAGGCAACGACGAGAGGCACGGGTCATGGATCGGTTGAGCAGAGTCTCGCCGGAAAGGTTGGATGCGCTGCTTGAGCCCACGGAGCGCAAGAGGCGCTAACCCTGCCGCATCGGCGGATTTCATGTTCTGGCAACACTCGACGAACGCGTCCAGCCAATTTCACTCGCGATGCGAACCGCGAAGCCGAACGACCACTGAGCTGTAGAGCCCAGCCCGATACCTTGCCAGCTGAGCGGCGCACGGTACATCGCCACCGATGTGGCTGGCACGATCTTCTTGCGTGACCACACCCGCCGACGATGGTAGCGTCGTCGTCAGAAACTGCCACACGAGCGGCCGTCGAGGTGGCGGATTTTGCAAACGGATTCACGCACCGCCCGGAAAATCGCGGCGATTGTCGGGCACGAAACATGCTCCTGTCCCCCACTGATGCGGAGGGACACATGACTGAGGTGGTGGAACGAGTGGCGAAACTCGAGGAACAGTTCGACGCGGTGGATCAGAAGCTGACCGACGTCCACAACGAGATGCGGACCGGCTTCGTTGAGGTGAAGCAGTCCATCGCCCGCCTGGACGAACGACTCGATGCCGGCCTCAACACCGGCCGAGCCGAATTACAGACCGGTCTGGCGGACGTGCGAAGCGAGATGCGGACCGGCTTGGCTGACGTCCGAGCCGAATTGCAGGCCGGCCTGGCGGACGTGCGAAACGAGATGCGGACCGGCTTCGTTGAGGTGAAGCAGTCCATCGCCCGCCTGGACG
>CAYZLT010000603.1:0-1132 GCA_964479175.1 uncultured Solibacteraceae bacterium | reverse complement strand
CGCGCTCTGCAGGGCGCCGGTGGTCAGCAGCGCCTCGGCGCGCCTGGCGGCGGTGGTCATGTCCGCTCCAGCGAGGGTCTTGTCAATCAATGGCATGTGGCTCCAGGGGTGGCGAGATTACGCAAGCGCAAGCGCAAGGGCGGGTGCCGGGCACCGCGGCAGGTCCACGGTGAAGACGCATCCCACGCCAGGCAGGCTGCGCGCCGTGATGCGGCCGCCGTTGGCCTCGGTGGCCCACCGGCTGAAGGCCAGGCCCAGGCCCAGGCCGGTCCGATTGGCGCTGCGCTGCTCGAATGGGTGAAACAGCCCGTCGACATCGCCGCTCGGCAGTCCGCCGCACCGGTCCTCGATCTCGATCTGGACCTGCTCGGCGGTGGCGACGACGCGCAGGGTCACCGTGGTCTGCTTGTGAGTGAACTTGAAGGCGTTCTGCAGGATGTTCATCAGCACGGCCGACAACACCTGCCGGTCGCCCTCGATCGCGAGGTCAGCGGCAATCGGCTCAACGGCCAGAGTGATGCCCAGGCCGCTGGCCACCAGGGTCGCGGCCGGCGTCAGTTCGGCGATCAGACTGGCAACGACAAAGGGCTCGCGCTGCTGGATCCCTTGCGTCAGTCTGGTCTCGGCGAGCGCCCGGGCCACGAGATCGCGCGCGCCCAGCAGGCTGCGCTGCAGCACGGTGCCGGTCGTGCCAGCGACGCCGACGTTGCCCGATTTGACCACTTCAAACGCGAGCAGCGCCGTGTGCAGGAAGTTCTTGAGTTCGTGCGTGAAGAATCCGAGGCGCTCGTTGTCGCGCGCGGTCTCGCCGTCGAGCGAGGCTTGGTCGCGCTCGCGCCCGTACTGGGTGACGGCGCCGGCGATCGCGGTGTCGAGGCACCCGTTCAGCATGCCGAAGTCTTCCGTGCTGATTGGGGCATGCGTCTCCACCGCGAGTTCGGTGACCGACTGGCAGACGTCGCCGTAGTCGTGCACCACCTGCGACATCGACAGACCCTGCAGGAGCAGGTCGTGGCCGTGCAACAACGCGGTCTGGCTGATCTCGACGCTGGACGACTGCCGCAGGCGCAGCGCGTTCACCAGTTGATCGAGAAACAACGGCACGCCGTGGTCGATCTCCGCGGGGCTCGGC
>CAYZLT010000602.1:0-1169 GCA_964479175.1 uncultured Solibacteraceae bacterium | reverse complement strand
ACACCAAGCCCACACGCCACCCGCGTGGGCTTGGTGTCCATCGCCCTCTGTGATCACCCGGACATCGTGCCCATCCTCGAAGGCCTGCTCGGGATGGGCTACGGCATCAGCCCGGCCTCGCTGCGGATGGACGACTTGACCGAGCCCGTCCTGCGCCTTCTGCGGGAGAGCGGGGAACGGTCCATCACCATCGCGCCCGAGACCGGGTCCGATCGCCTGCGCCGTGTCATCAACAAGACGGTGACCAACGAGGAGATCCTCAAACGCACCGACATGGTGTTTGCCGCCGGGTTCGAGAATCTCAAGCTCTACTACATGGTCGGCCTCCCGACTGAGACCGATGACGATCTCGTCGAGATCCGCGACCTCACCGTGGCGATGCGCGACCGGATGATGCACTACGCCAAAGCGCGTGGCACCGTCGGCCGCATCATCGCGTCGGTCAATCCGCTCGTCCCCAAACCCGGTACCACCTATCAGTGGATGCCGATGACCGACTCGGCCACGATCGACCAGAAGTCAAAGCGGCTGCGCCAACTGGTCGCCGGACTCGACAACGTGTACTTCAACATCAAGTCCGAACGGCACTCCTATTACCAGGGACTGCTGTCGCTGGGCGATCGTCGGGTTTCGGCCGTCATCGAACTTGCCGAGGCCAACGGTGGCAACTGGCGCGCGGCCGTCGCCGACGTCGGCCTCGACGCCGACGCCTACCTCTACCGCAACAAGGAAGCCGACCCCTTCCTGCCGTGGCAGATCATCGACGGCGGCATGAAGGAATCCTTCTTCCGCACCGAACTCGACAAGAGCCTGCGCGCGGAAGTCACGATTCAGCCAAGGCGCGTCACTTCGTAAGGTTCACGGTTCACGGTTCTGGACTCGGGGTGCTCTCTTCGGAGCAGCCGGGCTTGAGCCCGGCTAACACCGTCGGGCTCAAGCCCTACGGCCCCGAAGAAAAGGGCCAGAGCGAAGATTCATACCGCTTCCGCGAGCTGCATCTCGTGTTCCTTGTAGGCCTCGAGAATCAGTTCGCGCAGCGGTGTTTGGGCCTCGGTGTCGACGATGGGGCGAAGAATGGCCCAACTGCGCCGCTCGCCGTTCAGCGAATACTGGCGCGCCGGGAACGTCACGTTGCGTCCCCCGGTCTTGCGCTCCCAGACGGAAAAACC
>CAYZLT010000601.1:0-1199 GCA_964479175.1 uncultured Solibacteraceae bacterium | reverse complement strand
GGCGACGAGGAACTCGCCGTTGATCGTGCGCAGCCACTCGTTCTCGTTGTTGGCGGTCGCCGGGCGGTTGCCGGCCCAGACGACGGCCATGCGGTAGTTGCCCAGGACCGACGTGGGCGGCGGCGTCCACGTCCACTCCGTGGCACTCCACTCGTTGACCTTGACGTCACGCTCGTCCACCAGCTGATCGCGGCTGTTGGTGGTGCGCACCGTGAGTGTGGTGCCGGAGGGAAGCAATCGAATGCCGTTGGGAGTGTCCGTGCGGACGATCGCCTTGAAGTGAACTTCCTCGCCAGGACGATACACGCCGCGGTCGCTGAACACCGAGCCGCGCAGGAGCGGCTCCGCTTCACTCAGGTCGTAGGGCAAATCAAAATCCCACGACTCAATCCCTTCGTTCCAGTCGGAGCCGACGTAGGCGACATCGCCGTCCTTTTCCGCCATAACGATGAAGGAGAAGGTCCAGTGGTCGTCGGCCTTGCGGAGTGGGAGCGCAGGGGCCATCGCGATACCGTCCGCGTTGGTCTGGCCGCGCCACACGCGCGTGTTATCGGTGTTGATGATCGAGACGGCAGCGTTGGCGACCGGCAGACCGGTATCGAGGGTCGTGACAAACACGAGGGTGTTCTGCGGGCTGTCCTTGACGGTCAGGCCCATGTTCGTCGCCTGGACGATGGTCGCGCGTGGGGTGTCGTTGATGTTCGTGGACGCGCCCTCAATCGGCGTGCCGGCCTGCACCGCGGCCCACACGAGTCCCGTTCCTGATGTGGGGAGTACCGAGGTCAGGTCCATGCCATGCGCCTGAATCGCATCCGGTCGCACGTTCAAGCGACGCCGCGTACCCGGGCCATCAGGTGCGATCCGGAAGCGCGTCTCGTAGTCGTCGCTTTGCAGACGACGGAGGGTGGGCATGAGCGAGTCGGCAGTGAGTCGCTGCAGCCACTGGGTGACGGTGGTGAAGTTGCGGGCGGAGAAGGGCAGCACGGGGCCGCCGCTGCGTTCCCACACACCGTGGCCATCCCCGAAGCTGACAAACGCGCGCTGGCGTTCGTTCTCGACGATGCCGATCCATGTGTAGCCGAGGCGTTGACCGTCGCTGGCCGTCAGGGACGGGTCGAGGCGAAGGCGCCAGGTGGTCGCCGGTGGCTGGGCTTCAAAGCCGGCGCTTTCGATGCTGTGTGATTGCTGAATCTCGGTGG
>CAYZLT010000600.1:0-1201 GCA_964479175.1 uncultured Solibacteraceae bacterium | reverse complement strand
CGCCAGGATGGCTCCTGCCACCTGCGCAACCACACTCACCAACGCCGTCATCGCGCTGCCGGCCTGCACCAGTCGCACCGTCTCAAGCGAAAACGCCGAAAAAGTCGTGAACCCGCCGCAGACACCGACGATCAGCAACAAGTGCGCGGCGTGGGGGGCTCCAAGCTCACGGGCGGTCAGGAGTCCGGCCAGAAAGCCCACGGCCAGGCCGCCCACAACGTTCACCGTCGCGGTGCCAATCGGAAACGGTCCGGGCACAAGCCGATGCATCAACGCAGTGACGCCGTACCGCGCCAGCGCCCCCAGTGCTCCCCCGACCGCCACCGCCACCAGATTCATTGCCTCATTGCCCCATTGCCCCATTTCTTAAGGGAGGGTATCAAATAAACTGGAGCGCATGACCTCGCGTCCTCCTCTCGTGATTGGCGTTGCCGGCGGGTCCGGTTCCGGCAAAACCACCGTCGTGCGCAACATCATCGAGGCCCTGGGAGACGGACACGTCTCGGTCCTGGAACACGACCACTACTACCGCGATCATCCACAGCTGCGCCTGGAAGACCGCGCCGCGCTCAACTACGACCATCCGGACTCGCTTGAGACGGACCTGCTCGTAAAACACGTGGAAGCCCTGCGCGCCGGCCGGCCGGTGGAGATGCCGACCTACGACTTCGCGCGGCACGCCAGGCGGACCGTCACCGAGACGGTGCTGCCCCGCACGGCCATCATCGTCGAGGGCATCCTCATCTTCACCGACGCCGCGCTGCGCCAGCTCATGGACGTCAAGGTGTTTGTGGACACCGACAGTGACATGCGGTTCATTCGGCGGTTGCAGCGCGACATCACCGAACGTGGCCGAACCGTCGAGTCGGTCATCGACCAATACCTCTCCACGGTCAAACCCATGCACCTGGAGTTTGCCGAACCCAGCAAACGTTACGCCGATGTGATCATCCCGTCCGGCGGCCACAATATCGTCGCCATCGACATGTTGCTGACCCTGATCCGGAGCATGGCGAAATAGTCCAGAAGGCGAAAGGGAAAAGGCGAAAGGGCAAAGGTACGGCCCGTCGTGTTCCGTACCTTTGGCCTTTCGCCTTTCGCCTTTCGCCTTTCGCCTTTCGCCTTTCGCCTTTCGCCTTTGACCTTCTAGTACTACTTTGTCAGTTTCTCAATTCGACTTCCTTGAGCTTCAACATCCACT
>CAYZLT010000599.1:0-1241 GCA_964479175.1 uncultured Solibacteraceae bacterium | reverse complement strand
GATCATGCCTTCGTATACCACGGTGCCCGGCGAGACGAACATCTCGCCGCGGTCCTGCATGTTGGCGATGGCGTAGGCCGTCACCACACCGGCGCGGTCGGAGATGAGGGCGCCTGTCGGACGGGACGCGATGGGCCCCGACCACGGCGCCCAGGCAGAGAAGATGTGGTTCATGATGCCTGTGCCGCGGGTTTCGGTCAGGAACTGCGAGCGGAACCCGATCAGGCCACGCGCCGGGATGTCGAACTCAAGACGGACACGACCCGAGCCGTGATTGACCATCTTGGTCATGGTGCCACGGCGCTGGCCGCACTGGGCGATGACCACGCCCTGGAATTCCTCCGCGACGTCGATGACGAGGTTTTCGACCGGTTCCATGCGGACCCCGTTGACCTCCTTGGTCACGATCTCCGGGCGCGAGACCTGGATTTCGAATCCTTCGCGACGCATCATCTCGATGAGAATCGACAGCTGCAGTTCGCCGCGGCCGAAGACCTTCATCATTTCCGGCGAATCGGTCGGTTCGACGCGGATGGACACGTTGCCGATGAGTTCGCGATCGAGCCGGTCCTTGACCTGGCGCGAGGTGACGTAGCTGCCGTCCTTGCCGGCCAGCGGTGAGGTGTTGACGCCGAAGATCATAGACACCGTCGGTTCGTCGATGGCGATGGTCTTGAGTGGTACCGGATTCTCGGCGTCTGCAATCGTCTCGCCGATCATGATGTCAGCGATACCGGCCAGGCCGATGATGTCGCCGGCGGCGGCGTCGGTCGCGTCCACATGTTTGAGCCCTTCAAACGTGAAGAGTTTGGTGACCACGGTCTTCTGGATGGTGCCGTCGATCTTGCAGACCGCGATGGGGTCGCCGACCTTGACGCGGCCGTGGAAAATGCGGGCGATGGCGATGCGGCCGAGGTACTCGCTGGCCTCAAGATTGGCGACCAGCGCCTGCAGCGGGCCGTCGGTGTTCCCGCGTGGGGCCGGCGTGTGCGCGATGATCGCGTCAAACAGCGGGCGCAGGTCTTCGCCGGGGACCGCGATGTCGGTCGTGGCCGTGCCGTCGCGCGCCACGGTGTAGAGCACGGGGAAGTCGAGCTGGTCTTCGGTGGCGTCCAGGTCGATGAACAGGTCGAAGACCTCGTTGAGCACTTCCTGCACCCGCGCGTCGGGCCGGTCGATCTTGTTGATGACGACGATCGGCGGCTGGCGGCGCTCCAGCGCCTTGCGCAGCACAAAGCGGG
>CAYZLT010000598.1:0-1300 GCA_964479175.1 uncultured Solibacteraceae bacterium | reverse complement strand
CCCGTGGGCTTAAGGTTGGCGAGACCTACCTTCTCTTCTTAAGGGCCGACGTTGATGAAGTATGGCGACTAGCCACCGATAACGGCAACAGCATTGTAGGAATTAAGGGTGCCGCAACCGCGCCTCAGGCTGCGTCGAGACTTGCGTTGGAAATAGCCGGAAAGTCTTGGACCACATTGAGGCGGGAGTTGTTGGCGATGGTAAAGAAGGAAGTCGGTCGATAATGAGGACCTTTCTGACGACTTTGGCAGCGCTGATCTTGGTGTCTTTGACCCCGCCGTCGCTAGCGGCACAGTGCAATTGTGGGCTTCAAAAATACACGCCGTCATCCCAGCCAGCTTCTTTTGTCTTTGACGTCGCCAATGAGAGCAGCGATCAGAACATCCCATTAATTACCCTGAACCAAGCTCTAGATAACGCGAGGAACGACTGGAATGCGCAGTTTAGCGCTCGTGGGATGAGCGGCGTTTCAGTCAGTCAAGGTGGATACGCCGCGTCTAATGGGATCCGCGTGACCATTGTTGACTCTTGGCCCGGGCGCGCAGAATGGATGTGTCTCCCCGGTGTAGATCCCTGCACCTACGACAAGTTTAAGCGCTTGATGGTGGATAAGAGCGAATTGGTCAACCAAACCCCGTCTGGCTATCTTCAAGCCCTGCCGGACTGGCTATAGGAGTTTCGGGTCTATGTTGCACAAACGCATGCTCACAACGGGCCTGGCAGGCGTGTCAGCGCTCGCGCTCATCGCCACTGCGGTCTCTGCGCAGGAGCCCAAACCCAGATTCACGTCGGTGGTCATAACCGCTGTCGGCACCGGCAGCAGCGCTCCGGCAGGAACGCCAGACCCCGGCCTGTTTCGGCGCTCGAATGTGACGCTGGCCGGACTGGTCCAGTTTGCGCACAAGATAAGCGGTCTCCAGTTGATCGGAGGCCCTGAATGGATCCGGGAAGAGCGGTTCGATGTCACAGCAAGCGCGGGGCGCCGTATGACAAATGACGAGATGCGACAATTGGTGCAGTCTCTGTTGGAAGACGAGTTCGCACTGAAGCTAGGTACAGAGGTCCGTAACATGTCGCACTATGTTCTGCGCGCATCATCCAGCGATGCCCTTGGGCCACAACTGCAACGGTGTGACCCGTCAATCCCGCCCTCCGCTCCGGCGCCGATGCGTCTGCCGCCAGGCGCGGTGCCGATGACGGCCACGTGTCTTTCGATTGCAGACATCGCGACTCGAGCGTCCACGGCTGTCGCAGCTCCCGTCCTTGACCGGTCAAGTCTGGAGGGCCTGTGGAGTTACCG
>CAYZLT010000597.1:0-1310 GCA_964479175.1 uncultured Solibacteraceae bacterium | reverse complement strand
CGGTTCCCACAGGCGCTTGAGCTCGGCGACCGTGATGTCATTCGCCCAGGTGTTCTTGGGGTTCACGACCACCGCCATGCCGTCGTAGGCCACCGGCAGCTCGATGAATTCAATCCCGGCCGCGGTGCACTCCGTGATTTCGCTGGCCGAGATGGGCCGCGACGCGTTGGAAATGACGGTCTCGGCACGGCAGAACTTCTTGAAGCCGCCGCCAGTGCCCGAGACACCAACTGTCACCGGCATGCCGGCGTTCTGCAGCTGGAACTCCTCGGCGACCGCTTCGCTGATCGGGAAGACCGTGCTGGACCCATCCAGGGCGATGACCGGAGCGGGTCCGGACGTGGACGACCCGCCGCAGGCGGAGACGGTCGAGATGGAGAGGAGTGTCAGGGCAGCGAGAACAAGTCGCAGTTTCATGTGGTTGAGCTTATGGGGAGCTGGTTTCGCACCAGTTTCGAACATGTAAATTCCGCGTTACACGGTGCGCGGTGACTCAAACCGAAGGGGACGGCCCAGTTCCTTGATGAGCGGAGCCGCGTGGCGATTGGCCGCCCACAACTCCAGTTCCGGATCACTGGTGGTGCGGAGCCGCACGATGAGCCCGGCCTCGGTGCGTTCGGTCTCCAGATGGTCCACCACCTGCGCGTGGCTGCGGTCGAGGCCCTCGGCCAGTCGAAGGAGCGCCCCCAGGACGCGGACCACACGGCGGCGTTCCGGGGAGAGGGTCGCAAACTCCGGGTGCGACTTCTTGGGCGGGCTCTGCCGGTGGTAGCGCGCCACCAGCGCCATCAGCAGGATCTCGTCCGGATCAAATCCACGCAGATCCCCGTGCTCAATCAGATACTGGGAATGTTTGTGGTGCCGCTCGTAGCTGATGTGCACGCCGATGTCATGAAGCAGTCCCGCAAACTCCAGCCATTCGCGCGACTGATCATCCAGTCCGTGGTCCGGGCGGGTCGCGTCAAACAAGGCGAGCGCCGTTCGGGCCACCTGCTGCGCGTGTGGGGCCAGATACCGGCACCGTTCGGCCAGTTCGATCACGCTCCGGCGCCGGACGTCCGGATAGCGCTCCACCGTGCGGATGTGTGCGCCGTTTTTCTTGATGTAGTCGAGGATGAGTCCCTCGCGCAGGGCGAAGTCACACAACGTCAACGAATCGGCCTTGAGCCCATCCAACAACGTATCGAGCAACACGGCGCCGGCCACTGTTACGTCCGCCCGTCTGGGGTCCAGGCCCGGCAGCGCCAGTCGTTCTTCGATGGTCAGCGACGTCAGCAGGCGTCTGACCCGGCTGAGCGACATGGCCGGAA
>CAYZLT010000596.1:0-1316 GCA_964479175.1 uncultured Solibacteraceae bacterium | reverse complement strand
AAATACTTCGACCAGCGATCGCAGCCGGTCGCGGGCTGCCGACTGACTGGACAGTCGAATCTGCACCTCGCGCACCGTGCGTTCCCGGGCGGCCTCCAGCGTTATCAACTCGCTGGCGACCATCTTGCTCGTCTCATCGTCCCGCTCGTACTTCCCCCGGACGATGACCAGCGCGTCGTCGACCACCAGTGTGCCGTACTTCGCGAAGGCTTCGGGGAAGACCACCACCTCGGCCTTGCCCAGTTCGTCTTCCAGGTTAAAGGCCGCCATACGGTCGCCACGTTTGGTCTTGAGCTGCCGGACGCCGCTCACGATGCCGGCGGCCTGCACGTCGGCTTCCGACTGGGTCAGCGCCGACACGGTGCGGGCGCGGCTGGCGGCGATGACCTCGGCATAACGCTGCAGCGGGTGGCCACTCATGTAGAGACCGAGTGCCTCTTTCTCGAAATTGAGGGCCTGTGTCTCGGTCCACGGTGCGCACTCGGGCAGCACATCCGCGTCATTGATTGGAGTGGACGATTCGTCGTCGCCTCCAAAGAGCGTGGACTGGCCCTGGTCCCGATCGCGCCGATGTCTGTTGCCGTGGTCGAGAATCCGGTCGACGCCCGACAGCAGGCGGGGCCTCCAGGCCAGGTAGTCCGCCCCTGTCTGCGGCGAGAGTTTGTCGCAGGCGCCGGCCTTGACCAGGCTTTCAAAGACCTTCTTGTTGGCGAGGCGCAGGTCCATGTGTTCCGAGAGGGCAAACAACGAACTGACTCGTCCCCCCAGTTCCGCGCGCGCGGCCATCAGTGACTGAATCGCGCCCTCGCCCGCGCCCTTGACGGCGCCGAGGCCAAAACGCACACCCGCGGGCTGCACCACAAACTGCCACTGGCTCTCGTTGATGTCGGGCGGCAGGATGGGCACGCCGAGGTCGCGGCACTCATTGAGATACAGCGAGACCTTGTCGGAGGCCTGCGATTCAATCGTCAGCAACGACGCCATGAAGTGCCGCGGATAGTTGGCTTTGAGATAGCCGGTCTGATACGCGAGCAGTGCGTAGGTCGTCGAGTGCGACTTGTTGAAGCCATACCCGGCGAAAAATTCGATGAACTGGAAGATCTTGTTGGCCTTCTTCTCGCTGATGCCGCGTTCGAGACAGCCGGACATGAAGCGATCGCGGGTGGCCGCCATCTTCTTCTCGTCCTTTTTGCCCATGGCGCGACGGAGTTCGTCGGCCTGCCCGAGCGTGAATCCGGCCAGGTCGCTCGCCAGGCGCATGACCTGTTCCTGATAGACGATGACGCCGTAGGTCTCCTTCAACACCGGCTCCAACT
>CAYZLT010000595.1:0-1358 GCA_964479175.1 uncultured Solibacteraceae bacterium | reverse complement strand
GGACCCCAACTGGGCTTCGGCCCTGGCGCGCAGGTCGAGGATTTTCAGCATGCCGAACGTGTATGCGAGTCCCTGTCCCGCCTCGGTGATGTGTCGGTCGGTCTCGGCCGTGGCTGGTCCGATCTGGAAGCCGGTGTTGTCGGCCATGTAGGCGATGGCTTGATCGCGTGTCCAACCGAAGGCGTGGACACCGCTGTCGACCACGAGGCGAACGGCACGCCAAATCTCATAGGTAAGTCGGCCGAAGTCGCTGTATGGATCGGTGTAGAAGCCGACGTCCTTCCCGAGGCGTTCGGCGTACAGGCCCCACCCTTCGGTGAAGACCGTCACGGCCAGGTCACGGCGGAACCCACTGAGCGCTGTGTTCTCCTGCGTGCGCATGATCTGCAGATGATGTCCCGGCACACCTTCGTGGAAGGCCAGCGCCTCGGCCACATAGAGCGGGCGGGCACGCAGATCCGACGTGTTGATGTTCACCCATCCGGCGCGTGAGCCGTCGGCCGCGCCTGCGTCGTAGTAGCCCGCCGACTGGCGAAGGGCAATCCGCTCGGGAATCGCCCGGATGCCATACGGGGCGCGCGGCAACTGGCGGAACAAGCGCGGCAGCTCACCATCCATCCGTTTTGCTGCGTACGACACCGCTTTGAGATAGTCCTCTTCGGTGCGCACGGTGAAGCGGGGATCGGTCTGCAGGAACGTCATGAACTCCGCGAGGCTTCCGGTGAAGCCCGCCCGTGTCTTGACCTGTTCCATTTCGCCGCGGAGTCGAGCGACCTCGCGCAGGCCCGTGTCGTGGACCTCGCGTGGCGACAACTCCAGCGTCGTGTGCATCCGGATGCGGTGCTGGTAAAACGCCTCCCCGTCAGGCATGGCGCTCAGCCCGAGCGCGGGACGTGCGCCGGGACGATATTCGCGTCGGAGAAAGTCGAGGAACTCGCGGAGCCCCGGCATCACTGACTCGATCAACGCCGCCGTGCCATCCCGAAGGATGCGCGTGCGATCCTCGGCGGCAAACGTCTCCGGGATGTGGGAGAACGGCTCAAACAACCCGCTTCGTGTGACGTCGTCCACAATCTGCACGGCGACAGGTTCGTCGTAGCCCTCGAGCAGCCGGCGGGGCATCGTGCGCCCTGAGGCGAGCCCACGTCGCATCGCGGCAATGCGTTGCCGGGTATGTTCCTGCCAGGACTGCAGCTGCGCAATGTAGTTGTCGAAGTGGGCGACCGTCGTGAAGGCGAAACGATCGGGCAGGGCCGGCAGGTTGAAGTGAAACCCTTCCCGGCTGCCGATCGGAATCTCGAACGCGCGGAAGCGCAGCTCATTGAGCCGGTCGCGCAACTGCCGATGCAGAATCTCGG
>CAYZLT010000594.1:0-1363 GCA_964479175.1 uncultured Solibacteraceae bacterium | reverse complement strand
TTGACGGGCAGCGGCTGCTGCAAGATCAGGTCATTGAGGTCGATGGTGGACGGATCGTCTCGGTGGGTCCGCGCACCGGGCCTGTGACCCACGACCTCGGCGATGTCACGCTGCTACCGGGCCTTGTCGACGTACACACCCATATCGATTGGCACTTCGGTCCAGATGGCCGCTACGGGAATCGGCCCGGTGTGCCGCGCGAGACGGACGCCCAGCGCGACGCCGCGATCGCCGCCAATCTGAAGGCGACACTTCTCGCGGGATTCACCACGGTCCAGAACCTTGGCAACAGGTCCGACGCCGCGATTCGCGACGCGGTGGCCGCTGGCACCCTCCTCGGCCCGCGCATCATTACCTCGCTCGGCCAGTTGCAGCCAGGATCGCGCACACCCGACCAGCTGCGCGAGGCGGTACGCGCCCTCAAGACGGCCGGTGCCGACGTGGTCAAGACGTTCGCCTCCGGCAGCATCCGCGATGGCGGCCAGCTGAGCACGACACTCGACCAACTGACCGCGATCTGCTCGGAGGCTCGTGCGCAGGGCCTGCGCGCCGTCGTCCACGCGCATGATTCCGCGTCGATCGTCACGGCGGTCAAGGCCGGCTGCCACCAGATCGAACACGGCGTGTTTGCAGACGATGAGGCGATTGCGGCGATGAAGGCGGCCGACGTGTTTTTTGATCCAAACATGGGCCTGGTGCTGCAAAACTACATCGAGAACCGCGAGAAGTTCATCGGCGCCGGCAGTTACACCGAGGAAGGATTCGCGTTCATGGAACGCGCGATTCCGACGCTGGGCCCCATCTTCAAGAAGGCGCTAGCCGCCGGACTGCGGATGCCGCTGGGCACCGACGCCGTGGCCGGCGCGCATGGGCAGAATGCGCGCGAGGCGTTGGCGCGCGTGGCCGCCGGACAGCGGCCGATTGACACGGTCATCAGCGCGACGTCGCTGGCGGCGCAGTCGCTGGGCATGGGTGACACGCTGGGCCGAATCGCGCCCGGCTATCTCGCCGACATCATCGCCGTGTCCGGCAACCCCACCGACGACATCACGGCGCTGCAGCGGGTGACGTTCGTGATGGCGCAGGGGCGCGTGGTCGCCACGCGATGACGCGCCGCCTGTGGTTGCGGCTGGTGGGTGCGGTCGTCGCGGCGTTGCCCCTGTCATCGCTGCGCGCGTTTGGGTGGACGCAGTCGCCGTCCGTGCCGACGCTCAACACAGAGACGCTTGGCGCCATCGCAGAGGTCGTGTTGCCGTCGGGGCTGACCGCTGTTGAGCGCGCCGACGCCGTGCACGCGTTCGTCGAGTGGGTCGGAGGGTATCGATCTGGGGCAGAGGCCGGCCACGGCTACGGCATCACCCGG
>CAYZLT010000593.1:0-1367 GCA_964479175.1 uncultured Solibacteraceae bacterium | reverse complement strand
GTGGACAATCCCGAGGATGCCCGCCCGTGGTTTGCCGGGCTGCGCGACGTGAGGGACTCATTGATCGCCGGTGGTATTCCCTCCTCTGCGCTCGCGGAACTCTCCATGGGCATGAGTCACGACTTCGAGGTCGCCATCGGCGAGGGGGCGACGATGATTCGGGTGGGCACCGCGATCTTCGGCGGGCGGCCACCGGCCGCACAACCATGACGACACTGACCGTCACCGGATCGTCGGATGGCGTCAGGTTTGATGCCAGGGTGACACCCCGTGCCTCAAAGAACGCGATCGAGGGTATTCGGGAGGGACGCCTCGTGATTCGGGTGACGGCGCCGCCGGTCGATGCCGCCGCCAACGTGGCGGTGATCGCGCTGCTCTCGGAGACACTCGGTCTGGCCAAACGGCAAATCATCCTGGTGGCCGGCGAACGATCGCGCACCAAGTCCATCGTGGTGACGGGCCTCACCGACACACAGTTGCGGGAACGTCTTGGCAGGCGCACGTAGACACATGCATAACGCCGTCCCCACCCTCCTCATCGAACATCTTGACCAGCTGTATACCGTGGCGGGCCGAGGTCCGAGAGCCGGGGTCCGACAAGGCGCGATTGCGGCCATCGCGGATGGCGCCGTCGCGGTGGCCGGCGAGACCATCATCGCGGCCGGCACCACCGCGGAGGTGCGCGCGCAGGTGTCAGCCACGTCGCAGACCAAGATCGTGGATGGACGCGGCACATCCCTGGTGCCCGGGTTTGTCGATCCCCACACCCATATCGTGTTTGCCGGCGACAGGCGCGACGAACTGCGGCGGCGACTCTCCGGCGCCACGTATGCGGAGATTGCGGAAGCGGGTGGCGGCATCCTCTCGACGGTGCGGGCCACGCGCGAGGCGACGGAAGAAGCGCTGGCCGTGGCGACGCGGCGCCGACTGGCCGAGATGTTGAGGGCCGGCACCACCACCGCCGAGTCGAAGAGTGGCTACGGACTCGACACCGAGACCGAAGTCCGCATGTTGCGAGTGTCGCGTGGACTGTCGGAAACACAACCCGTGGAGCTCTCGACCACGTTCATGGGGGCACACGAGGTGCCGCCCGAATACCGGGGACGGCAGGGCGAGTACGTGCGCCTGGTCATCGACGAGATGCTGCCGGCTGCGGCGCCCTTTGCCGAATGGTGCGACGTTTTTTGTGACCGCGGTTTTTTTACGCCGGAGGAATCCACCGCCATTCTTGAAGCGGGTCGTGCCCTGGGACTCAAGCCGAGGATCCACGCCGACGAACTGGCCGCCAGCGGTGGCGCACAAGTCGCGGCCGCCGTTGGCGCACGCTCGGCTGATCATCTGGTGCACGCGACGCCCGAGGGCATGGC
>CAYZLT010000592.1:0-1368 GCA_964479175.1 uncultured Solibacteraceae bacterium | reverse complement strand
CGGACTTGAATCGGCCGGCGCTCCACTGAAGCATCTCCTCGTGTTCAGGATGCCGGGGATTGGCGATCACGCGGAGAAACTCGGCAAAGCCCGGCTTCAGCTTCTTAGCCATTCGTGGCGGCGGATGGTAACACGGGCGTGTCGAGATCCCTCGGCGTCCCTCTCGGCGTGCTTCTGTGGCGACCAGGGTCCGTCCATTTTGATCCTCGCCCCATGGCGGGCCACCCCACGAGCCGGCGCCCGGCGGCGACGTACGAGGACCTGCTCGCGGTGCCCGATCACCTGGTGGCCGAGATCCTCGACGGTGATCTCCACACGTCGCCCCGCCCCGCGCCCCGGCATGCGGATGCCAGCGCAGGCCTCGGCGGTGCGCTGCGCGGACCGTTCGACCGAGGCCGAGGCGGCCCAGGTGGGTGGCGCATCCTCGGTAATGACGGCGGGGCTGAAGCCCACGCCTTACACGGAGTCACCACCCCCTCTTCGTAGGGCGTGGGCTTCAGCCCCGCCGCAGACCGCCTTCATGTCGCCTCACCTCCATCCCGGCGTCCGTGCCGTGCTCGGGCGCTGGCTATTTGGCTACATCCATCCGTATCCCGACGGCAACGGAAGGATGGCGCGTTCTGTGATGAACGCAATGCTGGCGTCGGGTGGCTATCCATGGACGGTCACGGCGTTCATCGGTGAACGGGTGCGATGGTCGATGCAGAACACAACTCCGCAGCGTTAGCGCGGATCGGTTGCGAAGCAGTTCGAGTCGCTGGTGCGGGCGGGCGGCGCCGGACGGGCCGCCCCGTGTGGAGCGGACCCGAGCCTGACGATGTAGAATCGGCCACCCCAGCGACCACGGAGTGTCCATGTCCTATCGCTACGCGCACTGGTATCTGATGGGCGCTCTGGTGGCCATCATGGCGGGATTCTGGCCGTCGTTCTTCCGCCCGCTCAGTGGCGGCAGCGCATGGCATACCCTTCACGGGGTGACGGCCACGGCGTGGGTCGTGGCCCTCATTCTCCAGTCGTGGCTGATGGCGCGAGGGCTGCGCATTTGGCACCGACGCGTCGCGTGGGGCGCACTGGCGCTGTTGCCCGTGCTGATTGTCAGCGCGCTCTACATGGTGCAGGTGATGCAGACCAACCCGGCCATGCCGCCGTTTCTGCCACCCCTGCTGGCCTTCATCGACATTCCGTCACTTGCATTTCTGATCCTGCTGGTGACGCTGGCACTCCTCAATGTCCGGAGGCCGGCCGCCCACAAGCGGTTCATGGCGGCCACCGTCCTGTTGGGTTTTCCTCCAGCGCTGGGCCGACTCTACGCGCGTGTGCTGGCACCCTGGCTGGACTTCATGCAGGCCCTGCACGGGAGCTTCCTCA
>CAYZLT010000591.1:449-1370 GCA_964479175.1 uncultured Solibacteraceae bacterium | reverse complement strand
CCGTACCACTTCGACAGATGATCGGCGGCGACAATCGGTGCGGCCGTGGTGATGGTTTCGCTCACGACACCACCTCCACTCCGCGCACGCGTCGCTCAAGCACCGAGATGGAGACGACCACCAGCGCCAACAGGACCATGGCGCAGATGACCGTCGGTACTTCGTATCGAGGCGTCTTGCGGAAGATGACGTCGATCACCTGCTCCATGTTGGCGCCAATCGAGACCCAGGCCACCCGCGTCGACCCGAAGATCAGCGACAGCGCGCCATACAGCGCCGACGTAAAGAAGATGGCGCCCGTGTACATCACCGCCACAAACCGGCTCGACTTCGACAGGGACGACAGCGCCAACATGGTGAATGACGCGACGGTCACGATGATGAAGCTCGACAACACGACGGCCGGAATGAGAAACAGATTCGCGCGCAGGAAGGTCAGGTTGCCCGCAAACGCCGCCTGCAGTATCAGCAGCAACAGGGCCGGCAGCAATGTCACGCTGAGCAGAAACGACACCAGCACCAGCAGTTTGCCGCCGATGTATTCCATGCGCAGCATCGGTTTTGACAGGTAAATCTGCAGCGCGTTGGCGCGCCGGTCATTGGCAATCAGCCCGGCACCGATATAGATCGTCATGAAAAACACGAACACACTCTGCTGATCCAGAAAATCCCGGAACGTGTTCGGCGAAATCGACAAAAACGCGGAAGCCTGCGGCACACTCCCGCCCAGGCTCGTCGCAAAATACATCTGCACGGCCCTGACGATGAAGGGGATCCAGGCGAAGATGAACAACCCGAGAAACACGCGCTTGGCGAGCATCTGACGGATGCCGTCGCCGGCGATCACCCTCCAGGCATGCCCCACGGGGCGACGGTCACCCTGATACCGACGATAGGACTGATCGTGAATGGGACTCATGC
>CAYZLT010000591.1:0-439 GCA_964479175.1 uncultured Solibacteraceae bacterium | reverse complement strand
GACTCATGCTTCACCTATCGCGCGCGCAAAGACGTCTTCAAGTGTCGGCAGGCTCGCCTTCAGGTGCCGGACCTGGGTGTGTGATTGCCCGGCGATCGTGCAAATCCGGCGCTGGTCCTCACCGGCCGCGCCGAGCGGCCCCGGCACAAACACGCGCATCACGTCCTCGTCGGTTTCCTGACATTCCATGCCGGCGCCTTCCAGGGCCGCAATAAACGGGGCAAGCTCGCCCTTGACCCGCACTTCGTAGACCCGGCCACTCGGCCCCTTGAGGTCATCGATGGTGCCCTGTGTGGCGACCGCCCCCTTGTCGAGCACCACGACGTGGTCGCAGACGTATTCAACGTCGGGCAGCAGGTGGGACGACAGAATCAGGCTGATGCCCTTGTTGTGGGCGATGTCGCGAATGAGTTCGAGCATCTCTTCGCGGCCCTTCGGG
>CAYZLT010000590.1:0-1394 GCA_964479175.1 uncultured Solibacteraceae bacterium | reverse complement strand
ACACATCCCGGAGTGCCTGAAGGTCGTCGGCGGAAAATTCGCCCCGTGCGTGTGACAACTCCGCCGCCGCGAGCATGCCCAGGCCGACGGCTTCGCCGTGACGGAAGCGGCGGTATTTGCTGACCGCCTCCAGCGCGTGTCCCATCGTGTGGCCGAAGTTCAAAACGCGCCGGCGGCCATGTTCGCGCTCATCGGACATCACGACATCGGCCTTGATGCGGCAGCAGTCCGCGATGATGGGGGTGAGCACCTCCACATCGCGCGCGAAGATCGCGGTGAGTGACCCGGACAATCGATCAAACAACGCGCGTGACTCGATGACCCCGTATTTGATCGCCTCATAGAGGCCCGAGCGAAATTCCCGGCGGGGCAATGTGGCCAGCACCGACGGATCACACACCACCAGGGAGGGCGCATGGAACGCCCCGACGAGGTTCTTGCCGGCCGGGAGATTGACGCCGGTCTTGCCGCCAATGGCGCTGTCGACCTGCGCCAGCAGCGTGGTCGGCACCTGGACCACACGTAAGCCGCGTAAGTACGTGGCTGCCGCAAATCCAGCGGCGTCACCCACCACGCCACCGCCCACGGCCAGCACCACTGTGGAACGGTCCGCCCGCCGTGCGACCAGGCCGTCATAAAGTCTGGCCACCGACGGCAACACCTTGGCCCGCTCACCGTCGGGCATGACGAGCGGGGAATGGCCGCCCAGCACCGGAGCCAAATCCGCCCCGTGCGTCCGCCACACAGGCGGGCACGTCACCACCACGGACTCTGCCACGAGGTGGTGTTCCGCCAGGACCGACCCCAGTCGTGCAAACAGTCCGGCCCCAACAAGGACGGGATAACTTCCAGCGGCGTGAGTGACGTCAAAACGAATCGGCATCATGGGGACAGGTTAGGATAACAGTCTGGAGTGTTCCGCTTGGCCGAAGAGAAGCCCGTAAAAAAAGACGCGTTTGTCACTGAAATCACCCCTCGATCCGAGGATTTTTCACGCTGGTATCTCGACGTGGTGCGCCGCGCAGAGCTGGCCGACTATTCGCCGGTGAAGGGCTGCATGGTGATTCGCCCGTATGGCTACGCCATCTGGGAGCACATCCAGCGGATGCTGGATGAGCGCTTCAAGGCCACCGGGCACGTGAACGCGTATTTCCCCCTCTTCATCCCCGAGAGCCTCCTCATGAAGGAGAAGGACCACGTCGATGGGTTCTCTCCGCAGGTGGCCTGGGTCACCCGCGGCGGCGACGAGGAACTCGAAGAACGCCTCGTGGTGCGCCCGACATCGGAAGTCATCATCGGCACGATGTACGCCAAGTGGGTGAAGTCGTGGCGTGACCTCCCGATCCTGATCAACCAGTGGGCCAACGTGGTGCGCTGGGAAAAGGTGACGCGGC
>CAYZLT010000589.1:0-1417 GCA_964479175.1 uncultured Solibacteraceae bacterium | reverse complement strand
ACCACCTGTTCCGAGACCGGCGTTCCGTCGCTGGGGGTCACGTCCGCGCCTTCGACACTGGCTGCGTCGTCGTGCACCGCATCCGATGAGGCGCTGACAAGCAGTACATCGACCTGTCCCAAGGTGAGCGCCGCAATGGTGGCCTGCGCGCCCACGACGGCCAACTGGCGCGAGCGATACTGATCCAGCAGATGCTCCACCTGTTGCGCATCGGTCTGCCCGTCATGTTCCCTGAGCGCCTCTGTCGTGGCCCTCAGGATCTCGTGTTCGGGTGTCGTGATGTCAAGGCGGAGGATATCGATAATCCGGTCGCTGAGGTGCGCCGGCAGCTGGTCGCGCAACACCGGAATGATGACTGCATCTCCCGCCAGCACGATCTGCTCAACACCGTCCTCGCGCACCACCCGTTCCAGCGCGTCGACGAGCTCCTTCGCGTGATGCAGGTGATAGTTCTCAATATGGCGCTGGTACCGCGCCTGCGACCAGCCGCCGACTGAACTGCGACTGACCTTCGTGCCGGTCACATCATCGCTGCGGATCGTGGCCCCGCGTCCGAACACGAACAGGCGCGCGGCGTTCGTGTCAGCAATCAGCGCGGCGTAGGGAGGATGCTGGTCGGTCAGCCTTGCGAGCGGGTACAAGTGCGGCCGATCGGCGACATACAGGCGATGTTCCTCAATTGGCGCGTCAAATTGCACGTGCTCGAAGAAGTCCTCGGCGTCGGCGCACGCAAACAGTGCCACGCCGTTTGAGGAGGGGCGCAACGTATCACTCAGATACGTGATGATGCGCTCGGCATCGCGCTCGAAGCTGCTCCGCGCTGGTGAACGCAGCGGAAACGTCTTGCCCGCCGCTTTGAGCTCTTTCCGGAGAAAGGACTCGAAGTGGTCGCGCCCATGCTGGTCTGCCGACGTATTGAGGTAGAGGCTGATCACGGGCAACGTCGTGGGCTCGAAGGCTGCCAGGCGATCGAGGAGGGGATCAAGATAGGTCAACTGGGTTCTCCATGACTCCTGAACCGTAACGGGAACATGTGGCCTGGGGCTGTACGTTTGAGAACATCATGGGCGGTGACTGCCGCTGTAGGGTGGGGCCTGGCGATCCCAGAGTGACCGACTCATGACCAGATTCGACACGCTCTTCTTCAATGTCGGCGGCGTGTGCCTCACCAATGGGTGGGACGCTGACGCCCGACTGGCCGTCTCGCCTCCGACGGTCTCTACCGGATGGCGACCATTAATAACGAGTCACGCGAGTTGAACCGGTACCGCATTGACACGTTCGGTCTCGGCACGATGGTCTCGGCGTTCTTCAGCTCGTGCATCGTCCTCGATGTCATGCGAGCGGATCGCGCCGCCAGCCTGTTCGTGGACGATCGAGAGGAGAACGTGGCGGGGGCGCGGGCCGTCGGCCTGCA
>CAYZLT010000588.1:0-1427 GCA_964479175.1 uncultured Solibacteraceae bacterium | reverse complement strand
GACGCGCTCGTCGATTCCTTCATACCGGCCACACAGCAGAATCAACCGATCCATCTGCGCAAACCGTGCCGCCATCGCGTGCGTGAGCGGCTGGCCTTGCGGCGTCAGCAGCACCACCGCCGACGGTGCGCCCCGCTCCGCCACGATCGCCTCGATGGCTCGAAACAACGGTTCAGCCTTGAGCACCATGCCCGGCCCCCCGCCATACGGTCCATCGTCCACCACCCGGTGCCGGTCATCTGTGAAGTCGCGCAAGTCCCGCGCCTTCACCTCCACCAACCCCGCCGTTCGTGCGCGACTGACGATCCCGTCCATCAGCAGCGCTTCGACCATCGCCGGAAAGATCGTGACGACGTCGATGATCACGTGACGTTTTCCACCTTCACCACGTTGACTACGTTGACGACGTTGACATCGAGCAACCCCTCGGGGGGCACGATGACGATCCGTCCCGCCGCGACATCCACCTCGCGGCAAATATCTCCGGCCATCGGCACCAGAATTTCGCCCGCTGGCCCGGTAATCCCCAACACCGTCTGCGCGGCGCCGGTGTAGACGATGGCGACCGGTCCGATGACCTGGCCGTCTGCCGTCTGCACCGTGCAACCGACCAGATCGTGCAGGTAATACTGCCCGGCCGGCAACGCGCCGAGCGCATCCGGCTCGATCTGGAGCTCCACGTCCCGGAGCGTCTCCACCGCCTTGATCGAATCGAGGCCGGTGAACCGAATCACCCACCGATCACCCTGCGGACGACTGGTGGCAATCGTGAGCACCCCGTTGGTGCTCGTTGTGACCCGTGCACCCTTGCGGAACCGGGTCTCGGCAAAGTCGGTGGCCGACTCGACCACGACGTCACCCTTCAACCCGTGCGGTCGCACCACACGGCCGACAGTAATCACGGCCTAGTCGTCCCGGAAGTCGACGCTGACGCGTTCGCCGTCCAGTTCCCCAGCGGCGGCGGCCAGCGTGCGCACGGCCGAGGCGGTGCGCCCCTGTCGTCCGATCACGCGACCGAGGTCGCCCGGAGCCATGGTGAGTTCGATGATCGTGGTGCCGCGACCCGGCACCTCAATGACATCGACCTCGTCGGGCTGGCTCGCCAGCGCGCGTGCGACGACTTCGACGACGTCGCGTGCGCGGCTCATTGGGTTACCGGGGGGGCCGCCGGAGCCGCCGCGTCCGCCGCAACCGGCTTGGGCGCGCGCGAAATCAGCGTACGCAGCGTGTCTGACGGCTGCGCGCCGGTGCCCATCCAATGCGCCAGGCGCTCGCGGTCGAGCACCAGCGTCTCGGGCTTGGTCCGCGGGTTGTAATGCCCGATGATCTCAATGAAGCGGCCATCACGCGCCGCTGCCGACTCCGTCACCACAATGCGGAAAAAGGGGCGATTCTTCGAGCCCGCACGCCGCATACGAATTACTACC
>CAYZLT010000587.1:0-1432 GCA_964479175.1 uncultured Solibacteraceae bacterium | reverse complement strand
ACCGGGTGTTGTCGGCGGACAAGCGCCGCCTCCGGCGGCGGCAGTACGGCGGCACACCACGTGGGTCGAGACGGCCGCGGTCATGGGGAAAAGCCAGATCCGCGTGCAGACCGCCCTCGAGCAGCTGCGGCAGCAGTTGCCGTTCGCGCTGCGCGGGATTGACTCGGATAATGGCTCGGAGTTCATCAACGCGCACCCGCACCGCTACTGCCAGGATCGGGACATTCAGTTCACGCGCGGGCCAAGGCCGCCACCTGTGATACGCCGTAGCGCCCCAGGCACGCCCTGCGCTGTTGTTGCCCTGCGCTGCTTGACTCCACCGCGACGACGATGACATCGTCGTCGCGATCGCAGAATCTGCGAGGTTGCAGACTGCGGAGGTGGCAGAAATTCCAGTCGTCTTCGCAAGACGGCCGCAAATCAACAGCCCATGTGGGCACGAAACGTGCTGATACACCCCTTGGAAAGTGAGGAGGTTGTATGGCAGAAGTGGTGGAAAGAGTGGCGAATCTCGAAGCCCGGTTCGATGCCCAGGTGGTGCAGCTCAACGGCATCCAGGAATCCGTTGTCCGCCTCGAGGACAAGATGGAGCGTCGCTTCGAGGCCGTGGATCAGCGGTTTCAGACGTTCGAGCGTCGAATGGACGAAGGGTTTGCCGTGGTGCGCACCGAGTTTCGGTGGATCATTGGCGCGATCGCCGGTGCCGCAGTGACGGTCATCGTCACCATCCTCGGAGCGTTGTTCGCCAAGGACGTGATCGGTTTGCCGTAAGCGGCTTCACCCCATGAGCGGGGCGGCGTTATACTCGCGGTACCAGACACATGGCCAACCACGCGGTCACTATCCCCCGTCGCGCGACCTATGAGGACTACCTGAAGTTCCCCGAGGATGGCCTGCGGTATGAACTTCTTGACGGGGAGATTTTCATGACGCCTGCGCCGTCCGTGCCGCATCAGTACACAAGCAAGCGGGTGCAGCGGCTCTTGGAGGCATATTTTGAAGGTTCCCGCAGCTGCTTGGTGCTGGCAGCGCCGGTGGATGTGATTCTGGCTGATGTCGACGTCGTCCAGCCCGACCTGGTGGTGGTCGCCGAGGGGCCGCAAATCACGACGCGCGGCATCGTGGGGGCGCCGCTTATCCTAGTCGAGCTGCTGTCACCGTCGCGGCCCGACTACGACCGCCTGACCAAATCCCGGCGGTATGCGGCTCGTCGCGTGCCGCACTACTGGATCGCCGATCCGGACCAGCACACGTTCGAGTGTTTCGTGCTTGAGGGAGACACCTATCGTCTGGACGCGGTCGCCGCGGGTGGGGAGACGCTCGCGGTGCCCGCCTTCCACGGACTGGTGATTCCGTTGGGAGCCCTCTGGTTAGCCCCGCTCGGATGATCGGGCTACGATAGCAGTGTGTCGCGCTCCCGCACCCCGCACCC
>CAYZLT010000586.1:0-1447 GCA_964479175.1 uncultured Solibacteraceae bacterium | reverse complement strand
GCGGTCAGTGGCATGGCGGGTCATTGTGACACCGGCGACGCCCCTTGGGCCAGCCTCGGGACTCCGGGACCCCGGGACCTCTGGACCCCGATTCAGCGGTCCTTCCAGACCGCAGCCCGCTTCTCCAGAAACGCCGTGACCCCTTCCGCCGCATCGTGGGTGTGTGCCAACAACTCCAGGTACAGACGTTCCGTCACAGGTAACCCCGCACGTGCGGCCGCGAGCACATCAGCGCGAGCCGCCACGACCGCGTGCCGCAACGCCTCGGCCGACCACCGGCCCACTGACGCCTGATACCACTCGTCAACCGCGTCACTCACGTGACCATCGAGTGCCACTCGTTCGATAAGTCCATCCGCCTGCCACTCGACCGCTGACCGCGACAACCCGGACAACAACGCCGCTGTCGCACGCGCGCCGCCGACGCGGCGCGGCAACAGGACACTCGCAATCGGCGCAAACGCCCCAATCGCAATCTCGGGCAGGCCACATGTCGCCGACGCCTCAGCCACGATCACGTCACACGCCAGCGCCACCTCGAATCCCCCACCCAGGCACCGCCCTCGCACCACCGCCATCGTCGGCATGGGCAGCGTGAGCAGGTCCAGAATGAGCGCATTCATGTCAGGCAACACCTGTTCGATCACACCCGGCGCATGTTCGGGAATATTGGCGCCGAAGCAGAAGTCGTTCCCGGCGCCTTCGATGGTGAGCAGCTTGATGTGCTGCGCGCGCGACGATGCCGCCAACCCGGCCAGCACCCGTCGCCACTCCGACACCAGCGCGGCCGTGAGGATGTTGCCCTTGGGATGGGCAAACGTCAGCGCGATTCGCGCGCCTCCGTCGTGTTCCAGAAGTGTGACGGCCATCAGTCGGAGCCTACAGCACCTTCCGCGGCGCGGCCGCGTCGGCAATCAGCGCCCGCAACGCCGACGGATCAGTCACCGGCGCCTGACACGTGAAGTCCTGACAGACGTACGCCGTTGCCTGACCATTCACCATCGTCATGGCGCCCAACCACGGGAGCCGTGACGCCAGCGCCTCCTGTGTCTCACCTGGTTCGATCGTCAACTGCACACCACACGGCAGATAGACTCGCGCCACTTCGGCCTCGAGCGCCGCACGCTCGGCGCCTGGATACCCGACGATGACCACCTGGGAGGTGCGGCCGTGCCACGTCGCCACCGTGGACAACATCAACGGCATGACGCGCGCCACTCGGCCTAGTGAAGGACCGAACCGTTCGAGTGACCGCTGGGCTCGATCGGCATACGCGGAATCACCGGTCAGGTGCGCCAACTGCAACAGGTTGCGCACGGTGACCGACGCGGCCGCAGGCTCGGCGCCGTCGTAGTCTTCCTTGAGTCGCAGCAGGACCGTCTCATCGAGCCCGGTCGTGCTGAACCACCCACCGTCGGACTCATCCCAGAAGAGCGCGATTTGTCGC
>CAYZLT010000585.1:0-1449 GCA_964479175.1 uncultured Solibacteraceae bacterium | reverse complement strand
GAGCTGATGCCGTCGGTCAAAACTCGACAGGCCCCATTCTGCCTGGAGGTCCTTGTCGTTTTGCGCCACGACGGTGGCGCCGCCCATCGATGAGGCGTTGTCTCGTGATCGCGCGAGTGTGTAGGTCACCCCGCCGCCAATGCCTCGCACAGGGCGCCGGGTCAGTCTGAACTCCGCGGCGTGAAGCCGTGACGACCCTTCAGCACTCTGCCACTCGAACGGTTGCACATCCGCGAGCAGCAGACCGTTCGGTCCACGATTGGGTGCCCGGACAATGTCGAGATCGGACCCGATGATGTGGGTGTATCCCGCACCGACACTCCATACCTGCGACAAGTCGCGCGAGAGGTCCGCGTTCAGCGTCTGCACCATGCCGAGCACGTAGTTCAGGTCCACGCCGTAGTCGTTGGTGATCTGGTTGGGTGTCGCGGTCGCGAGCGGATTGGTGATGAGCAACGGCGACGTCGCGGTTCCAATCGCCGTGTTGGTGATGGCAAACGGTGGCTGGTTCACCAGTTGCCTGGCCATCGAGGAATAGGAACCGGCGTTGTAACTGATGCCGTATCCGCCGCGCACGATCGTGCCCGGCGCGACCCGCCACGCAACACCCACACGTGGAGCGATGTTGTTGGCATCGGTGCGGATCAGGCCGTCAGGATACGAACCCGAATACGCCCCCGTCTGACCGGAGATCACCGGCGACACGGCCGTGAATCCGGTGGTCGCGTCGAGGTTCACCATGCGACCGTTGGTCTCGACAAACGGCATCACCAACTCGTACCGGAGACCGAGATTAACTGTGAGGTTCGAGGCCTTCCGCCAGTCGTCCTGCACAAACAGACTGAACGACCGCCCTCGCAGGCTCACCTCACCCAACCCGTAATTGACGGTCGCCTGTTGTGGCCGCCCCAGCAGGAAGTCCGCAAAGTCATACCCGCCACCACGCACCTGCGACGACCCGCTCGAGTACAGCCCCGTGAACGTGTACGCCCCCTGCGCGTTGGCGTCCGATTGGGTCTTCGACAGGTCCTGCCGGTAGTCGCCACCGACACGCACGGTGTGCACACGAAACGGCTTCGTGACGGTGTACCCCAACGACCACCGTGTGTCGCGCCGTGTGCTTGGCGTGGCGTCGCGCACACTCGACAACGTCGAAAACGACAACGAGGGAACCCCCCAGGCCAGCGGGTCGGTCGAGACGCCCACAATGCCGGCGTTGCCGGCCACGTCTTCGACCGACGAAAAATTGTTCGACGTGGAAGACGACGTACGGGAGTAGTTGAGATTGATCGCGTGTTGCACGCGATTCTTCGAAATGTTGATCGTGATCGGCACGGTCAGCGCCGATCCCGTACTGCGGCCGCCAAGCGCGGGCATCACGTTCGCCTGCTCATTGCTGTTTCCGCGGTACTGGACCTGTGCGGTCATGTTGATCGAGAGGGCCTGATT
>CAYZLT010000584.1:0-1450 GCA_964479175.1 uncultured Solibacteraceae bacterium | reverse complement strand
AAGGTCGTGATCGCCACTCTGGGTGCCGACGGGGCCGTGGCCTGGGACGGCACGACGGAGCACTATTCCCCAGGCTTTGTCGTGCCCCTCGTCGACACGACCGGCGCCGGCGACGCCTTCCGGGCTGGTCTGATTGCCGCAATCCTCCGAACCCTGGACCCCTGGACCCCGGTGCTCGACTTCGCAAACGCCTGCGCCGCCCTCAATTGTGGGGCCAACGGCGCCCAGGCCGGCCTGCCGGGCCGCGCGGACGTCGAGGCGCTTGTAACCTCGCCGGCCACCACCCGGTCTAAGGGAGTATGGGCAACGGGGCACAGAGGGTCGCAAGCGTCGGTCGGACCCGGTCGTGGGGAATTGGTGTGACCGAGTCCCGGGTGACCGCCGACCTGTCCGCGCTCGACGACGCCGCCTTGGTGCGGGCGTTTCTGGCAGGTGAGCGCGCGGCCTTTGATGCGATCGTTTCGCGCCATCAGCGACCCGTCTACCAGCTCTGTTATCGATTTGTGCGCAACCACGAGGATGCCGCCGATCTGGCGCAGGACGTGTTTGTGCGCGCGTTCAAGGGCCTTGAGAACTTCAAGGGGGACTCGCAGCTCAGCACCTGGCTGTATCGCGTCGGCGTCAATGTCTGTCTGAACCGCGTGGCGGTCAAACGGCCCGAGGTCGAACCGCTTGAGCCCTCACGCCACGTGGACGAACGCTCCGACGACCCCTTCCGCATCGTGGCGAGAGGGGAACAGGCCGTAGAAGTGCGGAAGGCGATCGCGCAGTTGCCGCCGAAACAACGCGCGACGTTGTTGCTGCGTGTGTATCAGGAGCTGTCGCACGAGGAGATCGCCGGCATTCTCGGCAGTTCGGTCGGGGCGGTGAAGGCGAATTTTTTTCACGCCCTTGGTAATCTGAAACGGTTGTTGCAGTCATGACGAGCCATCTTTCTCCGGACGAACGGGTCGACGCCCTCGACGGTGCCTTGGACGTGGCACGGCAGTCGCATCTGGACGCGTGTGTGGTCTGTCAGCAGGAACTGGCCACGCTGCGTGACGTAATGCGCGTGACCGCCGGGCCCGTCGGGAATGACGTGCCCGAGCCGTCCCCCCTGTTCTGGGATCACTTCGAGGCGCGTGTCGCGGCGGCGGTCAATGAAGTCTCAGTCCCGTGGTGGCGCGGATCCACCCGTGCCTGGGTGACCCTGGCGACGGCAGCCGCGATCCTGTTCGTCGTCTGGCTGTCTCCGTTGCGCACGCGCGTGTCTGACGTGCCGGACGCGGTCGTGGCTGACGCAGGCCTGGCGGTGGGCACGATTGGGGAGTCTGTGCAGTGGGAATTCATGAGCGGCGTCCTGGAATCACTCGAACAGGATGACGCGCGGGTGGTGCTGGCGCCGTCAGCATCGGCGGTGGATTCGGCCTTCGAATTGTTGAGTGCATCCGAGCGTGAGGCGGTTGCGCGA
>CAYZLT010000583.1:0-1474 GCA_964479175.1 uncultured Solibacteraceae bacterium | reverse complement strand
TTTTCGAGTGTGGTCATTCAGTTCGGGGACGGGAGTTCCCGTGACCTCGGCGCGCTCAATGCCTCAACGACGGTCGCGTACACGTACAGCGACGTGGATACATTCCCCGTCAGGGTTGTCGGCATCGACCGCGATGGCGCGGTGACCAATCATGGAACCGACGTCGCAATCATCGGCTTCTCCCCGGCGATGACATGCAACCCGCCGTCGGGCGCATTGGGCTTTGTCACGACGTGCACGGTCACCGGTGTGCCAACCACCGTAGAGATCGACCGATATGAGTGGAACTTCAACGGAGAAAACACCATCACGAGCGGACCAAGTCAGTCGCACGCGTTCAGGGCCAGAGGCGAACGCCCCGTCACCGTCACCATCGTTCCGCGCCGTGGTCCCTCACACACCAGACAAGCGGTTGTGACGGTCACCTAGCGCGACGTCACGGCAGCACAAACGCGCCGAGCCCCGCAAGGGACTCGGCGCGTTTGTTTTGTATGAACCGTGGACCCTATTCCCAGTCCGCGTAGCGGCTGCCGTCGAGCGCCGTACCGTCTGACCCGCTCTTGACGTCGTAGATGCCCGTCTCAGTGGACGGGCGGCTCGGGTCGGCCTCTGCCGGAGTGGTCGACCACGTGTCCGTTGATCGTGTAATCGGATCCAGGGGCACCGCGCGCAGGTAGCCTTCACTCACCAGCGCCTGAATGGACGCGGGGTACTGCCCCTTGTCGGCGTAGTACTGGTCGATGGCGTCGCGCATGCGAAAGAGATTGGTCTTGAGGGTCGCTTCCCGCGCCGTCTTGATCGAGGTGTTGTATTGATTCATCGCGACCGACGCCAGAATCATGATCAGCGAGATGACGACCAGGAGCTCGATGAGCGTCCAGCCATGGTCCTCGACCGACCTGTCCGGCGTGTGCGGGTAGGTGTCGCGCATAGTTACCAGTCCTTGTACTTTGTGCCGTCGAGCGCGATGCCGTCGGACTTTGAGTAGACGTCGAACACGTTTTGTCCGCCCCACACGGTGGCGTCCTTCGAGTCCTGGTAGGCACGCATGTTCCAGTCTGCCGTGCCCGTCATGGGATCGATGGGAATCCGGCGCAGGAGTTTGATCTTGCTGCCACTGGCGTCGTTGTTTCTGGCCACGCCCTCCACCAGGACCTTCAAGGACGCGGGGTACCCTTCGCTGCCGAAGGGCACCTCGGTGGGCGCAATGATCTGCGTGTCGGCGAGGTCCTTGAACTTGTCGATCGCCGTGCGCATCTCGCGCAGACTGCGGCGCAACTCCACTTCCCGCTGACGTTTCACCGTGACGCGCGCGAGTGGCAGGGCCGCCGAGGCCAGCACCATCAGCACTGCGGTCGTGACCAGCAGTTCAATGAAGGTGAAGCCGGCGACCTGCCGGAGGAACTCGCGCCTCGTCATACGTCCACGCTATTTCACAATCACGGTCGCCGGCACCAACTGCAGCGGCACCTGC
>CAYZLT010000582.1:0-1477 GCA_964479175.1 uncultured Solibacteraceae bacterium | reverse complement strand
ACCACGAGCCCCGCAGCCTCGTGGGAGTTTCGCGGCAGTCACGGCTGCCGCATCGATGTGACGGGCGCGGACAGATCCATCGCGATCGAAATCCGGCACCTCGCCTCGCTCGAGGAAATTTCGCTGGTCAAATCCCTGACCGACATTCTCGCCGTGGCCATCCCCATGGACGAGGACGCAGACAACCAACTGTGGCCCACGGCGGAACACGACGGTGTCGACAATGCCGTCTTCTGGTCGCCACGCATGCAGGAGTTGCGGCGCATCGCACAACGACTGGCCTCAACCGATCTGCCGATCCTCATCACCGGCGAAACGGGCACCGGCAAGGAAGTGTTCGCGCGCCTCATCCACGAACACAGTCGCGTCAAACGGGGTCCGTTCATTCCCTTCAACGCGTCGGCCATCCCCAGGGACCTGGTCGAGAGCCAGATGTTCGGCCACCGCCGAGGCGCGTTCACCGGTGCCCTTGAATCATCTCCCGGTGTAATCCGGGCAGCCGACCAGGGCACCTTGTTCCTCGACGAAATTGGCGACCTGGACCCGTCGGTTCAGCCCAAGTTGCTGCGCTTCCTGGAGTCGGGCGAAATTCATCCGATCGGTGACCTCAAACCGATCATCGTCAAAGTACGAATCGTCGCCGCCACCAACGCCAAGCTCGAATTACTGGTCGAGCAGGGCCGCTTCCGGAATGATCTGCTCTACCGCCTCCGGGTGGCCACACTCGTCCTGCCACCGTTGCGGGAGCGGAAGGACGAAATCCCCGCACTGACCGCCCACTTCGTACGGAAGGCGACCACGGAATCTTCTCGCCGGCACATCACTATCGGCGACGATGTGGTGGCGGCGTTGCTGCTCCACGATTGGCCTGGCAACCTCCGGCAACTCTCAAACGAGCTGCGACGGATGATCGCCCTCGCCGAAGACGGCACGACGCTGCACTGCGGCGACCTGTCTCCTGAAATTTCCGGTCCCTGGTTCGCCATCCGGCAGCCAAGCGAGGCGCCGGCAGGACCAGGCGTGGTGATGCGACTGGATCAGCCGCTCGACGTGGCGGTTGAAGCCCTCGAGCGCGCGTTCATCGAACGCGCACTCGCACAGGCCAATGGCCGCGTGACCGATGCCGCGCAGTTGCTCGGCATCTCACGCAAAGGCCTCTTCATCAAGAGGAAGAAGTTGGGACTGGACTAGGCCCTATTGGCCGCCGGCCTGGATCTGCTTGGCGACCTTCTCGACTTCGGCCCACACACGCAGCAGGTTGCCGCTCCAGAGCTTGGCGATCTGCTCCTCGGTGTAGCCGCGCTTGACGAGTTCCAGCGTCACGTTGAAGGTCTCCGACGCGCTGTTCCAGCCGGTCACGCCACCACCACCGTCGAAGTCCGACGAGATGCCGACGTGGTCGATGCCGATGAGCTTCACTGCATAGTCGATGTGATTGACAAAGTCCGCGACGGTCGCGCGCTCGGGCACGGGATAC
>CAYZLT010000581.1:0-1521 GCA_964479175.1 uncultured Solibacteraceae bacterium | reverse complement strand
CGCTCGAGGTCGCTCACACTCTCCGTGCCCGGATCCCGAACCAGGCCGTGAGCGTGAGCGTGAGCAGGAATGCTTCTTTGTTGGCGCACGAATCTGACATAACCAAGCGCCAGCGTGATGCCGAGGGCAGCGGTCATCACAAAAAATCTGACCGTGGACGTGTCTGTCGCAATGATCCAGCCGACACCGTAGACCATCGTGAAGACGCCTCCGAGCAGGAGGCCGTTGCTGATGACCGGCAATTGGACGGCCTTGAGCAGCGACACCGCCATGGCCATTGTCGCCAGCGCGATCAGGACAATGCTGGTGCGACGTCCCCACGCTTCACCGGCAGTTCTGGTCTCGTCCTGCAGGGAATCGATGTCGCGTTGGAGGTCCTGAATCCGTGCCCGGTCTTCAGGCGTCAGATCGTTTGGCGCCTTCGACGACTGGACCTCCTGCTGCTGCCGGCTCAGCGTCACCTGCCGATCCCTGAGGTCCCGATCCGGCGGCGGATAAAACGTGTAGACGCCGACCCCGATGAACGAGGTCACCATCAGCCCGAGAAAAAATCCGAAGATCGTCTGCAATCCCGTTCCGCGCGGCTCAGTCATTGGCAGAGCTTACCGGAAGAACCCTGCGGTGGCGGCGCGGGAGCCGTCGTTGGGCGCGGGCCTCAGGCCGAGCACGCGCGCCATCATCTCGTAGAGGTGGATGTTCTGAATGGGTGGTGTCACTACGCCAGCGCGGAATTGTGGGCCGGACATGACCAGCAGACCCTGCATCGACTTTGCGTTGGTGTCATACCCATGCGCGCCGCCGAGTTGGCGCCCATCCTTCTGCCACCCGAGCACCTGCGTTCGCGACGCCAACGTCCAGCCCTCGTCGGCAATCGCCACCACAGGCGGAATCCTTGGGTGCTTCCGGTAGTGCAAATGCTCTGGCGTGTCTTCACGCTTGAATACCGAAAGATGTGGATGTTTCCCCTTGAGCGCTGCAACGATGTCGTCCGCGGTTCCGGTGCGGGGACTCAGACCAATCACCGGAGACCCATCAATCGTCATCACCGTGCCCATGTCGAGATAGTCGTCGAGCACAATCACACGGTCCATCGAGAGCTGAGACATCCCATGGTCCGACACAATCACGTAGTGCACGAGTGAGTCGAGGCCCAATGCACGGACACCGGTCGTCAACGCCGCAATCTCGGCATCAAGTCGGCCGGCGGCCTCAAGGACCAAAGGTGAGTCGGGGCCGGCATTGTGCCCAACGGTGTCCACCTCGCTGAAGTACAACGTGATAAACGTCGGACGCTCCGCAATGGGCAACCGAAGCCAGTCGAGGACCTGATTGACGCGATCGCGATGGGGATAGGCATCCTCATACGGCTTCCAGTGCGAGGGACGGACGCCGCCGATCTCCACCTCACTTCCTGGCCAGAACATCGACGCGGATCGTTGCCCCTGCTTCTCGGCGGTCACCCACAACGGCTCGCCATCCCACCAGCGCGAATCTTTCGCCGTCGCCGACGACATCGTGAAC
>CAYZLT010000580.1:0-1530 GCA_964479175.1 uncultured Solibacteraceae bacterium | reverse complement strand
CGAGCGCGACCTGATGCTCAAGCGTCAACACGGGGATGAGGCCATTGAGCTCGTCGCGCTTGAATGGCACCACCAGAAGGGCCCCAGCCGAGTCAACCTCCAGAACCGCCAACCGTTGGCGTGCGGCGCCGATCTCGGGCGAGACACCGGGCGCGTCAAGCCCAGCCTCGATTCGAGCCGCCTGAACGTCTGCGCAGACCGCATCGAACGCGCGGCATCGGTCCGCGACCGACTGAGCCAGGCGCCGGGTCTCCACATCGAAGCTCCGGCGGAACGCGACCAACTCGTCCCTGAGGTCGAGAATCGTCTGGTGCCGCATGGCCCGATCTTTCGCCAGCGTCTTCATGATGAGGCGCTCCAGCGCTGCAGGCACGATCCCCGATGGTACGGGTGACGGGGCGTCGAATTGGACGCGATGCATGGCGGCTGGCAGACTGGGGGCGGCGAAGGGTCTTTGCCCCGCGAGCATGAAATAAAACACCGCACCGGCCGAGAAGATGTCGGACCGCGCGTCAACCTCCACGCCGCGGGCCTGCTCGGGCGACATGAAGTGCGGCGTGCCCACCACGAGTCCATTCGCCGTCATCGTCGACGATGCCAGGCGCGCGATCCCGAAATCGAGGATCTTAAGGCTGCCGTCCGTCTGCACGAACAGATTGCTGGGCTTGATGTCACGATGAAAGATGTGACGCGCGTGGGCGACGGCGAGGCCTTCACACACCTGGATCATCAGTTCGAGCTTGGTCTCAAGCGGGACGGCAGCCGGGTGGGACAGATAGTCGCCCAGCGTGGAGCCCCGCAGCAGTTCCATCACAATGTACGGTCGCCCATCCTCCTCGCCCAGGTCGAAGACGGTCACGATGTGGTTGTGCATCAATTGCCCGGCGATCTTTGCCTCGCGGTAGAAGCGAGTGCGGGTATCCGGGTCAGTCTCGATGTCCTCCATCATCACCTTGACGGCGACCTGTCGGCCCATCACGTCATCGACGGCCGAGTACACGATGCCCATCGCGCCCTTGCCAAGACGATCAATAACGCGATACCTGCCGATCTGCTTCGACCGCACCGGGCGCGCATCGCTACTCATGGGACTGGCCATCTGGGCATCGCTACAACTGCACAACCAGGGCGGTGACGTTGTCGCGGCTGCCGGCCTCGAGCGCGGCCCGCACCAAGTCCTGGGCCAGGACGTCCGGCGCGAGACCACGACCGAGCATCCCCGCCATCACTTCCGCAGACAGTACACCGTGCAAGCCATCCGAACTGAGGAGCAGCGAATCTCCCGGAACGACCGGCCGCTCGACGATGTGAATATCGGTGGGTTCGCGTGCCCCAAGGACATTCGTTAGGACGTGGCGCATCGGGTGCTTTGCCATGTCGGGCACGCTGTCGCCGGGACTCTGCGCGACCATGGTGGTCACCCACGAGTCATCCTGTGTGATCTGATCAAGCAAACCGTCGGACCAGATATAGAGTCGGCTGTCGCCCACGTGCCCCAACACCACTTCGCCCTGCGGACGCAGCCACAAG
>CAYZLT010000579.1:0-1537 GCA_964479175.1 uncultured Solibacteraceae bacterium | reverse complement strand
CACCACAAGCGCCAGTGCCACCATACGAATCGTCATCGCGGCAGTGTACCTGCGTACAAAGAAAACGACCTCAGAGGTAGGAACCTCTGAGGTCGTCGCCTCTAGTCTAGACGCCTATGACCGTCGTGAGCTCCTTGACCGCCGCCGCCGACTTCGCGAATGCCGCCTTCTCATCGTCGGTCAGGCGAATCTCAATGATCTCTTCCACGCCGCCCTTGCCGAGTTTGACGGGCACACCGACGAAGAGATCGTGCACGCCGTACTCACCCTGCAGGAACACCGAACACGGGTAGATGACCTTTTTGTCCTTGAGGATCGCTTCCACCATCAGCGCGGCGGCCGCGCCAGGCGCATACCAGGCACTCGTGCCGACGAGCTTCGTGATCTCGGCGCCGCCATTGGCGGTGCGCGCGCAGATTTCGTCGAGCTTCGCTTGCGAGAGCCTGCCCATCGCCACCAGTTCGGTCAGCGGGATCCCGGCGACGGTCGAGAAACGCGGGAGCGGCACCATGGTGTCGCCGTGCCCACCAAGCACAAACGCGTGTACGTTTTCCACCGAGACGTTCAGCTCCATCGCGATGAACGTGCGCATCCGGGCCGAGTCGAGCACACCGGCCATGCCGATCACTCGTTCACGCGGAAAGCCGCTCAGGCGGTAGACGGCCTGGCACATCGCATCGAGCGGATTGGCCACCGGCACGATGATGCAGTTGGGCGAATATTTGACCACCTGCTCCACTACCGACTGCATGATCTTGTAGTTGACGTTGAGCAGATCGTCGCGGCTCATGCCCGGCTTGCGGGGCACACCCGACGTAATCACCACCACGTCCGACCCGGCCGTGGCCGCGTAGTCGCTCGTGCCAATCAACCGCGTATCTGACCCGTCAATCGGGCACGCCTGATAGATGTCGAGCGCGATGCCCGCCGCCTTCTCCGCAGCAATGTCCACCACCACGACGTCTGCCAGTTCCTTGACGGCAATGGCCCGTGCCACCGTCGCGCCGACGTTTCCTGCTCCACCAACGACCGTAACCTTGCGATTCATCTGCTTGTCTCCTGTTACTGTGCCGCACCCACTGCCTTTGGCCTGACTGTTGGCCTATCTTCAGAGTCTCTCGATCACGGCGTCGCCGAAGCCCGAGCACGACAACTCCGTCGAGCCCGGAATCATCCGCGCGAGGTCGTATGTCACTTGTTTGTCGTCAATGGCCTGTTCAAGGCCCTTGATGATCAGGTCGGCCGCCTCGGTCCAGCCGAGGTAGCGGAACATCATCTCGCCGGAGAGGATGACCGATCCGGGATTGACCTTGTTGAGGTCCGCGTACTTCGGCGCCGTCCCGTGGGTCGCCTCAAACACCGCGTGGCCCGTCATATAGTTGATATTGCCACCCGGCGCGATGCCAATACCGCCGACCTGCGCCGCGAGCGCGTCAGAAATGTAGTCGCCGTTGAGGTTCAGCGTGGCGATCACGTCGTACTCCGCCGGACGCGTCAGTATCTGCTGCAGGAACGCATCGGCGATGACGTCCTTGAC
>CAYZLT010000578.1:0-1546 GCA_964479175.1 uncultured Solibacteraceae bacterium | reverse complement strand
CAGGGTCGCTGACAGTTGCCGTGCGCGCGCAAACAGGGGCATCGCCGCCTGCGGGTCGAAGTCATCGACGATCGACGCGTCGAGAAAGGCTCGAATCGACGCCTCAAGGCCGGCCACCTGATCACTGGGCACAAGGTGAGGAAGTGCCCCGAGCAGGAGAATGGCCACGCCGTAGTCATGCGCGGGCTGCACCGTACCGTCGGGCAACCGGCCCGTGCACAAATATTCAATGACCCGAGGCAGGTCGCCGTACCCACCAAACGAGACGACGCGGTCGATCCGGTCGGCAATGGACGGACGTCCCGCTGCCACCATCACCAACCCTCCGCCAAAGCTGACCCCGACCAGTCCCACCGTGCCGTTCGGCGCGAGCGCCGCATCAGCCGTCACCCACAAGGCCGCGTCTTCAATCTGATCAGTGGACCGGCCGACGATGCGGAATTCCCTGAGGTCGGGCAGCGGCAGGCTGAGGACGGTGATCCCGGCACCGGCGAGCCGTGTGGTCAGGTGCACGAGGCGCGGTTCATCAACCCCGCCCGCGTGCACGCCCGGCACCACAATCCACGTCTTCTGGCTGCGGCCCTTCGGGACATACAGCCGAGCCCTGACCACACCGTGCCTGGTCGGGACCTCCAGGTCGCGCGTGGTGACCTGGCCGACCGACACGGGCAACCACTGCCGCATCGGCATGTCCTGCCCGGACAAGTCGATCAGAATTGCGAGCGCAGACACATACGGCATCGCCAGCCACGCGGTGATGGCGACCACGACGACGGCGATGATCAGGATGCGTCGCAACAAGTGAATAATAGTCCTGTGTTGATTGCGATTGATGGCCCCGCCGGCGCGGGCAAGGGGACGGTGGCTCGCACGATCGCGAGCGCGTTGCAGTTTCGGCATGTGGACACGGGCGCCATGTACCGCGCGGTGGCGTGGTTGGCGCGGCGGCGGGGCGTCGATCTGGCAGACAGCGTCGCCGTCGTCGATGTGGCCCGCGATGCGTCCTTTGAGTTATCCGCACGTATCGTCGTGGATGGCCACGACGTGACCAGCGACATTCGCACGCCCGACATGGATGCCGCTGCCGCCATGGTGGCGCGTCACGGAGACGTGCGGCGGATGCTGGTGGAACGTCAGCGTCAGATGGGGCGCGACGGCCGGGTGGTGATGGAGGGGCGCGATATCGGCACGGTGGTGTTCCCCGATGCGCCGCTCAAAATTTATCTCGACGCCGCGCCGGAAGAACGCGCACGTCGTCGTGCGTTGGACCCCGCGCACGCCGCGGGACAACACGGCGCAGCGCCCGAGCAGGTTGGTCAAATCGCGCAGGCACTCGCCGCGCGTGATCAGTCGGATCGGACCCGCGCCGCCTCACCACTCACCAAGGCAGACGATGCGGTGTATATCGACACCACGGGGATGGTGATCAGCGATGTGGTGGACCAAGTGCTCACCCTCGCCAGGAAACGCCTCGGCGTGTAGTGCGGAGTGCGGGGTGCGGAGTGCGGAGTGCGGAGTGCGGAGTGCGGAGTGCGGAGTGCGGGAG
>CAYZLT010000577.1:0-1553 GCA_964479175.1 uncultured Solibacteraceae bacterium | reverse complement strand
ATGAAGCCCTGATGAAGTCTGATGAAGGCGATCTTCATCGCAGTTTCATGCAGAGTGCGCTACAACCTCTGCATGCGATGTGTGTCCGTGCTTCTGGTGATTGCTGCACTGCTTCTTCCGGCCCCCGCGTTCGCCCAGGTGACGGATCCGGTCCCGGCGACTCCGCAGGTCACGAGTGACACACGACGTTTGCGTGTCTATCTGGATTGCGGTGAGTGCTTTTCCACCTACCTCCGCGATCAAATCACCTGGGTGGACTTTGTGCGCCAGCCGCAGGACGCCGACGTCGTGTTGCTCTCGAGCACGCGTGGTACGGGTGGCGGCGGCACCGAATATCTGCTGCGCTTTGTCGGCGCCGGTCGCTTTCAGGGCACCAACAAGGACCTTCGCGCGCTGTCGGTCACGGGTGATCCTGAAGATGCCAGACGCGGCGGGGTGCTCGACGCGGTGACCGTCGGTCTGCTGGGATACATGGCGCTCGACGGCCTGCCGCCGGGATTTGATGTGACGGTCCGCCCGCGCGCCGCCTCACCGCAGGATGCGGCGCCCCCACGGGACCCGTGGAACCTGTGGGTCTTCAGTCTGCGCGGCAGTGGGTCGTTCGAGGCCGAAGAAACATCTCGTGAACTGCAGTGGTCGGCACGGGCTTCGGCCGATCGCGTGACCGATCGCTGGAAGATCGCGTTTGGGGCAAGCATCGATGAACGAACCGAGCGTTTTGATCTCGACGACGACGAGCCGTTTGAGGTGACGCGGGGCAGTCGCGAGGCCGAAGGATTTGTGGCGCGCAGCCTCGGGCCGCACTGGTCGTTTGGCCTCGATGCGGGCGTGAATGCCTCGGACTTCGGCAATGCCAAATTCTCCGCACGCATCGCGCCCGCCGTGGAGTTCAGCGTGTTCCCGTACCGAGAGTACGCCTCACGCCAGTTGCTCTTTCAGTACCAGGTGGGTGCGAGGCACTCGCGCTACAACGAGATCACGATCTTCGACAAATTGCGCGAGACCCGCTTGCAACACGAAGTCTCCATGTCGTTTGACCAACGCCAGCCCTGGGGTGCGGTGGAGCTTGGCGCGGAGTTGTCGCAGTATCTGCACGACCTGGGAAAGTACCGACTTGAGGTCAACGGCGAACTGGACCTGCGCATCACGCGCGGATTGTCCCTGAACCTGGACGGCAACGCCTCACGCATCCGCGACCAGATCGCTCTGCCGCGTCGTGGCGCAACGCCCGAAGAAGTGTTGTTGCGGCTACGCCAACTGCAAAGTGGCTACGAGGTGCGGTTTTCCGTGGGGCTCACCTACAGCTTCGGGTCGTTGTTCAACAACGTCGTGAATCCACGCTTCGGCGGGTGAACTCTCCGGTAGAGTAGCCGCCATGCGGATCCGGCTTCTGGTTGTGCTTCTGTTGTGTGCCGTGGTGGTTGGCAGCCTCGGGGCGCGCGAGCCCTGGCAGGCCCCCCAACCCTTCGACCTGCTCATTCTGAACGGTCGTGTGCTCGATGGCAGCGGCAATCCCTGGGTCTTGTAGGAAAAATTGAAGTTTCCCATGACGT
>CAYZLT010000576.1:0-1562 GCA_964479175.1 uncultured Solibacteraceae bacterium | reverse complement strand
GGGCCGCCGTCAACGTCTTGGCCATCGCCACCGGATCCGTGCCGGTGAAGACGATGGCCGTCTGTCCGACAAAGTGCGCCGACAACGCCTCAAACGGCGTGCCGGCTGATGCGCGCTTCGCCAACGTGTTCTTGACGACCAGGTACTGAGACCCGGTGGCGCGAATTTTCTGACGCAGGTCGGTGACCTGCGGGACCTTCACGCCGCGATAGTCCACCAGCACCGCGGTATCAGTGCCGTGGAACGCGTCGGTGAGCTGCTGCAGCTCGATCTGTTTTTCTGCTCGTGTGACTGCCATGATTATTCTTCTCTCCGCTCAGAATCAATTCTTCGCGACCTGATCCATGCTCGACGTTTCGATGACGACCCCGGGGCCCATCGTCGACGACATGGTCACGCTCTTGACGTATTTGCCCTTGGCGGCCGAGGGCTTGGCCTTCACAATGCTGTCCATCAACGCGTGCGCGTTGGCGATCAGGTTGGCGGACTCAAACGAGATGCGCCCGATTGGCGCGTGCACGACACCGGCCTTGTCCACGCGGAACTCAACCTTGCCGGCCTTGATTTCGTTGACGGCCTTCACGACGTCGAGCGTCACGGTGCCGGTCTTCGGGTTCGGCATCAGGCCGCGGGGGCCGAGCACCTTGCCGAGTTTACCGACCGCGCGCATCATGTCGGGAGTGGCGACCACCGCGTCAAACGCCGTCCAGCCCCCGAGGATTTTGTCGACCAGCTCTTCGCCGCCCACTACATCCGCGCCGGCTTCCCGCGCTTCACGCTGTTTGTCGGCGTTGGCAATAACCAGCACCGACTTCGATTTGCCGAGACCGTGCGGCAGCACCACCGTGCCACGCACCATCTGATCGGCGTGTTTCGGATCCACACCCAAGCGGATCGACAGCTCGACGGTTTCGTCGAACTTCGTGTATTTGACCTTCTGGATCAGCGGAATGGCCTCTTCCACGGAATGAGGCCGAACAGGCACCGCTTCCCGGGCTGCCTGGTATTTCTTTCCTCGACTACGCATTGACTACCTCCGGTGGTCCAATCGGGTGTTCGCACACCCTCCCACCCACTAAAAAACGGCTGAAGGTTAAAGGGCAACGGCGACAGGTACGGACAGTCCGTACCTGTGGCCTTTGGCCTTTTCCTTATGGCCTGCTGTCACTCATCCCACCACGTCCAACCCCATGGACCGCGCCGTGCCGCTGACCGACCGGATGGCCGATTCGAGGCTCTGCGTGTTGAGGTCAGGGAGCTTGATCTTGGCGATTTCTTCCACCTGCTTCGCGGTCACGGTGCCGACCTTGTTCTTGTTCGGCACGCCCGATCCCTTGGCGATGTTCGCGGCGCGCTTGAGCAGAATCGGCGCCGGCGGCGTCTTGAGGATGAACGTGTAGGACCGGTCGGAATAAATCGTCACGACGGCCGGAATGATCAGCCCTTCCTGACCGGCGGTCTTCGCGTTGAAGTTCTTGCAAAAGTCCATGATGTTCACGCCGTGCGGACCGAGCGCGGTGCCGACGGGGGGCGCCGGGGTCGCTTTGCCGGCGGCAATCTGG
>CAYZLT010000575.1:0-1576 GCA_964479175.1 uncultured Solibacteraceae bacterium | reverse complement strand
ACATCGGCGTGCGCAACGGCGCGACCTTCAACGGCGCGAACGACAACGCGTCCGGCACGGCCGCGCTCTTTGCGCTCGGCGAATATTTCAAGGCGAACCCGCCCGCACACTCGCTGATCTTTGCGGCACTTGATGCCGAGGAGTCCGGACTGCAGGGGGCGCGCAAGTTCGTCGCTGCGCCGCCAGTGCCGGTGGAACAACTCATCCTCAACATCAACATGGACATGATTGGTCGCGACGCCAACAACCTGCTGTATGTCGTGGGCACACACACGCAGCCGTTCCTCAGGCCGACCATTGAACAGATTGCGGCCGGTGCCAACATCACGCTGCGCATGGGCCATGACAACCCGGAAGAAAAAGGCGTCGAGGACTGGACGCGGTCGTCGGATCACGCCCCCTTCTGCGAGGCGAAGATCCCGTGCCTCTATTTCGGCGTCGAGGACTTCGAGAACCACCACAAAGCCACCGACAAATACCAAACGATGACGCACGACTTCTATTACCGCGTGGTGCAATCGATGGTGTTGGCGGTGAAGACGTTCGACGACACAGGGGTCAGGAGGTAGAAGGCTAAAGGTCGAAGGCTAAAGGTCAGAGGCGAAAGGCCAAAGGTACGGACGGGATGCCGATCAGCAGCTTGGTGGCGGCGACGTTGGCGGGGCTCGCGGTGGGCCTGGAGCGGCAATGGAGTGGCCACGCGTCGGGCGTCAACGCGCGGTTTGGCGGACTGCGCACGTTCACGATGATCGGACTGGTCTCCGGTATTGCGGGGTGGTGGACGACGGCGGGGTTGATGGGACCGGCGACGGTCCTGCTGGCCGGGGTGGTGGCCATCATCATCGTGGCCTACTTCGCCGCAAGCCGAACGGACATTGATGCCACCACCGAGGTGGCCGCGCTCGTGGTGGTAGTGGCCGGTGTGCTGGCCGGCGCGGGGCACGTGAGTCTCGCGTCGGGGATCACGGCGCTGACCGTCCTGCTCCTGGTCGAAAAATCACGACTGCACAATCTTGTCGGCCGACTTGGCGACGTGGAGTTGCTCGCCGCAGCCCGCTTCGCGGTCATGGCGGCCGTCGTCCTTCCCCTGCTGCCCTCCGAGCCGCTGGGACCATTCGGACCGTTCGGCGAGATTCGCATCCAGCAGCTGTGGGCGCTGGTCCTGTTTTTTTCCGGGCTGAGTTTTGCCGGCTTCCTCGCGCGACGCGCCTTCGGACCACACCGTGGCTACGCGATCGCGGGTGCCCTTGGGGGGCTGGTGTCGTCCACGTCGGTGACCCTGACGTTCTCCCGCTTGAGTCGTTCCGAACCGGCGAGCGGACGGATGCTCGCCTCAGGCGTGCTCGGCGCCAACGTCATGTTGTTCCCGCGCGTACTGCTCGCCAGCGCCGTCCTGGCGCCGGCCCTGGCGTGGGCCTTGTGGCCCGCGTTCCTCGCGCCCGTGGCAATCGGCCTGGTGCTGCTGGCCCGAGGCGTCACCACCCATGCCGAGGGCGCCGATGCACCGGCGGATCAGAACCCGCTGCACGTCGTCGCCGCCCTGCAGATGGCAGTGCTATTTCAGGTCGTGTTATCT
>CAYZLT010000574.1:0-1576 GCA_964479175.1 uncultured Solibacteraceae bacterium | reverse complement strand
ACAAGCGCGAAGCGAGCGCCGGCGTCACCGAGATCCGCCACCGCCCGGCGGAGCACAGACTCAAGCTGGGTCATCCGAATCGCGTTCCGGGGTCCACCGCACGACCGACCGCGTCGCCGTGTTCGGCACCCGGCCGGTGTCGCACCCACGCACGAAGACGATGGTCGATGTCTTCCTCGCTCGCGTCCGGAAAACGCCGACGCAGATTGTGCCGCATCAGCGCGATGCCCGTCTCGGACAGATCGAGCGTCACGCGCAACGCGCCGCCGACGGTCGGCATCGTGGATGACATATCGAAAGTCGTTCAGCCGGCGATGACCATCGGGCGAACAGCCAGGACTTCGTCTGCGCGCAGAGGTTCGACTGCATGTTCCGGCACCGTTACCACACCGATTGACTCGCCGAGTGCATTGAAGAGTTCCAGCACACAGCCACGAGGACCAGACGAGGGGTGCTCCACGAAGTCGATCACGAAGGATGGCGATGTCTTCGAGCATCGCCTTGCGACGATCACCAAAGCCCGGGGCACTGAGACCGAGATGAAGGAAAAGAAGGCGCGCGTCGAAGACGCGATGCACGCGACCAAGGCAGCCGCGGCGGCGGCGGCATGGGTGGGATGTACTAAGACACAGTGCTGAGTGCGCGGTGCGGAGTGCACCGTGCGCGACGGTACGTAGCGCGGCCTGGTGTTGACGGCCGCGACGTTCGGAAGACCAACGGGCCCGGTGGCGAAAGCTGCCGGGCCTTTTCTTTGTTCCAGAGGGCCTGAGCACAAGAGGCTCATCGCTCGTGACCCCAGCCTTCGGTTGCGGTACGATACCAGTGTGGATACTGCAGCCGATCGACGCAGCCGGATGCAGGTCCGGGTGTTCCGAACTCTTGAGGAACACGACCGGGCCGATGCGGCCTATTGGGCCGCGTTGCCTCCAGAATCACGCACACTGCAGGTATGGCAACTCAGTGAAGCGCAATGGCGGCTGCGGGAGGACTGGCCCGGTGAATCAGGACTTTGTCGATCTGTTGCGCGCGTTCAGCGACCATAAGGTTCGATTTCTGATTGTCGGCGCGTATGCGCTCGGCGTTCATGGTCGTCCCAGGGCCACCGGCGACCTCGACGTCTGGATAGATCCCACGCCGCAGAATGCCGAACAGGTCATGTCAGCCCTGAGAACATTTGGGGCGCCGATGTCAGACATCACCATCGCCGACTTCAGCCAACCTGGCATCGTGTTTCAGATGGGCCTCCCGCCGTACCGCATCGACATCCTGACCGCGTTGTCGGGCCTCTCATTCTCGGAAGCCTGGCCGAGCCGGACGACCGCCGCGTTTGGCACGCTCATGGTTGATGTCATCGGGCGCGAGGCGTTTATCGTCAATAAGCGCGCCACAGGACGAGCCAAGGATCTCGGGGATATTGAAAGCCTCGACCTTGGGCCTGATCGGGGTCGAGTTGACTGACTGCTTGACTTCTCACATCGCGGGATAGCCCGGCTCCGGCGGTCGCTGCTGAAGGTCTGCCGCGGCTCCTGTACGGCCAGAACTACTCCAACAAGGACACTCGTCGCGAACAGTGGCC
>CAYZLT010000573.1:0-1601 GCA_964479175.1 uncultured Solibacteraceae bacterium | reverse complement strand
CCTGTGTGGAGCCTTCTTCGCCGGACTCGGCGAGGAAGATGACGTCGCGATCGAGCGGCACGTTGAGCCGCTTGAGCATCACCATGATCATGAGCGACGTCGCGACGTTGTCCTTGTCATCGACGGTGCCCCGGCCATAGACATACCCCCCGTCAATGGTCGCGCCGAACGGCGGGAAGGTCCATCGTTCGGGGTACACGTTCACGGTGTCGGTGTGCGCCATGAGCAGGAGCGGACGTTTGGCGCCCGTGCCCTTCAGTCGTGCGACCAGGTTGGGCCGATGGGCCTCGGTCGAAAATTCCTGCGTCGGAATTCCTTCGGCCTCGAGCACTTTCTTCAGGTAGTCGACCGCTTCACGTTCCCTCCCGGGCGGATCGGAGGTGTCGAAGCGGACGAGTGCCTGAAAGTGTGTCAGCGTTTCGGCCTCAAGGGCCGTCCAGTCAGGGGATTTGGACTGTTGGCCGGTGACGGCCAGCAGTACGACGAGGGAGGCAAGTCGCAGCATGGGCGTTATTCTGCCACCTTGACAACAATTAGATAATTAGCTAAATATAGACACATGAACCGCGTGTTCAACGCCTTGTGGATGGGACATCACATCGCACCGCGTGGGTCGGGCCGCTGGTCGCGGCGATCGGCCCCGCACACTCAAAGGAGACTTATGACCGCTGTCACTCGACCGATTGTGCACGCCCTGGGATTTGCTGCACTCATGTTGTTTGTGTCGCTCGCCGCCAAGCTGGCGTTTCTGCTCGGATGGGTAAATGGCGCCGACCTGTCGCAGCGGCTCGCGATGGTGGTGTTTGGCGCGTTCTACGTGTTCACCGGCAACGCGCTGCCCAAGATGTTGACGCCGCTTGCTTTGCTCCGGTGCAGCGCCGCTTCGACGCAATCGATGCACCGGTTGATCGGGTGGACGCAGGTGCTCTCTGGTCTGACGATGGCCCTGGCGTGGATGGTCCTGCCGGTAGATACCGCGCAATCAGTCACCGTGGTCGCGATCATCGGTGGACTGCTTGTAGTGCTCGCGCAGATCGTGCGCCTGCGCTGGTTTCAGCGCCGGGTGGCGTGAGGCTGTCATGTTCGCGCGACTGATGGGCCTCAAGACCATTGCCCCACGACGTCTGCATGAGCTGATGCAGCAGGACCCCCTGACCGTGACCGTCATTGATGTGAACGCACCTCAGAGCTGGCAGGCCGCTCGTGTCAGTGGCGCGATCAATCTCGACCCCGTCCACTTTGACGCGACCCATCTTCCGTCCGATTGCGAATCTCCGCTGGTGTTTTATTGTTCGAACGTGCTGTGTCGCAAGGCCCCGCAGGCCGCGCGACGTGCGGAAGGGCTTGGCTACCGCGATGTACTGGTGATGTCCGCGGGGATCAAGGGCTGGCTTGATGCGGGGCTGCCGACCGAGTCGGGCCTGCGATAGGCCCGGCTCCTTGAGTGCACCCCAAAGGTGCAATCATGCGTGAGGCTCACGGAGGCCGCGAAAAGTGGTCGCCCGGAGCATGGGGAATTGAAGTGCTTGTGATAGCCTTGGAGACCGTGCGCCCGTAGCTCAATTGGATAGAGCACCGGGCTTCGAACCCGTAGGTTGGGG
>CAYZLT010000572.1:0-1609 GCA_964479175.1 uncultured Solibacteraceae bacterium | reverse complement strand
CAGCCGGTGTCGGGCGCCGCGCTGGCGGCGCTCGCGACAGAGGTGGAGGGCGTGGCTGAGATGGGGGGCGAGGCGGTCAGTGACGAGGCGCCCGACCCTCTCGCAGAGGAGCCCGCTGCGCCCGTGGCCAACACCGAGGCTGGGGCCGGAGCGGCCACGGCCGTGGCGCAGGCGCCCAACGGTCAGACGGGCCAGCGACGTGGCGGCCGTGACCGCGATCAGATGGCGCCTGAAGTCCGCATTGAAGACCTGCTCACGGAAGGGCAGGAGGTCGTGGTGCAGGTCGTCAAGGAGCCACTCGGCACCAAGGGCGCGCGCATCACCTCGCACATCTCCCTGCCGGGCCGGTTTCTCGTGTACATGCCGACGGTGGACCACATCGGTGTGTCCCGCAAAATTGAATCGCGCGAAGAACGTCGTCGCCTGCGCGCCATTGTGCAGAAATTCAAGGAAGAGTCCGGGCTGCCCGGCGGCACGATCATCCGCACCGCCGCCGTCAACCGCCCCGACGAGGACATCCTCAGCGACCTCGAATATTTCAAATCGGTCTGGACCGAGGTGCAGCGCCGCAAGGAGACGCAGCGTCCGCCCTGTGCGCTCTACCGCGAAGAGAGCCTGGTCGCGAAGTTGCTGCGCGATTTTTTGACCGAACAATTCACCGCGATCCGGATCGACGATGAGACGGAGTACAACCGGGTGGTGGCCCTCATGGGGCGCATCATGCCGGCGATGGCCGGGCGGGTGAAACACTACAGCAAGGACTATCCGATCTTCGACGAATACGGCGTGCAGGGCGAGATCGACAAAGCCCTGCGCAGCAAGGTCTGGCTCAAGTCCGGCGGCTACATCGTCATCAACCAGACCGAAGCGCTGGTGGCAATCGACGTGAACACTGGTCGGTACGTCGGCAAAAAAACCGCCGGTCGCCTGGAAGACACGATCGTCAAGACCAACCTGGAAGCGGCCAAGGAGATCTCGCGGCAGATGCGGCTGCGCGACCTGGGTGGGATCATCGTGCTCGACTTCATCGACATGGAAGACAAGAAGAACCGGCAGAAGGTCTTCGCGGCGATGGAGCAGGAGATGCGGCGCGATCGCGCGCCGTCCAAGGCGGTGCAGGTCAATGACTTCGGTCTGGTGATTGTGACCCGCAAGCGTGTGAAGAGCAGTCTCGAACGGCTCCTCACCGAGCCGTGTCCCTACTGTTCGGGGACGGGCACGATCAAGGCGAGCCCGACGATTTGTTACGACATTCTCACTGAGGTGAAGAAGGTCGCCGCTGACCTGGACGGCTACTCGCTCGTCCTGCGCGTCAATCCCGAAGTGGCGCGCGCCCTCAAGGAAGAGGGCCGCAATGTGTTCAAGGAACTCGAAGCCACGGTGGGACGGTCAGTGACCGTGCGCTCGGATGAGCAACTGCACCACGAACAGTTCGACTTGATGGCGATCTAACCATTGAAGGCCGGGCGGTGCTCGACCGATAATGGCGGCTTGGAGGCATTGACGATGACACGCAGAGCGATTTTTTCGATATTGGCAGGGGCAGTAGCCGTAATGGTCGTGCTGCAGACCGGAGTGGCGGCGCAGTCCGCGACCACCCTCGGAACGG
>CAYZLT010000571.1:0-1611 GCA_964479175.1 uncultured Solibacteraceae bacterium | reverse complement strand
CACAGGGACCGCAGGGAGAAATCGGCCCGCAAGGCGCTCGAGGCGCCGACGGTATCAACGGCACCAACGGTACCAACGGTGTTGACGGCGCAGCAGGGCCGCAAGGGGCTCAGGGTGCGCAAGGTACCCAGGGGCCACAAGGGCCCACCGGGCCAGCCGGCGCAGCGGGCGCGGATGGCGCGCAAGGACTGCCGGGCGTGGCCGGTCCGCAGGGAGCGGCGGGGTCACCCGGTATGCCTGGTGAAACCGGGCCGGCCGGTGCTCAAGGCGCGGTCGGTGACGCAGGGCCGCAGGGTATTCCCGGCGCCCAAGGTGCAGCCGGCCCAGCCGGCGCGCAAGGGCTTCAAGGCGCGGCAGGTTTGGCAGGTCCCCAAGGGATCAAGGGCGACGCAGGTGCGACCGGCGCGACGGGACCTGCAGGACCGATTGGACCCGCGGGCCTGGCCGGAACAAATGCCACGGCTCCGCCGCAGTCGTTGGTGATGATGCCGGAGGGCGTTTCGCCGGGCGCCGGCTATCAGCGGATTGGCCAGTTCGTCCAAGAGGGCATCGAACCCGATGGTCCCGGCGGCCGCCGCAAGTTTCGGATGACGGTCGTGATCTGGCAGAAGCTGTAAGGGTCAGAGCGGTTCCACGAGTGCCAGCGGTTTCAAGAGGTTTCAGTGTCAGGTTCGGACGGGTTCCGCGTCCGAGTCTGGCCCGGTTTACGGAAGTCAGGTGGTGCGGGTCCTGGCGATCAGGGCCGACATCACCGCCGGCGAGAGATCGCCGCCGTAGAGCCGCTCCAACAGCATGACGCGCTGTTCGGACTCGCTGAGGCCGGCTGCGGCATCGCCAAGACCCGCTCGAGCCATGCCGACCGCAGTCGCCCACATGCCGCACGCCATCTCGATCCGTTGACCTGGAGTCAACGCGCCGTAGCGCGCCGCCAGGTACGTCTCGGTCGTCGCCAACGTATCGCTCATGAGCGCAATCCTGGCACCACCTCAGACACATTCAGAACCGCGGCCCATCGATTCACGTAGGACCAGTCCGGCGGCAGCCCCGCCAATTGTCGCGCATCACTGATCTGGACGGCAGAGCCTGACTCTCTTCCCCACATCACTTTCGAAAGGAGCAGATCCTCTCGCGAGACGATGCGCGCGACGCGTTCGAGGGCATGTCTTGCCGCCGCGCGCGACAGAATCTGCCGGCAGGTCAGCGCCCGAGTACGCAGAATCTGCAACGCGCGATACGCGACCCACCCGTAACGCATTGATTCCACAGCAAGGCCGGCGGAGGCACAGGCCTTGCGGATGTGGGGGCCGTGGGGGCCGTGGGACTCGCGTCCATCACGTATCGGCCCCGGCAGCCCGAGCAGTCCGCGTTGCACCAGCTCGTCGGGGCCGACGGATGACCGGACGCGCCGCGCATCTGGTCGATCACGTGTTTCCCGAGGTGCCCGTGCGACAGTGGGTGCTGACGCTCCCGCCGGCTCTACGGTACCGGCTCGCGTGGAACCACGATCTGTGCCGAGCGGTCGTCGCAGTCTTTGTCCGCGCCGTCGTCGGCTGGCTGCGGCGTGAGGCCAGGCGGCGCACGCATCGCGTGGCGCTGCTGGCCTTCGGGTCG
>CAYZLT010000570.1:0-1628 GCA_964479175.1 uncultured Solibacteraceae bacterium | reverse complement strand
GACTGACGGTGGCCAGAAACCGGGACTTCGCACGCGCGAGATCTTGCGCGGCGTCACGCGCCTTGGCCATCTCGGCCAGCGCCCGCCGACGCTCCGTCACGTCGCGCAGCGTGACCACCCGCCCGATTTCGCGCCCGCGGCGATCCACCAGCGGCGCCACACCCGGTTCATAAAATCGATCCGGATCAGTCGCCGACGCGATCGTGTCCACCGTCGGCCCGCCCCCCAGTTGTGCGACCAGTTCCGGCAATAACGCAAACGCCGTGGGCGCCGAATCTCCGATGTTGACCTCACCGACGATGTGTCGGAAGGCCGCATTGGCATCGATCAACCGGTTCCGCACATCGAGGACCGCCACGCCGTCGCCCAGGCTCTCCACCACAAGCCCACGCGCGACCGGCGCCAGATCCAGCAACTGCGCGCGATGAATGGCCCACGCACACCCCAGCCCGGTCAGGGCAAATCCCGCCGGCGTGAGATCCACGATCGGCCCGACGCCAAGCTGGTACAACACGTTGACCAGCCACGGTGCGGCCGCCGACAGGAGCAAGGCGCCCACCTGCCGACGATAGATGCGCGACGACGCAAAAAATGCACTGAGGATGACACCCGCGCCGGCCGCCAGGAAGCCGTAGGCGTACACGACGTTGGCGTACCCGGCGGGCCCGTAGGTCAACTTCAAGACGAGCCACCGGCCATCCTGGATGGTCCCGGCCTGCCGGTAGACGAGGTGGTGCCACGGATCGGTCGCGACCAATACGAACAACGCGGCGGGAATCAGTCCGAGGCCGACGAGGGCGCCCCGGGTGAGCCAGGCGTCACGGCCGGTGAACCGGAGGGCAAAGACGAACCAGGCGAGCGGCGCGAACAAAATGCCGAGGTATTCGACCGGTGCCAACGCGAGCTGGACGGCCTGCGATGTGGACGCGAGTTCAAGGGCGTAGGCGGCCGACCACAACGCAATCGCCAGCATGAGCGCGCCCGAGGTGCGTGCGCCCGCCGCGGGCAGTCGCCACATCGCCCGCGCCACCGCGACGAGGATGGCGGCGCTGATCAGATAGATGAACGTGAACGGATGCGGCTGCATCGCAGGGCCATCAGACGGTGATCACTCCCGGCGCGACGTGTCGCGCACAGGAGCGCCGTCGGCCAGCTCGCGCAGGAGCTGGAAGGGCCCCGTCACGATCGTGGCGCCCTCGGACACCCCGTCGACTTCGATCGTCAGGCCGCCGATGATGCCGGTCGTGACCGGCGAAAACACCGCGCGACCGTCGCGCACCACAAAGACTCCGCTGCGTCCCTCGCGCTGGACCACGGCCTGGAGCGGCGCAGCGAGCACCTGTTGGCGCTCGGCGACGAGAATTTCCGTGTCGCACGTCAGGCCCGGTCGCAGCGCCGCCACGTCCCCGGTGAGCCGCACCTTGACACGGAATTCGCGCGCCGCCGCCTGGGTGCCGGTCTGCTGCAGCGCGCTGGCACCAATCTCCACCACGCGCCCGTCAAATCGCCGGTCCGGCAACGCGTCGAGCGTGACGACACCTGGCTGGTCGAGCACGAGACGAAGGACGTCGGCCTCGGCCACCTTGACCTCCGCATTCAGCGCGCTCAGGTCGGAAATGGTCATGAGG
>CAYZLT010000569.1:0-1630 GCA_964479175.1 uncultured Solibacteraceae bacterium | reverse complement strand
CGGAGGCTCCGTACCTGTGGCCTTTAACCTTTAGCCTTTAACCTTCAACCTCGCTCGAGCCTCTGATGATCGCGAGTGCCTCGGCCTGCACGACAGGCTCGGTGCCAGGGCCTAACAACCACCGCACATCGGGTTCCTTGCGGAACCACATCACTTGTCGGCGGGCGTAGCGCATGTTCTCGCGCACGATCAGCGCACGCGTCGCGGCTTCATCGCGCACACCCTGGCGCATCTCGATGATCTGGCGGTAGACCAGGCCGCTAAAGGCATGCGCGGACTCGGGCACGCCGGCAGCGACGAGCGCCTCGACTTCGGCGACCACGCCGCGCGCAAACTGCGCGTCCACTCGACGGGCGACGCGCGGCTCCAGATCGGGGCGCGGATCGATCAGTCCGAGCGTCAATACCTGCCACCCTGCGAGTGGCGAGACCGTGGCGTCGAAGTGCTCGGTCAGGGGACGCCCGGTGAGCAGATACACCTCAAGCGCCCGCACGAGCCGCTTGCGATCGCGCGGCATGATGCGCAGCGCCGACGCGCGGTCCACCCGTGCGATCCAACGATGCAACGCCTCCACACCGCGGGCATCAGCGACACGTTCAAGCCTCGCCCGCAATGCATCGTCGCGCTCGGGGCCGGGAAACAATCCGCGCACCAGCGCGCGGTAATAAAACCCTGTCCCGCCCACAAGGATCGGCCACCTCCCACGCGCCCGGATGTCGTGTGCGGTCGCGGCCGCCTCGCGGGCAAAGCGCGCCGCCGAATACGTCTCGTCAGGCCCGACCACATCGATCAGGTGGTGCACGATGCCCCGCCGCTCCTCCATCGTGGGTTTGTCGGTGCCGATGTCGATGCCGCGATACACGGCCGTGGAATCACAGGAGATGATTTCTCCGTCGATCGCTTCCGCCAGCGCCACGCCCAGCGCCGTCTTGCCCGTGGCCGTCGGGCCCACGATGCACACAAGCGTGTGGTCCGAGGGTCGACGGTCCACGGTCCACGGTCCTGTGGCCGAAGACGTCACCGGAGGACGTTGTAGAGGAAGGTCACCGTGAAGAAGGCCTTGTCTTCCGGATATTCAGCAGGCAGCGCCACGGTGGGGCTCGAGGTCTTGAGCGCGTTCACCGCCGCCTGGTCGAGTGCCCGATGGCCGGACGTCTTGATGACTTCGATGTCGGTGATGAAGCCATTCCGATGCACGTTGAAGGTGATCACCACGCGTCCCGGCGTAATCTGCGCCAGCTGCGGAATGAACCAGTTGCTCTTCACGTGCGTGACAAAGCGGCGGAGCCACCAGCCGAAATCGACGCCCTTGGAGTCGAAGCTGATCTGGGCATCCTGCTCGGGCTGCCCCCCTCGGTCGTTCGCAAAATTGTCCTGCTGTAGAAACTTTGACAGGTTCTGGAGCGAGTTGGCGAGCCCTCGGCCGCCGGCGCGCGCAGGGGTGGGGTCGGTCGCGATGAGCGACGGGGCCTCGGGCGACGAAGGGGCCGGGTCGGGACTCGGCGGGGCCGTGCCGTTGTCGCCCTTGGGCGGCTCACCCGACGGGGCGCCAACGACCTTGTCCGGCGTATTGCCACGCGAAAACGGCGCCGCATTCTCGGGATTGGGAGGACGCTCACGCGTCGTGGCG
>CAYZLT010000568.1:0-1657 GCA_964479175.1 uncultured Solibacteraceae bacterium | reverse complement strand
TCCGCAGACACCGCGGCAAACGAAAACGCTTCTTCTGCGCGAGCGAGGTCCCCTTGTCGCTCGTACAAGTGCCCCAGCCCCAGCTGCTCACAGGCTTCACGGCACCACTCGGGTCCCTCGGAGGCCAACTCGAACGCACGGGTCGTCACCGCGGCCAGTGACACCAGATCCAGTCGGTTGTGCTCGAGCACCCCATCAATGACGGACGGATCACCCGTTCGCAGAAACTGAAAGTACCTGACCGGGATCTCGAACCCTGGCACGTCGCCGACGCGATGAAATCCGAGCACGGAGCGCTCAAGCGCCGTGAGACTGCAGCTCGTGTCATCCTCCCGTCGACTCCACAACCTGCGCGCGGCCGGCAACATGTCGAAATGCGGCAGCCCATCGGTCGGGGTGGACTGGCGATGAAACGCCCAGCGCGTCTCCATGAACGGCACATCAAATGTACGGCCGTTAAACGTCACCAGCAGCGACGCGTCGTCCATCGCGCGGCCCAGTGCGTCGAGCAGCGGCCGTTCTCCGGCGGGGCCCAGCATCAGCCACTGACGCACACGAAAGGCGTCGCCTTCAAACCATCCGCAACCAACCAGGAACGCGACCGTGCCCGCACCTCCACTGAGGCCTGTGGTCTCGATGTCAAAGAAGACCGTTCGTGAGGCCCAGTCAGGAGTGGACGCGAGTTTCGGCTCGAAGAGACCCAGGGGCGAGGTCGGCAGCAGTCGATACGACTCGACGCGGCGTTTTCCGTGATACCTGTCCGCGTCGTACACACGATCAACCACCAGGCAGGCGGAAGACTCACCGCCGAGCACCACGCCCCCGAGTGCCTCTGCAGAACGGGCCACCACGTCCTGAAAGTTGTAGCCTCCGCCGATCGACGGCAGGTCCGGCTCAACGGTCAGCTCACGCCGGTTCTCCCGAACGATGGCACGGAGGCGCTCGGCGAGATTTTTCACGCGACCGGTGACTCCGGCGTCGTCAACACCGGCTGACGAAGCACCGCGAGCAGGTGCGACGCGACCTTCTTCGCCAACGGCCCTGTGGCGCCCTCGGGACCGACACACGAGGGACACCCGGACTGACACGGGCATCCTTCAATCAGTTCCTGCGTCCGCGCGAGCAGGTCCTGATGCATCTGGAACAACGGCTCGCTGAAGCCGATCCCGCCGGGATAGTTGTCGTAGATGAAGATGGTCGGCGCGACGGTGGACAACGTCTTCGCCTCTTCGGTGCCGACGCCGTCCACCGACAAACCCAGGTCATGTGAGTCACACATCAGCAGCAGCGGTGCCACGTTCCGCATTGCAAATGCGAGGCCCAGCACGCCGTCGCGTTTGTCCGCGCCGCCATAGGGCAAGCCCTCCATCATCTCAGCCGCAATGGTCACCCAGTACGCCGAGGTGTGCATCTGTTGTTCAGGCAGATCGAGTTCGCCGGAGCCGATGTTTTCGTTCGTGTAGAACTTGATCTTCTTGAAGCCGACGACGCGCGAGACGACGTGGACCTCGCCGTGTCGGGCGGCCCACTGCACGACCTCTGAGGTCGTTTCGTGGGCGGGTGTCCAGTCGTCGAGAATCGTCACCTTTGTGTAATCGATGGCGTCGGTGTTGCACGAAAAAGCGATCTACATCATCGAGGGCAGGCTATTCCAGGT
>CAYZLT010000567.1:0-1665 GCA_964479175.1 uncultured Solibacteraceae bacterium | reverse complement strand
TGACCCGCGCCACCCGCAACGTCGGACCATACCCGGCTGTCACGATCGAGGTGGCCCCTCGCGCGTCTTCGCCCGGGGCGCCAATCTGGCCCGCACGTCGACCGGTTTCCGTCAGCATGAAGCGCACGGTCCCATCGGACTGAGGCACGAGCACATGGGAACCGTCCACCGTGAGACCTTCAACCACACGCGCGTCCACCCGCTGCTTCCACACGAGGTGCCCGTTGGTGCCGTGGGCACGAACGCTGTTGTCGAGCGTGGCGAGGTAGATGTGGTGCTGATCGGCGGCGAGCCGACTCACCACGGGCATCTCGACTTCGTAGCTCCAGCGCCGGCGTCCGTCGGTCTGGCGGTAGGAGGTGAGCCGGCCGTGGGTCGCGACGTAGACATGGCCATGGGCCGTCACCACGGCCACGGGATCGGGCGTCGCACCAATCTGCCAGAGCTGGACGCCATCCGAGACGCGCCACGCCGTCAGCACGCCGTCCGTGGCGATTCCAAACAGGACGTCGCCATCAATCACCGGAGGCAGCGCCAACGTGGCCGTTGTCGTGTCGGTCTGCCAGATGACCACACCATCCGACGCGCGCACACCGCGCAGCCGCCCATCCTCGCCGACGACCATGAGCCAGCCCGCGCGATACACCAGGGGCACCGTCACCCGCCCGACAGGCAGGCGCCACTCCACCCGGCCGGTCAATTCAGTGAGGGCCTGTATCTGATCGTCGGCGGCAACAAACACCCGTCCGTCGTGCACAATCGGCGGCGTCGAGGTGGCCAGTACTGCGACCCAGGCCGGGTCACCAGTCGTCCAGGACAGGGCTTCGATCTGTGTCCTGGTGGCCACCAGCAGTCGCGAATCGCCAATCACCAGACCAAACGCCTCACCAAACGGCAGGTCACGTGTCCAGTGCTGCGCGGCCAGTGGCAACAGCGGCACACCACGGACGTCCGACCGCGCCTGCCCGGCGCCGCCCGCGACAAACACGGTGCAGAGCAGGATCGCGATGGTGGCAATGCGGTGCACAGCCTTATAATATCGGGATTCCCGCGATCAATTTCCTGTGACACATCAAACCATTCTTGTTCTCGACTTCGGCTCTCAGTACACCCAGCTCATCGCGCGGCGTTTGCGCGAGTTGTCGGTGTACTCCGAGATCCTGCCCTTTAACACCCCGATCGACGAGATCCGTCGTCGCGCCCCGATCGGACTGATTCTGTCGGGCGGGCCGCGCAGCTTGTCGGAGGACGGCGCCCCTCGGCCCCCCGAGGAGATCTGGGCGCTGGGCGTCCCGATCCTCGGGATTTGTTACGGCATGCAGGTCATGACGGAGCGGTTTGGCGGCACGGTGGCTCGCGCGTCGCATCGCGAGTTTGGCCACGCCGTCATCGAGACCACCTCCGCCACATCGCCCCTGTTTGCCTCGGTGCCGGCGAGCCTCAAGGTGTGGGCCAGCCACGGCGACTACGTGTCGGCAGCGCCTGAGGGCTTTGCGGTCAGCGCGACCTCGGCCAACGCGCCGGTGGCCGCGATGCACGACGACGCGCGCCGGTGTTATGCGTTGCTGTTTCATCCCGAAGTGGTGCACACCGAACACGGCGGCGACCTCCTCAGGAATTTTGCCTTTGGTGTCTGCGGTTGCCGCGGCGACTGGACGATGGAAG
>CAYZLT010000566.1:0-1667 GCA_964479175.1 uncultured Solibacteraceae bacterium | reverse complement strand
TTTCGGCGTGACCAGCGGGGCCCTGCCCGATGGCCTCACCCTCACCGCGGCCGGGCTGCTCGCGGGTACGCCGACCACTGCGGGCACGGTAACGGCAACCGTGCGGGCCACCGACACCAACGGGTGCTTCGCCCAAGTGCCGTTCACCGTACTCATTCTCACGCCGGTTCCCACACTCGGGACCTGGGCGTTGAGCGGACTTGTCGTGCTGATCCTTCTGATGGGTTACACGAGACTGCGCCGGCAGGGAGCGGCGGGCAGCCTCCAGAATCCGTCAATTACTCAATAACTCAATAACTCAATAGCCCAATAACTCAATGTCTATGGCTGGACCACGTAGTGTTGCCCTATGTCGAGCGGCAGGCCGTCTATGAGACGGTCGCATAACGCCTGACCGTAGCGGTTCAGGAACAACGCGAGGTCGACAATCCGTTCCAGCGGATGGCCTTCGGGGAACGCCAGCGCCTGGGTACGGGTGTACTGGCGGCGCAGTGTCTCATCCTTGCGTTTGCTGGCCTGGATCAGGGTGTGCAGGGACGATAGGCCGTCTGACGTGGGTCGTTCGGTGACATAACGGCGAATGATCAGACACGGTGCGCAGGACAGCGCCTACCAGGTCACGCGCGCGGCGGCCCGCGGTCCGGTAGACCTCGAAGTCCACCATCTCGCGGCTGATGCGCGCGGTGAGGCAGCGGCGTCAGCCCGACGCGCGCCAGCATGCGAACGAACTCCGAATCGCCGCGCAGGCTGTCGTAGTCGGGGTTGGTGCGTAGGTGGATGGCGGCGGCACACCCACCCGAGTGGGCAGTCGTGATCGCTGTAGCGCCAGACCAGATCGCGACGGTCACCGAGGACTTGGGCCATCGCCTATAGGCCGTTCGGCGCTCACCGCGCCGCACCACTCTTCAGCGTCTTTTCAGTATCTGCGACGGTAATCGGCAGGTTGCCGCTCGAACCCCTATTTCCTACCCAATGTCTCCGTGCCGGTGACGGCGCCCAGGCAGGTCGTGCCAGAGTAGGTGATGACGACGCCGCTGGGGGAGAACGCGAGCGTTCCGCCGAGCGCGATGGCGCAATTGGTGTTGCCAGGAACGGACGCCGTGCCTGTGCTGTTCCAGCTGATGCCGCTGGCCGACAGCGTCGCCTGCGCCGAGCCGCTGCCCGACATCGCGACACCGTTACAGGTCGCGGCGAAGCTGCCAGATGCCGATGTTGCGCTGATGTTGACGATATTCCATGTGAAGTCGCCGCATGTGCCCTGCGGGCCCTGAGCGGGCAGTGCCTTGGTCGATGCCCACGTGCCCGAGGCCAAGCCTGTGCCCAGCGAGACGGCCGAAGGGGCAGCGGTTGCCGATGGCGCCGTCGCCACCCGTCCGCATGCCGTCGATAGCACAAGTGCCGCCACAACCACAGCCGAGAGGAGTCCTGAACGCATGGCCAAACTCTAGCAGGAGTGATAATCGGTGTCCATGGCAGGCCGGAGTCATGGAGAATGCCCTGAGCGCAGTCGAAGGGCAGCCTGGCGAGCTGAGTCCGAGCGAATCGCGACGGCTGTGCGACCCGGCGGAGGCGATACGCACGATGCCCGCCGTCAGAACGCGCGGAGAACGCCCGGCGTGCGTGCGAGGATCCAGAGATATTTCCGATCCGGCGAGCCGACCACGGCC
>CAYZLT010000565.1:0-1670 GCA_964479175.1 uncultured Solibacteraceae bacterium | reverse complement strand
CGGGCCGCAGCCGGCCGCTCACGGTCCAGAATTCGCCTTCCAGCCCAATCAGCATATCGGTGGGGGGCGACTCGGCCACAACGTGGAATCCTCTGGCTTCAAAATCAGCGAGCGCGATCGGCGCCGAATTGCGTGTGCGCAACTCGCGGAGTGTGCCGGACAGGAGTGCGCCCGGCAGGGCCCGGACGCCAAGCATCAGGCGCGCCATCGGATGAGCTCCCAGATTTGCCGACCGAATCGCCGCGTAGGTCTCGGCGACGCCTGCATGGACCACGATCTGATGGCGCGAGCCCACCTCCCATTTCGGCATCACATCGTCAATCAACATGCGACGCCCGCACGGTGCCGCCCACCACCAGCGCGGCAGAAATGATGAGCAGGTTCTTGATGATGTATTGCCCTTCGATGGTGGGCACAAACGGATACAAGCCCGTCTGGAACGTCACGTCCGGGAGCATGACCAACGGGAGGAACGTGCCCGTCATCTGCAGGGCCAGCAAGGCTACGGCGATGCGAATGGTTGACCTGAAAAGGAACGTCACGCCGATCACGACTTCCCACCACCCGATGACGCCCACCCATTGGGCCGGGGTGAACAACGGCATCCACGACACGGTGGCCTCGACGAGTGGGCCAGCGGGCGACAGCCCGAGGGGTTTGAGCAGACCGAACCAGATGAAGATGATGGCCAGCGAGATCCGGAGTGCCGGCACGCCCACGCGCGCCATCACGCCGGCGATCTGTTGGTCGAGTGCGTCCAGGTCCATCTATTGCGCCGCAAATTCCGAGCGGGCGTAAAACTCCAGAAACCCGCAGGCCTCGCACCGGTAGGCGCCAATGGGCACCATCGCGTGCTGGGGCAATTTGGTGCCGACCCACAAGGACTCAATCGGCGCACCTTCCGCCCACTGGCTGACGTCGTGTGCCCCGTACGTGTTGTCGAGTACAAAGCCCTGCACCATGTGGCCGTTGCACTTGGGACAGTGTTGGGGTGTGTTCATTGGCTCATCCATCACGACATTACAACGTTGTCGAGCCTACTTCGGCTTCACCACAGGCGGGTCGGTGATGACGATGGCAAGGGTGGCGAGGGGGCCGAGGAGCAACGAGACGAAGAACCAGTTCCCGCCGCTGCGTCCCTTCGACTGCGCCAGACCGGCGTTGATGAGCGCCAACGTGCCCCACCCCACCGCATAGTCCCTGCCTACCTGCACAACATCCATCGGGCGATACTACTGCTTTTCCGGAGGTCTGTGGGCTTCGCCGACGCCGTCCAGAAAGAATTCGACGTGTCCGCATCGCGGACAGGCGTAGACATCAAACCGTTCGCGCTTCACAAACAACTCGCCGAGCTCTCCGAGCACACCCCATCTGGCACCTTCATGGAACCGCTTGGTGCCGACATGTTCGAGTGCCACGTCGCACCGCAGGCAGTTCAGTGAGACAACCGTCACTGGCTCAATGTCGCTCGTCGCGTCGCCGTAGCGTGGCGACCCGCACTTCCAGCACGCCTCAAACGTGTCTTCGAGCGACTCATGACACTTGCCGCACAACCACATTGGGACCTCCACTGATGGCGTAGATGATATCCGACCGCCGGGAAGGCACTCGACGTCGTTGTTTCGCACAGGGAGACACAGAGGCACAGAGGCACAGAGGCACAGAGGCAC
>CAYZLT010000564.1:0-1693 GCA_964479175.1 uncultured Solibacteraceae bacterium | reverse complement strand
CCAGCCTAACCAACCGGGTCGCCGCGACGAGTCGCCTGACCGTTGCCGAACGGTGCAGCGGTAGCAAGCGACGCAACATCGTCCGCGCTCGCGCAGCGCTCGCATTTCTCGCGCTTCGCGAAGCCGGCCTCCCCGCCTCGGCCGTGGCACTGGCCCTGCGCGTCCCCCCGCGCGCTCAATCGGGTACGCTTTGCCCCTTGGCGAGACCGTCGCTCGCGAACTCGGCCTTCACCACTCGACCTGAGATTGCTCCGGAGCCGGCAGGCGATGCCGACCAGGCTCGATTTCTGATTTTCCGAATCTTCTCTACGTCCCGGAACTCCTGTGCCGGGTTCCCGAGGGTCGATGCCGTCGAGAAGTTCGGCCGCGGTGCGTTCGATCCATGGCACCAGCGCCGCGACGCGGCGCGGCGTGAAGGTCTTCGACACCAGGCGGCGCACCCGCGTGTGGTCGGGAGGGTCGAGAAAGTTGATGCGGTGGCTCATCTCGTCGCGCGCAGCGCCCGCCGGCAAGGCGCTCATGTAACGCTCGCCGATGAAACCGGAGGTAAATGCGCGCTGGCGGAAGACGTCCATCGCGCAGATTGGCCAGCCGATCGGGCCGCAGGCAGATGCGCATGCTGTAGTCGGTGCCGCCGAACAGATCGACCTGGGCGATGCCGGGAATGCGCAGGAGCTGATCGCGGAGGTTGATGCCGCAGTAGTTGGTGAGAAAGGGAGCGTCGTAGGTGCCGTTCGGCGAGAACAACGAGATCAGCATCAGGATGCTGGGACTCATCTTCTTGACGGTTACACCCTGCGCCGTGACTTCCCGCGGCAAACGCGCCTGGGCGGCGGAGACGCGGTTCTGGGTGAGGACGTTGGCCATGTCCTGATCGACGCCGACGGTGAAGTTGACGTCGAGCTGCATGCGGCCGTCGCTGGTGTTGGACGACTTCATGTAGATCATGCTCTCGACGCCGTTGACCTCCTGCTCGATGGGCGTGGCCACCGACTGCTCGACGGCGACTGCCGAAGCGCCTGGGTAGTTCGCGGTCACACGAATCGTCGGCGGTGCGAGAAACGGATATTGCTCGATGCTGAGGCCGCTCAGGGCGAACAGTCCGAGCAGGACGATGAGGATCGAAATGACGATCGCGACGATCGGACGTCGGATGAAGAACTCTGCCATGGCGGGGCCGCGCTACTGGCGGGCCGTTGCGCCGGCCGGTTTGGGATCGACGACGACACCATCGCGAACCTTCTGCAGACCTTCGACAATCACGCGCTCCCCGGGGTTGAGCCCTGCGTCGATGATCCACTCATTGTCGACGCGCGGGCCGGGGCGGACGGTGCGCATCGCGACACCTTGTTGTCGGCGCCGACCACGGCGACCTGATAGGTCCCCTGGATCTCCTGTACCGAACGCTGCGGTACCAGCAGAGCGGCCGATCTCGTTTCGGTCGTGGCGCGCACCTTCGCGTACTGGCCCGGCCGCAGGCGGAAGTCGGGATTGGGAAACAGGCTGACGATCGACATCGTGCCGGTTTTGACGTCGACCTCGCGGTTGGCGACAGACGCCGTGCCGCGGTGTGCGTGCACGCTGCCGTCGGCAAGGATCATCTCCAGTTTGCCTTCCCTTTGGTCCGGCTGATCGAGCTGGATGCTGTCGGCATAGCGGAGATACTCTTGTTCGCTGATCGAGAAGGTCACCT
>CAYZLT010000563.1:0-1694 GCA_964479175.1 uncultured Solibacteraceae bacterium | reverse complement strand
GCGGACCGTGCCCTCCAGCAGTTGGACTATTCGCTCACCATCGATCCCGCGCACGCCAAGACGCTTTACAACCAGGGCATCGTGCGCGCCTTCGGCAAACAGGATCTTGACGGCGCGGCCAAGTCCTGGGAGCTGCTGATTAAGGTCGCGCCGCAGTCACCGGAAGCCGAACGGGCTCGCACCGGATTGGCAAGCCTGCGCGCCAATCATGCGGGCACCCCGCCGGCTGGCGGCGGCGGTGGTGGTGGACTCGAGTTCTAACTGATGGCATTCGGCTGGATTCTCCGCATCATCGCGATCCTGCTCGTTGTCAGGCTGCTGATGAAGTTCATCGGCGGGATCATGCGCGGTCTCTCTGGGGCACCAGACGCCGGACGCGGGTCGGTCCCGCAGACGCGCGAAGGCGGACGTCTTGTGCGTGACCCCCACTGCGGCACCCACATTCCAGAAACGCGTGCCCTTCGGCTCGGCACGGGAGCCCAGGCCGTCTACTTCTGCTCCGAAACCTGTCGCGAGCGCTGGTCCGCGACACACCCGGCGTAACCGGCTCACACCCCCATGACAGATCTCGCGCAACTGCGGCTCGACATCGTTGAGGTCGGCCGGAGGTTGTGGACGCGCGGGTATGTTGCCTCCAATGACGGCAACATCAGCGTGCGCCTGCCCGGTGATCGCCTGCTGGTGACTCCCGCGAGTGTCTCCAAGGGGTTCATGAACCCCGAGATGATGGTCGTCACCGACATGGACGGGCGCGTCATCGAAGGCGCACCGGGCCGCAAGGCGTCATCTGAAATCCTGATGCATCTTGTCGCGTACCGCCATCGCCCGGATGTGCATGCCGTGGTGCACGCCCATCCGCCCCTCTCGACGGGGTTTGCAGTCGCCGGCATTCCGCTCGATCGCGCAGTGCTGGCCGAGGTGGTCACCACCCTCGGCGCGATTCCGATTGCGGACTACGCCACCCCATCCACACCGGCGTTGCCGGCGGCCGTCGAGCCGTACGTGAAGACCCACGACGCGATGTTGCTGGCCAATCACGGCGCGCTGGCACTGGGCGCAGACCTGTTTGCGGCGTATTACAAGATGGAGACGATCGAGCACTTTGCGCGCATCAGCCTGGTGGCGCGCATGCTCGGCCGCGAGAACACGCTCTCGCGCGATGAAGTGGGCCGCCTGCAGCAGTTGCGCGACCGCTACGGTATCGCGTCCCCGGCGCCCGTGTGTGTCGAGACGCAGTCAGGCCAGGACCCGGATTGCCAGGTCGTCGTGGTCGACGGACACGTCTCGGTAGGTAACAGCGGTGAGATTCAGTTAACATACGGCCAGCTGGCGAGTCTCGTTGACGAGGCGGTTCGACAGCTGGCGAGCACCCGGGCCCACAGCCGCGGGTGATTCTGGAGGGGTTCATGGGCGAAGCGCTGGGAATGGTCGAGACAAAAGGCCTGGTCGCGATGATCGAGGCGGCGGATGCCATGGTCAAGGCGGCCAAGGTGACACTGGTCGGCTGGGAAAAGATCGGGGCCGGGTATGTGACGGCGATCGTCCGCGGCGACGTGGCGGCCGTGAAGGCCGCGACCGATGCCGGTGCGGCGGCGGCCCGCCGTGTGGGCGAACTCGTGTCGGTGCACGTGATTCCGCGCCCGCACGCCAACCTCGAAGACGTGTTGCCGATCGGCAAAGCGTCGAAGTAAATG
>CAYZLT010000562.1:0-1713 GCA_964479175.1 uncultured Solibacteraceae bacterium | reverse complement strand
CACCAAAGAGAATAGGTTATCCCTGCTTCGCATCGTCGTTTTCGACTCACCAAAAAGTGACTGCAGTTCATGCCTCTTCCGCCGGATCTCTGACCTCTGATTTTCGTGTAGTTCGTGTGTTTCGTGGTGCCCCAATCTGCATCGTTACGGCTGAGTTGGATGAGACGGTGAGGGCAGGGGTGTGCAGACGCTTGAGCGCATGGAACTGCGGGACAATGGGAACCACTGCCGTTGCGCAGACACTGTCATCGAGTCACATGCGCGTTTCGGCAAAATCGGCCAGGTTTTTACCTCATGGCGCAAGGCACGGATAACAGTGGTGCGCCCCGTCTGCGGCTCGGACAGTTTGCCGCCTATATCGCGGTGGCGTGTTCGATCGTGGCCATTTTTGTCCTAACTTGGGAACTGCGGAGCGTGGTGCTGCTGGCGTTCGGGGGGATCATCTTGGCCGCGATCATCCGGGCGCTGGCGCGGCCGTTGATGTCGCGCCTGGGCATGCGGGATTTGTGGGCGGTGTTGACGGTGCTGTTGCTTCTCCTGGTCCTGGGCGTAGGCGTATTCTGGCTTTTTGGCCAACAGGTCACATCGGAAATGGAAGGACTCGGCGAGCGGCTCCCCGTCGCGATCGAAACGGTAAGAACGTGGCTCGAAGGCAACGCGGCCGGAAGATTTGAGCCAGGCAGTTCGCCGCCATATCCGTGGCCACGATCGGGCAGGGCCTTCTGATGCTTTTTGTCGGCATTTATCTGGCAGCCAATCCGAAGATGTACCTCGACGGGCTCGTGCGCTTGTTTCCAATGTGCCAGCGGGCAAAGTTGCAGAATGCGCTGCGAGACAGTGGGGAGGGGCTGCGCAAGTGGCTGTTGGGGCAGCTCGTATCGATGGTTTCAGTCGGGCTCCTTACCGGCTTGGGACTTTGGATGGTGGGCGCGCCCCTCCCGCTCGCACTCGGGCTTATGGCGGGATTGCTTGAGTTCATCCCAGTGGTCGGACCGATTTTGGCCATCGGTCCCGGGGTGCTCGTCGCGCTCACCGGCCACATCGCACAGAAGACCCTCGCCCACGCCGAAGCCGCCCACCAGGCCGGCCTCGTCCGCGAGTACCTGCTCCGGTCGACTCCCGGCAACCACGACGACACGCCGCTTATCGAAGGGTGGCGACGCGCCGCCGCATTCCACGGGTTCACCTTCGACGAGGACGACCTCGCCGCCCGAGACGCCCAGGACGAGACCGACGAGCTGGACCTGTTCCACCGTGCCGGCCTCGTCGACCGCCACGACCTGGACGACGGCACCACCGAGTACCGCAGTCTCCCGAAGGACGGTGCAGCATGAGCGCCCACCTGTGGCAGGTCCGCTACCACCGCCAGGGCTGGCGGACCGACCCGCGGTCACGCCTCTTCAGCCGCGAGCACGACGCCCGCGCCTTCGTCGCCAAGCTCAACGGCGACGACCGGCCCGACCTCGCACCGCTCGACCTGCTCGAGCTGCGCTGCGCCGAGCGAGGCCCGTGGCAGGAGGTGGAGCGATGAGCGCCACCGAGACGCCGACCCAGCCCGCGGCGTCGGACCTGTTCGGCCGCAACGGCCTCGAGGTGCCCGCCCTCGCCGACTACGTGCGCCAGACGGGCCACGTCCAGGCCGGCCACGATGGACGCCTCTACCGGTACGTCGATGGTGTGTACCGGCCCGACGGCGAAGCGTTCACCCAGGTC
>CAYZLT010000561.1:0-1731 GCA_964479175.1 uncultured Solibacteraceae bacterium | reverse complement strand
ATGCGGTTGCGCGGCGCGCCCTGCACGTATTCATCCGCGTGCAGGTACCCGGTCACGCGCAGGCCTTTGGCAATTTCGTGTGCCGGCATCGGACGCACCGTCACGCGCGCCATGAGCGCCTTCTGGTCGTTCACTTCGGCTCGGGTGTACCCATCCCCGTTGTAGATGCCCACGTGCACGTCACCGTACGCCCCCATCGCGGTGCGCGCCGTGATGCCGACGTCGGACGAGGCCAGGCCCCCATCACGTTCGGCAAATGACGTCCCCTGGAAGCGATACCGATAGACGCCCTCCTGCCCGTCAATAAACGGCGTCTGTTGCATGCCGAACCGGACACTCGTGCGGTGTGGCAGCGCGACATCGAAGTACGCGTATTTCAAGCGAAACAGCTGTGAGCCCGACAGGCTGCCGTCGGTCACTCTGGCGATGTCGGGGGTGATGCGGAACGTCACGCGTTGACTCACCGACCCGGTGACGTTGAGATAGCTGCGTCCGACGCTGAAGGTATTGGCGGTGACCTTCTCGCCGTTGGCATCGGTGGCCTTCGGTGTCTGGGTCACGGTGTAGTCAGCGAAAATCGTGACGCCCACCTTGACGGTGGGGCTCGGTGATGCCGGAGGCGTGGCGCCCTGGCCCGTTGTTTGTCCTGCCGCGAGCGCCGGACTTCCCGCGACCATCACTGCACCCACCCACATTGCGACTCTCACCACGACCGCCCCCTAAGCTGGTGAAGCATCCGTTGCTCCAACGTCATTCAAACGTTACACCGATGTGAATGATGCAACCGCCGTATTTCTGCACTGCAACGTCAATGTTAAATCCAGGAAACATCAGTCCTTAACGCGGTTGTAACACCCGTGTTGCCTGCAGATCACAGGTGGTTCGTACGCTCCCTTCCAGTACACGGCCACAGAGGTGGTTGTGATTTGGAAAGGTGCACATATGAAGATGTTCTGTCGCGTGGCGCTCATGCTGACCCTGGTGGCAGCAAGCGCCCTCGGCCTCAACGCCCAGGCCGCCCAGCAGGGTCGGGTTGTCGGTCGGGTACTAGATGCCATTAACGCCTCTCCGCTCCCTGGCGTCACGGTCGAGGTGGTGGGCACACCACAAACGACTGTGACCGACATGGACGGACGGTACACGCTGAGCCTGCCTTTGGGCAAACATCAGGTCAAGGTGAGCCTCTCGGGCTTCAGTGAGCGGGTGATCTCGGTGGACCTGAATGCCACCGCGGCCCGGACGCTCGACGTCACGCTCGCGCTGGCGGGATTCTCCGAGCAGGTGACCGTCACCGGCCAGGCCACCACCGAAGCGACCTCCTCCAGCGCCGCGACCCAGCTGCTCGAGCGCCGCCGGGCCACGACGATCAACGACAACATGGGCGGTCAGGAAATGAAGGCCAACGCCGACGGCAATGCCGCCTCGGCCCTTCAGCGCGTGACCGGCCTCTCGGTCGTCGACAACCAGTTCGTGTTTGTGCGCGGCCTCGGTGAGCGTTACAGCAACACCACGCTCAGCGGCGCAATCCTGCCCTCCACCGAGCCGGACCGCAAAGTCGTCGCGCTCGACATGTTCCCGTCGAGCCTGATGGACAACGTGCAGGTCGTGAAGTCGTTTACCCCCGACCGCTCGGCGGAGTTTGCCGGCGGGTTGATCGAAATCAACATGTCGAAGCTGCCGAGCCGGCCCACCTTCGACGTCTCCTACACGCTGGGTGGCAACAGTCTCGTG
>CAYZLT010000560.1:0-1741 GCA_964479175.1 uncultured Solibacteraceae bacterium | reverse complement strand
CTGGAACTGGCGACGGGAGGTAAGCCTCGCGTGTCGACGCAAATCGCCGCGACGAAAAATCCCTTCGACCACCCCGATGCACAGCGCCGCTTCCGCGTGATGACCAATGTGGAGGAACTGCAGCGCGCGCTCGACTTCCCTTGGGAGAAGTGGACCGTTTTCCTGCATCCTGAGCAGCGGCAATGGGTTGAGCGGGACTATTCGGGGCCGGCGCGCGTCTCCGGCTCGGCGGGCACGGGCAAGACCATCGTCGCGCTGCACCGGGCGGGCCATCTGGCACGCACCCATCCCGATGCCCGTGTTCTGCTGACCACCTTCTCCGACACACTGGCAAGCGCGCTGCAAACCAAGTTGAGGCGCCTGCTGGGCAATGAACCGCGTCTCGCGGAGCGGGTCGATGTTCATTCGATTGATGCCATCGGTCTTCGGCTCTACAAGACCCACATCGGGCCGGCGACGATGGCCAGTCGGGAGATTGTCCGCGGGTTGGTGCAGGAGGCCGCGACTGCCGTCGGCGGCCACAAGTTTGGCGTGCATTTCCTGCTCACGGAGTGGGAACAGGTCGTGGATGCCTGGCAACTTGAGAACTGGGAGGGGTATCGCGACGTGGCGCGGCTTGGCAGAAAGACCCGGTTACCGGAGCCGCAGCGCACCGTGCTGTGGTCCATCTTCGAGCATGTTCGCGCCGGGTTGAGAGACCGCAAGTTGATCACGCACGCAGAGCTATTCACCGCACTGGCCGCGGCGATCTCGAAAAGCAAGAACCCGGCATTTGATTTCGCGGTCGTGGACGAAGCGCAGGACCTCAGCGTTGCACATATTCGTTTCTTCGCCGCCTTGGGCGGAGGTCGGCGCAATGCTCTCTTTTTCGCCGGAGACCTCGGGCAGCGTATCTTCCAGCAACCCTTTTCGTGGAAAGCACTTGGAGTAGACATAAGGGGGCGATCACGCACTTTGCGCGTCAATTACCGTACCTCCCACCAGATCCGCTCACAGGCGGACCGCCTGCTAGGGCCAGTCGTGACCGATGTGGACGGTAACACCGAAGACCGCAGCGATACGGTTTCGGTGTTCAACGGTCCCCCGCCGCTCGTTCTCACGTTCAAGGACGAAAGCAGCGAAATCAAGGCCGTCGGCAAGTGGATGGCAGAGCGGGCCGCGGCCGGTGTGCTGCCGCACGAGTTCGGTTTGTTTGTCCGATCCGCGGCGCAACTGAACCGCGCTCAGGCCGCTGTGAAGGAATCTGGCCTGTCCTTCAAGATTCTCGACGAACATGTAGAGACTGTTAGCGGTCATGTTTCGATCAGCTCCATGCACCTTGCCAAGGGCCTGGAGTTCCGGGCCGTCGTGGTAATGGCCTGCGACGACGAAATCAGCCCGTTGCAGGAGCGCATCGAGACGGTCGGCGATGACGCCGATCTGCAGGAGGTGTATGACACCGAACGGCATCTGCTCTACGTCGCCTGCACGCGGGCGCGGGACCATCTGTTAGTGACGAGTGTCGAGCCGGCTTCGGAATTCCTTGACGACATGCGCCAGGAGAAAAAGGTGATGCCATGAGCGAAAGCGTCGTTGCCCTGGCCAGGCGGTGCGCAAGCGCCGTGACGGAGCGGCCTGAGAGGTCGCAGCGTCCAACCGTGCCACCCGATATAATCGTGCCATCCAGCTCACTCGCAGATTGCGGGTGATGTGCTGGCCCTGGAGAGACAGCCCAGCATGGCCAAGCCGAGTAGCTACGCGA
>CAYZLT010000559.1:0-1743 GCA_964479175.1 uncultured Solibacteraceae bacterium | reverse complement strand
CACGTAGACCTCGGGGGCCGTCGGGATGTCGTAGTTGATGACGTGGGAGATGTGGTCGATGTCCAGACCGCGCGCCGCGACGTCGGTCGCCACCAGCACGTCCGCCTTGTCCTCACGGATCATCTGCATGACGCGGTCGCGCTGTCGCTGCTCCATGCCGCCATGCAGCGCCTGTGCCGCGTAGCCGTGGGACTTGAGCGTGTCGGTCAGCTGATCCACTTCCACACGGGTGCGGCAGAAGACGATCGACGAGGCGGGCGCTTCGAATTCAAGAATTCTGTTGAGCGCAAACGGCTTCTGCTGCCTGGACACCAGATAGGCGACTTGACGCACACGGGCCACTTCACCCGGCTCGCGTTTCGCGGCCTTGATGTTCACGCGCTTCGGCGACTTCAGATGTTTTTCGGCAATCGCACTGATCCGCGCCGCCATCGTCGCGGCAAACAACGCGGTCTGACGAGTCTTCGGCGTGGCCGAGAGCAGCAGGTCGAGATCCTCGGCGAAACCCATGTCGAGCATTTCGTCCGCTTCGTCGAGGACGAGCACTTCGAGTGCGTCCAGCACGAGCGTCTGACGCTTCAGGTGATCAAGCGCGCGGCCAGGTGTCGCGACCACGACGTCCGCCCCACGGCCCAGCGATCGAATCTGCTGGCCCATCGGCGCGCCACCGTAGACCGGCACCACCGTGAGTGAGGTCTGTTTGGAGTACTTGTGAATCGCTTCCGCGACCTGAATGGCCAGCTCACGGGTGGGCACCAGAATCAGCGCACGTGCGGGGCCACGCTTGGGCGTGGGCTCGGTCAGCAGGCGATGGAGCAGAGGCAGCGCAAAGGCTGCAGTTTTGCCCGTTCCCGTGCCGGCCTGACCGATGAGGTCTTTGCCGGTGAGGAGCAGGGGAATGGCTTCAGCCTGAATGGGCGTGGCTTCTTCGTAACCCAGGGCGGTCACGGCGGCGACCAGTGCTTCGTGCAGACCCAGGGAGGCAAACGTTATCGATTTTTTCTCAATCTCGGACACGTCTCATTGTACGGGGGATTGAGGAATCGGAAGGCTAAAGGTCAAAGGCGAAAGGCCACAGGTACGGGTGGTCCGTACCTCTGGCTTTTGGCCTTTAACCTTCGACCTATCTGTAAATCTGGTTCTTGACCCCTGCCCCCGCCGGCTCCACGATCACGGCTGGGAACGAGGTCTGTTTCAGCAGGCGATACATCGGGATCCGCTGTCCCGGCGTGTTGCCGCCACGACCACCACGCCCTGCGGCCGGCGGCTGTGGATCATCCGGATCCGGTGCGGCGCCACCGGCTCGGCCACCCGCGCCACCTCCGGCAGTGGCCCCCCCGTGGACCTGGAGGAAGTCGTCGAGGTAGCCCCACGTGATCAGGTTGTCGTCGGTCTCCGGTTCGAGCAGATAACTGATCAGGTTGGATTTGGCCTGGCCGCTGGGCACAAACAATGTACCGGCCGGCAGGTCCATCTTCTCCGTGCGCTTCTCGGCTTTGACGGCGCGCAGATAGTGCCCCTGAAAGTAGGAGTCAGCCGTGATCTCGGTTGCGTAGTAGACCTCAAGTTCCACCGACACGGGCGCGGTCAGGCGCTGCACGGAGATCTGGTGGTCGTGCAGCATCGGCAACACACGACCCGCGGTGCCGGCGGCGAGGAAATATCCCCACGGTCGAGTGGTCGTGCGGGTGACCTCCCAGTCAAGGAATACCGGGCGGTTGACCTTTTCGTAGGTCACCGGCC
>CAYZLT010000558.1:0-1770 GCA_964479175.1 uncultured Solibacteraceae bacterium | reverse complement strand
TCATAGGGGCCGAGACGGGTGCCCGGAGCCAGAGACATCATTCCTGCCGACCCAACACCGTCAGCAAATGACGCAACTCCCCGTCCACCGCGCCTGGCGTGTCCACGGTGTCGCTGATGACGTCGCGCAGGCAGACCCCGAACTGCTTGCGGACACGATACGCGAGCACCCGCAGACTGCCGTCTGTGGTCTGCAGTCGGGCGGCCATCTCCGCGAACGATTCATCCCGCTCGTCGAACACCTGCGCCAGCAGCGGCGCGAAGAAGCGGCTGGCGCGCATCCAGCCCTGCGCGTGCTGGTCCTCCAGTCGGGCTCGTGCGGCCGCAAACACCTGGGCCGCCCACTGCGCTTCGTACGCGTCCTCTGGTGTCCGCTGGTCTGCCGGCTCGTTCGAGTACCGCTGCTCGCCATCGCCAAACTCCAGCGCACGCCCGGCCTGACCACCGCCGCGCTTCTGCCGGGTGGCATGGTGGAAGTCGGTCGCCATGAAGTGTTTCACGGAGCCGAGCAGGAACGACCGGAACCGCCCTCGGTCGCGGTCGGCCTGCTCGAAGTAACCCTTCTCGACAACCGCGGTAAAGAATCCTTGCGTCAGATCGGCGGCTGCGTCGGCTGAGCGACCACTCCTCCGGATGAACGCATAGATCGGAAACCAATACAGCTCGCACAGCGCGGCCAGTGCGGCCTCGGTGATCGGGTCGGGCCGGCCGGTCCGGTCCGCCACCGCCAGCACGAGGCTCCAGCGCGTGGTCGCGAATCGGGCGCGATTGCCGCGGCCCGCGTGGGTGAGCATGAGCGCCCATTCTGGCCCTCCCGGCCCCAGTTAACAAGTTCGGACTTCCCTATCACTCCCCTCCAACGGAGGGGCCGATGGTCAGCATGTGGGTAGTCGTCTTCGCAATGGTCGCCGGGCGGCTTGCCGCCCCGTCACTCGGGCCCCGGGTTGAGGATATCGACGTGGGCCGATGGCTCGACGCGCTCGGCGTGGCTGCCGGGGCAGGAACAACCCACCTCCGCGAGCGCCTGATCGTTGTCGGCCGCGATGGCCGTGTGGTCCGGATCGTGGAGGGCCACGCCGGACGCGTCGACATCGGCGTCGACCTCGTCCAGCTGATGGCGCGCCCTGACTCCGCACTGACTCTGGTTCACAACCACCCGGCCGGCAACGGCCTCAGCCCGAATGACCTGGAACATCTGGAATACCCTGGCGTCCGCGCCATCGTCGCGATCGGTCACGACGGCAGCATCTACAAGGCCGCCCGAGGTTCCCGATTCCCGACTGATCCGCTGGTTGGCACCGGCAAGAAGGGCGAGGTCTACGGCACCGCGCACAGGCGCGCCCTTCGCGTGCTGGCCTTCGAGCGGAGTCCCGCTGGCCGCGCGGCGTTTGATGCGCACATGTACCACGTGCTGTCGGCGGCCCTGGAGAGCGCGGGCGTCCTGCACTACCAGGCGCAGCTTGGCGAGGCACGGCAGGCAACGTTCGACGAAAATCGCCCCTTCCTCACCAGGGTCCACAACGCGGCGAGAGCCGGCGCCGGGCGCTGATGCGACGGCTCGCGCAATCGTGCGGACGCTCGGCGGCGTAGCACGGCTCGTCAGTTCGGCGCCCACGCCCTCGTCCGTCGCCCATAATCCCGACGCGCTCCATGCGTCTCGGTGTCGGCACTCGTCTCGGTTCTTATGAAGTGATCGCCGCGCTCGGTGCCGGTGGCATGGGCGAGGTGTATCGCGCGCGTGATACGAACCTCAACCGCGACGTCGCGCTGA
>CAYZLT010000557.1:0-1774 GCA_964479175.1 uncultured Solibacteraceae bacterium | reverse complement strand
TCGACAGTTGCAACAGAACGTGACACGCCCCCAGCGTCGTCGGTCTGACGACGGTCTTCGGGGCGGGTGGCGGCACGAGCGCCTATCAGGAAATTGAGGAGACGGACCTCATCATCCTGTGGGGATCAAACGCCCGTGAGACGCACCCGATCTTCTTCCATCACTTGTTGACGGGGAAGAAGAACGGCGCGCGTCTGTACGCCATCGATCCGCGGCGGACCACGTCCGTCGCGTGGGCCGACGTGTGGCTCGGGCTGGAAGTGGGATCGGATGTGGCGCTCTCGAATGCGCTGGGCCGGGAGATCATCGCGGCGGGGCTGTGCAACACCGAGTTCATCACGCGAGCGACGGAAGGGTTTGAGGCGTACAAAGCGGCTGTGGAGTCCTACACGCTGGATCGGGGTGAGGAACTGACCGGCGTGAAGGCCGCAGTCATCCGTGAGATGGCGCACGCCTACGCGCGTGCCGACCGCGCGCAGATCTGCTGGACACTCGGCATCACCGAACATCACAACGCCGTGGACAACGTGTTTGCGATCATCAATCTCTCATTGCTGACTGGGCACGTCGGGCGATGGGGATCCGGACTCGTGCCGCTGCGTGGACAGAACAACGTGCAGGGCGGCGGTGACATGGGGGCCATCCCGAACAAGTTTGTGGGCGGGCAGAGTGTGGACAACCCCCAGCTGCGCGCCATGTTCGAACACGCCTACGGTCGAGAACTCCCGCCGGTCAAGGGCATGCACCTGAGCGAAATGTTCAATGCGATGGAACACGGCGACCTGAAGACGGTGTTTGTCCTGGGCGAAAATCCCATGCAGTCGGAGGCCGATGCCAAACGCACGCGGCGGCTGCTCGAGGGACTCGAACATCTGGTGGTCCAGGACATCTTCCTGACCAAGACGGCGGAGGTGGCCCACGTGGTGTTTCCGGCGGCGGCGTCGTGGTGTGAGTCTGAGGGCACGGTCACCAGCAGCGAGCGGAGGGTGCAACGCGTGCGCAAGGCCCTCGATCCGCCCGGACAAGCCAAAGACGATATCGACGTGTTGTCCGCGTTGGCCGACAAACTCGGACGCGGGTGGGGCACACCGACCGCCCGGGACGTGTGGGAGGAAGTGCGTCGTCTGTCTCCATGGCACGGCGGCATGAGTTACGAGCGACTTGAGGCGCTCAACGGGTTGCAGTGGCCGTGCCCCACCGAAGACCACCCGGGAAGTCCGACGCTGCACACACGCCTCTGGGATCATCCCATCGAAGGCGACCGCGCCGGATTCCAGGTGGTGCACCATTCACCGCCGGTGGACACATTGACGGAGCAGTTCCCGTTGCGGCTCACCACGGGCCGGCGACTCGACTCGTTCAACACCGGGGTGATGACCGGCGGATACACCTCGCCGCTCCGGCATGGTGAACGGATCGAAGTGTCGCCCGAGGATGCCGTCCGGCTGGGCGTCGTCGCAGGGGAAGTCGTGCGCGTGGTGTCACGTCGTGGCGCGATCGAAGCGCCCATCAAGATCGATCCCGGTCTGCGCGCCGGGCTCACGTTCATGACGATGCATTTTCCGGATGAGGTGGAGACCAACATCCTCACCATTGACGCGGTGGACCCGAAGTCGGGCACGGCAGAGTTCAAGGCGGCCGCGATCCGCATTGAGAAACTCAGTGTGCCCGAACCGGTGGGCGCGGGGAGTCGTCACTGACGTGGATTTGCATCTGATTCCCGGCGCGGAGGCGTCAGCCGAGGAACAACAGGCCATTGACGCGGCGATTGCGG
>CAYZLT010000556.1:0-1777 GCA_964479175.1 uncultured Solibacteraceae bacterium | reverse complement strand
CCCCGGCACCGAGCGCCACCACCAGAATCAACGCAGTCATCATCGCGAGCCCTTTATTTCGTGTTCACGCCGCATAAAAATCCACGTCATCTGCAGATTCTGCATGGACCCTCCCGAAGAGTGAGTGTGTCGTCAGTTTATACGACCACGTCAGGCCAGCGGCGCCATCTCCGGGAACCGAGTGGTCAGCTTCGCCACGGCCGCCGGGTCATCACCCATCATTGAAAAATCGGAAAAATCGAAGCCCGGACCGACCGAACATCCGGCCAGAGCGTAGCTGCCGGTGGGGCGTGCCGCCTGCCAATATCCGGCCGGCACCACATGCACCGGGCGCGTCGTCGGATCGATGTGGGTCGGGTCGGGGGAATAGGGTCCCAGCAGGGTGCGCTCAAGTCGTTCGAGTGAGGGGTCCAGCGTCCACAACTCCAGCGGATCGCCCTCGTAGAAGTGCCACGCCTCATCCGACCGGACCCGGTGCCAGCGCGACTGTTGTCCGCTCGCCAGGAGGAAATAGATCGTGGTCAATGCCGCCCGGTTTCCCCGGCGGTCGGCTGGAACCACCTGATCGCGCGATCGGAAGACCTCGGAATACCATCCCCCTTCGGGATGGGGCCGAAGACTCAGATGTCGGACGAGTGCCTCGGGGCGGGTCAGGGCTGTGGGCGCAGGGTCGGCGGACGGGGATGCCACGTGCCGTGAGCATACACCCGCCCGGTGCGGGTATCAGACGTTGAACTTGAACAGCAGCACGTCGCCGTCCTTGACGACGTACTCCTTGCCTTCCATGCGGTAGAGACCCTTCTCACGGGCGGCGGCCACAGAGCCACACGCCACGAGGGCGTCGTAGGCGACGGTCTCCGCCTTGATGAACCCCCGTTCAAAATCTGAGTGGATGACGCCTGCCGCCTTCGGCGCAGTGTCGCCCGCGTGAATGGTCCACGCGCGCACTTCCTTTTCGCCGGCGGTGAAATACGTACGCAATCCGAGCAGATGATAGGTCGCGCGAATCAGCGAGCCGAGACCACTTTCGTCGACGCCCAGTTCCTTGAGGAACGCCTGCGCCTCGTCGGGCTCGAGGTCCACCAGATCACTTTCGATCTGCGCGCTGATCACCACGGCCTCACACGCGAGATGACTCTTCACATACTCGCGCACTTTCAGCACGTGCGAATTGGTGTCTGCCGTCGCGAGGTCACCGTCCTTCACGTTGCACGCAAAGATCGTCGGCTTCGAGCTCAGCAGGAACAGCGGTCGCGCCAGCGCGCGTTCGTCGTCGGTGAGATCCGCCAGAAGCGCCGGTGTGCCGGTGTCGAGGACGGGCTCAAGTTTGGCGAGCACGGCATCTTCGGCGACCGCATCCTTGTCGCCGCGTTTGACGTCTTTGGCCAGCCGCTCGCGACGTTTCTTCACCGAGTCCAGGTCCGCGAGGATGAGTTCGGTGTTGATGACCTCGATGTCGCGAACCGGGTCGACGGTGGACGACACGTGGTGGACATCTTCGTCTTCAAAGCACCGCACCACCTGCACGATGGCGTCCACTTCGCGGATGTGGGTCAGAAACTTGTTGCCGAGCCCCTCACCCGTGCTCGCCCCCTTCACCAGGCCGGCGATGTCGACAAACTCGATCGCGGCAGGAATGACGACGTTGGTCTTGGCGATGGCCTGCAGCGCCTGCAACCGTGCGTCGGGCACCGTGACGATGCCGACGTTCGGGTCGATGGTGCAGAACGGATAGTTGGCGGCCTCGGCATTGCGAGTGCGCGTGACCGCATTAAAC
>CAYZLT010000555.1:0-1778 GCA_964479175.1 uncultured Solibacteraceae bacterium | reverse complement strand
CCACGGCGGGTGGCCGATTGAACCGTACCGGGAATGCCAGAGGGCCAGTTAATTGAGTCAGGCCACTGCGGCCTGCTCATAATACCGCGCCTCACATTCCGCCGGCGGCACGTAGCCAATCGGCTCAAGCAGCCGGCGCGAGTTGAACCAATCGACCCAGGTGAGCGTCGCGAGTTCCACCGCCTCGAGACTGCGCCAGGGGTCTTGTCGTCGAATTACCTCCGTTTTGAAGAGCCCGATGACCGATTCGGCCAGGGCGTGGTCGTACGCATCGCCGCGACTGCCGACCGACGGCGCGATGCCGCTGTCGGCCAAGCGGTCGGTGTACCGCATCGAGAGGTATTGCGTGCCCTGATCGCTGTGGTGCATCACGCCGGCCACCGCGCCCCTGTAGGAGCGGAGCTGTTCGGCGCGACGGCAGGCGGCGTCCAGACGGCCCAGCCCATGGACCCGGCCGAGGCGCATCAGCCCGAGGCAGGAGCGATAGCCCTGTTCGGGATGCGGACGGCGTTCAAGAATGCCGGCGACGAGCCGTCCGGTGGCGGGGCCGGTCTGATCGGCCCACCCGATCAGCCGCGACGGCGTCCATTCGGCGTGCGCCCGATGCGCCCGCGGCATGTGAAGCGACGTCCGTCGCATACCGTCCGCGGCCAGAGAGCCGCGCGTGCGACGCGACGCGCCGACCGGTCAGGAAGACTTCGATCGTGGTCTGGGTCACCCGCGCCTGCCGATAGTCCGTATGACGTGGCTGTTCCCCTGACATAACCGCCCTTGGACTAAACCGCTTCGCGGTAGGCGGTAGTCCGATGCGTTGATCCCTCGTCCCGACGCCCGTCCAGAGTCCCCAGCCAATCCGATCCACGCCTGCTCCCATACGCTCCCTGTCAACCCGCTTGGACTGAGCCAAGCGCGTTCGCAAAGGAGCCGCTCATGACCCCGCTTCGGCAGCGCATGCTCGAAGACCTGCAGGTCCGCAACCTGTCCCCCTTGACCCAACGTGCCTATCTCGAGCAGGTGTCGCGCTTCGCACGGCACTTCGGCCAGTCGCCCGCCCGGTTGGGGCCTGAGGAGATTCGCGCGTACCAAGTCTATTTGACCACCGAGAAGCCGTTGGCCCCGGCGTCCATCGTGGTCGCCGTGGCGGCGCTGCGCTTCCTGTACACGGTCACGCTGCAGAAGCCGTGGTCAGTGAAGGCCGTGATTCCGGCGCCCAAGATGCCCAAGACGTTGCCGGTCGTGCTCAGCCGGGCCGAAGTGGTCCGATTTCTCGAGCGCGTCAAGATCCCCAGACAGCGGGTCATTCTCACGACGTGCTATGCGGCGGGCCTCCGCATCTTGCGAAGCCGTACACCTGACGATCCCGGCGATCGACAGTCAACGGATGGTCCTCCGCATCGCGCAGGGCAAAGGGCAGAAGGATCGCTACGTGATGCTCTCCCCGACGCGGCTCGAGATCCTGCGGGAGTGGTGGCGCGTGCGCCGCCCGCAGCACTGACTCTTTCCCGGCGATCGCCCCGGGCGGCCCCTCACCACCAACGCGGTCGAGCGCGCCTGCCAGAGAGGCGCATCGGCGCAGCGGTATTCCCAAGCCCATTACCCCGCATGCGTTGCGCCACGCGTTTGCCGTGCATCTTCTGGAAGCGGGCACCGACATCCGCACCATTCAATTGCTCCTCGGCCATCGGAGCCTCGCGACGACGGCGCGCTATCTGGCGATCGCCACGACCCAGGTGTGCGCGACCCCGAGTCCGCTCGACCTGCTCCCGCGCCCGGGCGCG
>CAYZLT010000554.1:0-1788 GCA_964479175.1 uncultured Solibacteraceae bacterium | reverse complement strand
GGGCACAGACGCCCAGGACCTTGCGCATCACCTGGCGATCCCGAGGGAGGAGGCGAGCATCTGCTGCAGGACCATCGCCGTGTTGAAGCCGGCGTGGTTGACCATGCCGGCCACGACCGATCGCCGGCGGATGTAGGTGGCGCCCCACACCATGCCCATCAGGCCGATCACGACCGCGAGGTCGTAGCCCTGCTCGATGTGGAGCGCACCAAAGAGCAGCCCGAAGATGAGGTTGCCCGTCCAGGCGCTGCCCAGGCGCTGTTGCCAGCGGTGCAGGATGAAGCCGCGTTGCAGTTCCTCGCGCACGCCGCCGGCGAGGATGACCATCACCGTGAAGATGGCGGCATCAAACGGATTGGTCATGAAGGCGGCGAGCGGATTCTCGGGCACGGTGTTGAGCCAGGGCGCGACGTAGCGAAGGCCGGCGACGATCGCGGTCACGGTGATGAGCAGCACGGGGACAAACACCAGGCCGCGCCAGAACTCAGGCCAGATGGGCCGTCCGCCGAAAAACACCGTGTGGGAGTGTTCACCACCCATGCGCAGGAACACGAGGATCAGAAGGGCCACGACCGCCGTGTCGATGAAGCTGAGCGTCGCCACAAACTGCAGCGACAGCCCCTCGCTGCTGTAGGGCGACATGCCGGCGCCCACGATCAGGATGGCAGCGATGAGCAGTTGGGTCGGGAATCCCGACACCGCGATGATCTGAGCGAAGGTCGGTAGCCTGGACGCGACCCAGTCAAGTCCGGTGGGCTCCGAGGTCTCGGCGATCATCCCGAGCATTATGTAGGCCCCGTCGTCCTGAAATCCCGCTGCGGGATATTTTCGTGTTATCTTCGCCTTGTGTCGCACGAGTCAGTTGAACCAGTGACTCGATGTAACGGCAATGAAAAATAGGGCAGGTGAAAAAACGCGAGTACTGACAGGGGTTTCTCAAGATATCGGGGCATGGGGCCGATACATCCACCATATGCAGTGGGTTCTGCCCTTGACTTCACCGGAACACGGGCGCATATTCGTTCCCCGGCACCGCAACAGCCGATCCGAGGCCTCCCAGCGTCTCGGGCGTGACTTCTGCCTCCTCTCCGCACCAGGGTTTGCCCGGGGCGGATCAAGGAGGAGGGCCCTGTTGTCGGCGTCGCAGTTGAAGGGTCTTGACGGGAACAAGAACCGTATCCGGGGCGGATGCGGGACTATGTACGAAAGGTAAAGGTTGATATCGATGCAGACAGCCCAGAACACAGGCACCATGGTGGGAGAAGTGACGACTCGGGAGACGGGACGGACGTTTGGTCCGGGCGCGTCTGTGACGGGACTCGAGTTTGAACGCTACTTCACACGTGACGGCGTTGACCCGTTTGAAGAGGTGGAGTGGGAGTTACGCTCGGCCGTCATCTCCAACGAACGCGGCGAGGTGGTGTTTGAACAGCGGGACGTCGAGTTTCCGAAGTTCTGGTCGCAACAGGCCACCAACATCGTGGTGTCGAAGTACTTCCGCGGGCAGTTGGGCGCGCCCGATCGGGAACGCTCGGTCAAACAGCTTGTGGGCCGCGTCGTCGACACGATCACCCGCTGGGCGCGTGAGCAGGGATACTTTGCATCGGAAGACGATCTCCTGGGTTTCAGCGACGACCTGAAGCACCTGCTGGTGTATCAGAAGGGGTCGTTCAATAGCCCCGTCTGGTTCAACTGCGGCTTCGAGAAGGCGCCGCAGTGTTCGGCCTGCTTCATCAATGCCGTGCAGGACACGATGGAGTCGATCCTCGGTCTGGCCAAGACCGAAGG
>CAYZLT010000553.1:0-1796 GCA_964479175.1 uncultured Solibacteraceae bacterium | reverse complement strand
ATACAGCACCTCGTCACGGCGATAAATCACGCGGTCGTTGCTGGTCCAGGTGACAAAGAAATCGTCGGTGCTGAGGGTGCGGGTCTCGGCGGTATCGAGCGAACGAAGCAGAATGGCGATGGACCCGTCGGCGCGCCGCGAACGATAGACGAACCGGCGGCCGTCGGGCAGGAACTTCGGGCGTGTCTGCGAAATTTCGCCGGAGGCCGCATCCAGGCTGCTCACTGGCGTTGTGGCGCCGCCGCTGGCCGGCACCGATCGTACCGGTCCGTTGATACCGCCCAGCAGAATGACGTCCGCGCGCCCCCAGTCGGCAGCGGTCAGCACCACGTCTCCGACCGGGGCAATAGGCCGCACCGACGCCGAGGAGAAGTCGAAACGTTTGAGCACGCCGTCGGCCACAAACCCGATGGACGCGCTGTCGGGCGACCAGAAGGGCGCCTGACCGCCCTCGGTGCCAGGCAACGGCACTGTGTCGGTGCTGTCGAGCCGGCGCAGGTGCAAACGTCTGTCGCCCGATTCCCACACCGACTGCACGACAATCGCGTGGCCGTCTGGTGCCACCGCCAGATTGATAGTCAGCGCCGTTGACGACGCATCGATTGGAATCTTGAATCGGGAGACCGGCGCAGACGACGGTGCGGGGCGCATCCACCACATTGCGCCGACGGCGATGAGCGCCAGCGCGGCCAGTCCCCATGCGATGCGTTCGCGAAAGGCACTGGACGCAACGGCGGTGGTGCCGGTCGCGGCAGGGACTGAACCGGACGCAGTGGTGGCAGACGCGGAACCCGACAGCGCGTCGAGGGCAAACGCCACGTCGCGCGCCGATTGGAAACGCTCGGCGGGGATCTTCTCGAGACAGTGGCGAATGATGCGGTCGAGCGATGGCGGCACGTCGGCACGTACGGCCAGCAGTTCCGGCGGGTCTTCCTTCAAAATCGCCGTCATCGTGTCGGCCGGCGTCTCGCGCTGAAACGCGCGTGTGCCGGTGACCATCTCGTACAGCACGGCGCCGAGGGCGAACAGGTCGGCCCGTCCGTCGACCTGACGCCCGCGGATTTGTTCCGGCGCCATGTAGCCCATCGTGCCCATCACCTGACCGGGGTCAGTGAGGGCGGCCACGGTTTCGGTCGCTCCCGATCCTGCACCGTCGCTGGTCGCGCGCGCCAATCCAAAGTCGAGAATCTTCACGTGGCCGTCGGCCAGCACGAAGATGTTGTCTGGTTTCAAGTCGCGATGGACCAGGCCCTTGTCGTGCGCGGCCGCCAGTCCCTTCGCAACCTGCACGCCGTATTCGATCGCCTTGCGCACCGGCAGCGCGCCGGTCGTCAGCCGCTCGCGGAGCGTCTCACCCTCGAGCAGTTCCATGACGACAAACGCCTGCCCGTCGTGGATACCGGTATCGAAGACCGCGACAATGTGGGGGTGGGAGAGCGCGGCCACCGTCTGCGCCTCGCGGTCGAACCGCGCGCGGCGTTCCGCGTCCATCGCCACCGATGGCGGTAGCACTTTGATCGCGACATCGCGGCCGAGTCTGGTATCCCGGGCGCGGTACACCTCCCCCATGCCACCGGCACCGATGGCCGACAGCACTTCATATGGGCCCAGGCGGGTTCCTGAGGTGAGCGACACCGGCGGATCATAGCTGAACTGGAGGCCGGCGTGGCCGGAGCCTCAGCGGGCGTACCGGCGATTTCGCGATGACGCCCACTGGCGCGGCTGAAGCCACGCCCTACGCAGGAGAAGGCGTAGGGCGCACACTTTAGGGCCTGTCAGGAAATAGGTGACGCATT
>CAYZLT010000552.1:0-1818 GCA_964479175.1 uncultured Solibacteraceae bacterium | reverse complement strand
TCGATCTCCAGGTCGAGCCGCAGGAGAACATCAAGCAGGTGCGGCTGGAGGTGGGCCGGAAGGCGGCGGCCGAGTACGGGCTGGCCCCGGGCGAGGTGGCCCGATGTTTGGCCCGCCGCCGCAGCAGTACGTGGACGACCTGGGCCGGGAGGCCGGGTTGGCCGACGCCCAGCGTGCGGAAATCCTGACGCTGCTGCAGGCCCAGGAAACCCGTCTGCAGACGATGCAGGAGGAGGCGCGCCGCGTCTTCATTCAGGAGCAGGAGGGCCTCCACGATCGGATCGCCGACGTGATGACTCCCGAGCAGGCCACGGCCTTCCGGGCCTGGATCACGCGCAGGGCAGGAACGCGCGGAGGAGGGCCTCGTTAGGCCCAAGGCTCGCATTGCCTCATTGCCCCATTGCCTCATTTTGATAGACTGTCTGTCTTGCCCGTGCGGTGGGTGTAGCTCAATGGTAGAGCACTGGCCTGTGGCGCCGGTTGTTGCGGGTTCGATTCCCGTCATCCACCCCATCTCATCGACAAAGTGAAATCGGAAATCTGAAATCGGCATCTATAATCACGGTGTGCAACCGCCCTCGACGCCCGAGGCCTCGGACCAGCCGCTCTACGAGGCCTTTTATGGCCTCCGTGAGCAGCCGTTTGCCCTGACCACCGACCCTCGCTTCCTCTTCATGGGCGACGCGCACCGGCGCGCGTACGAGGAGTTGCTCACCGGCCTGCGCCGACGCGAAGGGTTGATGCTGCTCACCGGCGACACCGGCATGGGCAAGACCACCTTGTGCCGTGCGGTGATCGGCGCACTCGGACCGCGGACATTTTCCGCACTCATTCTCAATCCCTACATGTCCGATGCCGAGGTGCTGCGGGTCATCCTGCGCGACTTCGGTCTGGTGACCCGCGAGGAAATCCGCAACGGCGCGTTCGCCAAGGCCGACGTGCCGCAGTTGCTCGACACGCTCGAAGGGTTCCTCAAGTCCCTGGTCGATCTGAACTCGTTTGCGGTGGTGATCATCGACGAAGCGCAGAGCCTGTCGGCCAAGGTGCTCGATCAGATCCGCGTCCTTGGCGGCATCGAGTCCGACGGCCGGCGTCTGCTGCAGATCATCCTCGTCGGTCAGCCGGACTTGCTGGTGACGATCAAATCGGATGCGCTGAAGGCGCTTGACGACCGCATCTCGCGTCGCGCGGTGCTTGGACCGCTGCCGCCTTCCGACGTCGACGACTACATCCAGCATCGCCTTACGGTCGCCGGCGGCAAGGACACGATCGAGTTCACCGCCGCGAGCGTCAACCTCGTGGCCGAGTTGACCCGCGGCGTGCCGCGCCGCATCAATCTGCTGTGTGATCGCACGCTCGAAGCCGGCCGTGTCGAGGGCACCACCATCATCACGCCGGAGATTGTCCAGCGCGCACATCAGACCGCCACAGGACAGGCGCCGATGGCGACACCCAAGCCGGCGCGTCAGCCCGTCTCGTCCGCCGAGCCTGCGGCGGCTCCAGTCGCACTGGTAGCCGCGGACCGCTTCGATGAGCTGACGTTGAATCTCGACGATGGATTGGACTTCCCGGTGACGTCCGCCACCGACGATGCACCGCTGATGTTTGGTCAGACGGAAGGTGAGGCGCCAAAGCGCAGCCGCTTCTGGGTGATGGTGTTTTTTGCCATGATTCTGGGCGCCTTGCTCGTCGTGTCGGGCATCGCGTGGGCCTACGTCAACCGCGACGCCGGTGTCCCGGTCCTGCCTCCGGGGCCGACGAGAGACGTGGGCGAGATCCCGGGACAATTTGCGCCGCCAACCGCGCTCGAAGAGCGCT
>CAYZLT010000551.1:0-1818 GCA_964479175.1 uncultured Solibacteraceae bacterium | reverse complement strand
TCATTGAGCTGGGCGGCTACACGGAACGCGAAAAGTTGGCGATCGCAACGGATCACCTCGTCTCGCGACAGGTGCTCAATCACGGTTTGACACCGGAGCAGATTCAGTTCACCGATGAGGCACTCTCCGCCATCATTCGCAGCTACACACGTGAGGCCGGCGTCCGGAACCTCGAGCGCGAGATTGGCTCCGTGTGCCGGAAGATCGCCCGCCGACACGCTGAAGGTGATGTGACGTTCGTCTCGATCACGCCCGCGTTGGTGGAGGAGTTCCTCGGCGCACCACGTCACCTCGACGAGGCCCTTGCGGATCGCACCAAGGATCCTGGCGTCGCCATCGGCCTGGCGTGGACTCCGGTGGGCGGCGAGGTCCTCCTGATTGAAGCGTCACGCATGGCCGGGGGCAGCCAATTGACGCTCACTGGATCGCTCGGGGACGTCATGAAGGAATCGGCGCGCATTGCGCTTTCCTGGTTCCGGGCGCACAGCTCGGCGTGTGGTGTCGATCCGCAGTTCTACAAGGACTCCGAGATTCATCTGCACGTGCCGTCCGGCGCCATTCCGAAAGACGGGCCGTCTGCCGGAGTGACGATGGTGGTGGCGCTGGCGTCGGCGTTGACGGGGCGACCCGTGCGCGGGGACATCGCCATGACCGGCGAGGTCACGTTGTCAGGGCGCGTACTGCCGGTGGGCGGCATCAAGGAAAAAGTCCTCGCCGCGCGTCGGCACGGCATCCATCAAGTCATCCTGCCGAAGGCGAACGAGACCAACGTGCGCGAAGACCTGACCGATGAAATCCGTCGCGGTCTGACCGTGCACTTTGTCAGCGAGGTGGACGAGGTGCTGGCGCTGGCGTTGACCCTGGTGTAGTCGCGTCGACCCGGTAAACGCGATCTTCGCCGCCAGACGTCTGTGCGCGGCCCAGCAGGGTCACCCCATGTCGCCCAGCAAGATCGGCCACCACCTCGAGATACCGCCCCCGCCCGTAGTGTTCCTCGTGGATCACGATGAACTCGGGGCGTCGTCGCAGGATCGCGGCCCAGGCCTTGTCATCCGGTAACGCAGATGAGGCCCAGGCCAACTGTGTGTACCATGCCGGGTAATAGCCGCTGTAGCCGTTGATCAGGGTGTGTTTGTGAAACGTCGCGGCGTAGAGGTACCCCGGGTCCACCCAGTAGGCTTCCGCACCCGGGCCCGGCACCGTCTCGCCACCCCCAGCCCCACTGCCCACACGAGGAACACGCCGACCACCAGGCCAAAACGCGCAGGGACGCGGAAGGTTTTCAGCAGCGGCACAGTGGCCACAGGAACCAGAGTGCCAGCGGGACAAATGCCGCGAGTGACAGACCCCATTCGCGAGTGGGCACCTCGACGAGTGATGACGTGCGGGCCCCAGTCCATCGCGCCAGGTGATCACGCAGTGACGGCGTTCGCACCAGCAGGTGACGAACCACACAAATCAGCACCGCCTCCAGGACCAGACGTTCGGCCGAACGTGTGGAGACCGCGAAGACGCCCGACCCAATCCGGAAGCCGTCGAACCAATGGGTCCACAGGGCGAGTGCGAGAAACACTCCGGTGAGCGAGTCTCCGGCCGCGGCGACGATGCGCTGCCAACGAGCCGAGGGGGTCATCGGCGCTGTCGAAGCAGGGTCAGCCCGACCACGGTTTTCATGTCCAGTACGCGGCCGTCGGCAATCATCTCGGCGAGTACGTCAAGCGTGACCTCCGCGGGCTCGATCTGTTCATCCTCATCCTGATGCACCGGCCTCACGGGCGTCGTCAGGGACTCGCACCGGTAGAAGTGCATGATCTCGTC
>CAYZLT010000550.1:0-1826 GCA_964479175.1 uncultured Solibacteraceae bacterium | reverse complement strand
AGCATCGTCGTCGGCGGGTGGTCACGCAAGAAGATCGTGCCAGCGATTGCCGTGTACTATTCGGCCATGCGCCACTGGGTGGAGATCGTCCAAGGAGCACAGGAGGCAGGATGACGTCGAGAAGCGCCAGTGAAATCGAAGCCGTCATGCATGACTCCAAGGCCGTCACTCGGGCCTTCGAGGCCGCGTATCGACGGACCGTGCTCATGCACCGACATCTCGGCCTTCCGCTCGTCGTCTGGCAGGACGGACCTACGGAGCCACCACGTTGAATCCGTGTGCCTTGGCGGCCTTGGAGAGCCGGGCATTGTAGGTGATGACGTCGAGCGCCGCTTCGTCGATGGACAGCGCCGTGGCCAGGTGAATCGCGTCGAGGGTTCGAAGTTCCCGCGGCGACATTTCTGCGGCGGCCGCAAGAATCGCGGGGGTGATGTTCACCAGCACCACGGCGTCGAGAACCTCTTCCACGCGACTGAGTTGTTTCTTCGAGAGCGCGCGCCTGCAGGTGCGCATGAGTTCAGTGGCACCGAGGGCGGAGCAGACCAGGCCTGCGCGGTGCGCCAGATGCTGTTCGAGCGCCTGAGTTTCGGGTTCAGCGACGACCAATTTCACCAGCGCGGAGGTGTCGATATAGGCGTACGGCGCGATCACAGGCGATCGTCCCGCTGGTCGTCCAGCAGCGCGCTGAGCGGGCGCTTCAGTGTCACGCGCAGCGGTCGAGGCAGATCGGCAATGGCCCGAGTCGCGGGGCGCGCGCGTCCTTCTGCGACGAGGCGTTCGGTCAGGCCTCCGGTCGCCTCAGGTGGCCGCAGCATGGCGACCACGCGCCCATGCTCGGTGACGCTCATCGCCTCGCCTTTCTTTACACGGTCGAGGTAGATGCTCAGGTTCTGCCGCAACTCGCGAACGCCGACAGTGGTCATGTAGCACAACGTAGCACAAATGAAAGCTCCTGGGCGACGGAAGAGCTGTTGGGGCCCCTCAATTCTGAGGAGGCCCGCCATGCTCCCAAGAAGTTGTTTGCTGCCGGCTACACGGAGTGGCTACATCGCTCGCCGCCGGTCGACCTACGTCCTTACCGCGAGCCAGTGAAGGGCTTGCCGTCCTCAAGCGTGTAGATGTCCTCCTCCGGTGCGTTCAGGAAGTCGAGACCTCCACTCAGTGCTGCTGCCCGCATCCAATCCTGCTCACTCAAATCGTCCTCGCCGATCAGGATCAGCAGGCGGACCCGGCCGGAGACGCCGGCCGGCAACGGTTCGTCGAGCCGCACGAGACGGTCCTGTTCGATCGTGCCAAGGGCTTCGATGGCCTGATGCGAGTTCATGATGTCTTCTTCGCGATGGCCTTGCGCACCCGCGGTGCCACCTTTGTGATGCTTTCGGCGCTTGGCAGTTCCTCCGGCATCGTGCCACCCAGCTCCTTGATCGTCCGGCGGACTTTGGCCCCAACTTCCCGGTGCGCGGTGTTGGCCTTGGCCTTTCCCACGATCCTCTCTCGGCGCAGTTTGTCCTCGGCCTGGGTCGCGCGAAACAAGTTGGCGGCAAGTTCGGTACTGCCCATGTGGTCAAGAATCTGCTGGCTCTTCTTGAGGCCCTTGCGGGTGTGGATGTCTTGAGCGCCGAGACCGCCGTACAGGCCCATGTAACCGTGGTTCTGAAAAATGGCGTAGTCCCTGGGCTCAACAACGCCGGCATCCTTGGCTGCGTCGGCCAGTTGGGTGTTGTGCTGTTTCATCTCGGCCCGAAGCTGCAGTCGACGCTGCGCCTCGAGATCCTGGTCGCTCAATTCTTGTCGCCGCGTCTGAATGGCGAAGTACGTTTGGCCGA
>CAYZLT010000549.1:0-1834 GCA_964479175.1 uncultured Solibacteraceae bacterium | reverse complement strand
CGCGGGAGGCCGTCATGCGGTGAGCGATTCGAGGTAGGGCTGCATCACTCGCTGCACGCGACAGACCGCCGCGAAGCGATCGAGGTCGTCCATCGAGAAGCGCTTGTGACGCCAGGCCTCGCGCAGCGCCTCCATCGCGACGTCGATACCGATCTTGTTGCGGTACTTGAAGCAGTCCGCGAGGGTCTTCGCAACGCCATACACCTGAACGGTTCGGCCTTCGATTTTGTGGCGTTCGACGCCCGCCGTCAGCGCGGCGCCGGTGAAGCGGACGACCCGAAGCGGGGGGTGGCTCAGTCTGGGGCGCCACGCGCGCCGGTCGAGTGCCATCCATACCTGAGATGGCATGTGTGTGCCGATGTCGTGGAATTGCAGCGCCGAGAGCAGGCAGATGACCCCACCAGGAACCGACGCCGCCTCGTAGTGCAGCGGTCGAGACAAGACCTTCATCAGGGCGCGCCTCAGTGCACGATCAAAGGGCCACGCGACGTGAAAAGGACCAACTGGCGCGCGTCCTCGACCGTGTGTGCTGGCAGCGCCGCGGGCGCCTTCGGTGGCGTCCGTGCCACGCCCAGCGTGGGCAGCAGGATCTGACACTGGTCTTTGTCGAACGCTTCGTACTGCAGTTGCTCCGGGTGGTCGATGCCGTAGACCTCTCGCAGCGTCCGCACCGACGCACTCGCGGCTGCGTGGCACGGCACGGGCTCCGGCCAATACTGATAAAAATTCGGTGCCGTCTCGGTAGGCGACCTCCAGCGCAGGGCGGCCAGCGTCGCCATCTCCGCCTCGGACAGCTGCCTGTCGGCTGAGAGATAGAGGTTGCTCATCGCTTCGCCGCGAATCCCGTGTCCGCTCTGGCGATTGAACTGGACGTAGGCCCAGCCACGTTTGGCGCTGATGATCAGGAACTGGTCCCCCTCAAGCACGCCCAGCACGGCCGCAAGCTGGCTCTCGAACGCGTCCCACGTCATCGTTGTGCTCATGTATCGAGTATGCGGGGAGGGTGTGACAGGGCTGGTCACGTATGTCGACTTCCTCTCGCGTCCGACCCACCGCAAAGCAGCCCGGCAGGTCCGGCACAGTCGCGCCAAAGCTGGTTGGGCCCTGCTAAATGAGGACGGCGCAGGTCAGTCGTCTCCAGCGTGCGCCCGAGGGCCACAAATGCCCGCATGATCTCGATGTTGACGGCGACTGCTCGGGGGCTTCGAAGCACACGTGAGAGCATGGCCACGCCCTGTTCGGTGAAGGCGTACGGCGCTCTCCTCCGGCCCCCGTGCGCACTTGAGGTCACAGATTGTGACCTCAAGTGTTCCTCCTTTGCGGACGGCCTGATTGAGCGCTTTCGTCTCCACGCCGTACAGCCTGGCGAGGTCATGGTCCAGTAATACGCGGCGTGCCCGTCCCTCTACCCCACCCGCGCCACAAACGACTGCGGTTCGAGTCGGCAGACTTGGTCGAGCGCGCCGTTGAGTGGATACATGCGAGGGGCTGAGGCGAAGTTGAACACGCGGTAGAGGTGGTAGTCGCGGGCGCGCTGCTGGGACACCCGCAGTTCGTTGGCGCTGACGTAGAACGGAAAGTGTTTGCCCAGCCCCGTCGTCTTGACCTCGATCACGCGGCGCGCTGGCTCGAGCTCCATGGCCCACTCTTCGCCGTTGCGGCCGAGGTCACGGTTGTGTGCGTCCCGTTGCACAAAGTCCACACCAAGCCTCGGGCGCGTCGGACGACTGCCGCCTCCAGGTCGCGCCGGTCCAGGTTCCGGCGGCTCCTCCATCAACGCCTGTACATCGTCGAACCCCATCACCGGGCGCAGAGCGGGATTGAGGACCGGACT
>CAYZLT010000548.1:0-1838 GCA_964479175.1 uncultured Solibacteraceae bacterium | reverse complement strand
CTTCGTCGAGAAGTCCCACAGCCACAGGTCGGCTCCAGCGCTGATCGCGACGCGTTTGCCATCGGGCGAGAGCCGCACATGGTCGTACGCCATGGCAGGGGCGCCGGTCGCCTCCTCCCGGCCGTGTCGATCGACCCAAAGGAGATCACTAAGGGCAGTCCCGCGCCCTGGCACGAAGACGAGTGTCCCGTTGTCAGCGACCGCCGCGTGGCTGCCTCCGGAATTGAAGGCTGGGCGCACACCTTCAATGAGCGACACCGCGCCTCCCACCAGTTGCTGGGTCGCACTGTCGAACGCTTGCGCAAACAGAGTGTCGTCACGCACGAAGATCAGGTGCCCGGTCGGAAGCACACGGGCATTGGTCGCGCCAGTGAGCAACACCCTTCGCTCGGAGCTGCCCACCCTCTGCACGACCACGTCGAACTCCTGACCGGGAGCACGCACCTGGTACAGCAGATCGTGGCCGTCATTGATGAACTGCGGCTGCGCCAGCCACTCGCCACTGCCGGGCGCCACCTCAACCAGCGTCTCCGGCATCCCGCCAGTCTCGGCCACCACCGCAATCCTGTTGCCCGTGCTGAAGACGATGCGCGTGCCTTGCCACCACACACCGGAGGGCTGATCGGCCGGGCACACCGTCGTGACCGGCCCGCCTGCGATCGCAACTTTCTTGAGCGTCGCCCCCTCGAGTGTGCCAAGCATGGAGGCGGGTACAAAAAACGCAAGCGACTTGCCATCCGGTGAAAACGTGAGGTCTGCCGGATCCAGTTTGGTCCCCCGGATCGGCCGCGCCTCGAGCTCGTGCAGGTGGCGGAGGTAGATCTCCTGGTTTGCGATAAAGGCGATCGTTCTCCCGTCGGGAGAAATCGCCACGGTGCGACGGCCCGTGCGCGTGAAGACCACTCCGTCGGGGAGCACGTATGAAAATTGTCCTGACACCCGTGTCACGGCCGGGGCCGACGCGCCGCTCGTAGCGAACCACCCTGCGGCGCCGGCCAGGACAACCAAGGCCACGATGCCCAGCACGAGTGCGCCCCGGCGGGGGCGCGCCTCGTCCACATCACTGGCCGCGATCGCGGCGGTCGAACGGGCGCTGCCACCGGTCGTCTCGAGTGCGAACGCGAGATCGTGCGCTGACTGGAAGCGCGCCTCAGGGCGCTTCTCCAGACAGCGCCGCACGATCCGATCGACGGCCGCGGGATACGATTCACCCGTGGGCGTACGCTCCGGCGGATCACAGTTGAGGGTCTCGCTGAGCGTGTCGGCGGCAGAGTCGCCGCGGAAGGCCCGGTGGCCGCTGAGCATCTCGTACAGCACCGCGCCAAACGCGAAGATGTCTGCGCGGTGATCCACCGCCAGGCCACGCACCTGTTCGGGTGCCATGTACCCCGCAGTGCCCAGGACGGTGCCGGACACGGTGTGGCCGGGGATCGTGACGGTGTTGACAGCTGTCCCCCGGTCGAGCACCTTCGCGAGACCAAAGTCGAGGATCTTCACCCGCCCATCGGCCGCGATGAACAGGTTCTCGGGCTTCAGATCGCGGTGCGCGACGCCCTTGTCGTGGGCCGCGGCCAGACCGTGCGCAATCTGGACGCCGTACGCGACCGCTGCGCGGTGAGGCAAGGCGCCCGAGGCGAGCCGATCGCGCAGCGTCTGCCCCTCAAGCAACTCCATGACCGCGTACGCGGTGACGCCCTCTCGCCCGAAGTCGTAGATCGCAAGGATGTTGGGGTGCGAAAGTGCCGCCACCGCCCGGCCCTCACGTTCGAATCGCGCGAGGCGGTCCGCGTCGGTCGCACACACTTCCGGCAGAATCTTGATCGCCACATCGCGACCCA
>CAYZLT010000547.1:0-1844 GCA_964479175.1 uncultured Solibacteraceae bacterium | reverse complement strand
ATCTGTTGTTTCAGAAGTACGGCAGCAAGAAGGTCACGTGGGAACAGATTCTCGCGCCGGCCATCGAACTGGCTGAGAAGGGATACATCCTCGACGACGCGTTGCCGACGACCATCGCCACCGGTCGGGAGCGCTTCGCGAAATATCCAGACGCCGCGAAAATTTATCTGCCCGGCGGCAAGGTGCCCACGCGCGGCGATCGATTCATCAACACCGACTACGCCGAGACGTTGAAGGTGTTGGCGAAGGAGGGTGGCCAGTCGTTTTATCGCGGCAGCATTGCGAAGCGCATCGCGGACGACATGGCGGCCAACGGCGGCATTCTCTCGCTGGAGGATCTCGCGCAGTATCGCGCGATGGAGCGCAAGCCCCTCGTGGGCAAATATCGCGGACACCTCGTGTATTCGGTCGGGCCACCTGTGTCGAACGGGCTCACGCTGATTGAGACCCTGCAGATTCTCGACAACTACACACCAAAGCCGGGCGCGACGGTGGTCAACGATGTCGACTACGCGCACTACGCGATTGAAGCGTGGCGCGTGCGTGATGGCGGCGCGCAGATTGCCGATCCCGAACGGTGGCCGATCAATCTCGGCAACCACTTGGAGCCCGGTCATGCGCTCGAGCGCTTCAAGCTGATCAACCCCGCCAAGGCCTACATCGTGCCGCAAGGCGGCGGTCGCGGCCGCGGCGGCGCCCCCGCGGAACGTCGGGACCTCGGGACCCAACCCGCAGGGAACCCTGGACCCTGGACCGTTGAACCCTGGACCGTAGAGATCCAGACAGGTACGACGGCGTTCGCCGCCGCCGATGCCGACGGCAACATGGTGGCGATCACGCAGACGTTGTCCACGTGGGGCGGCAACTTCTACGTGTCGAAGGGACTCGGGTTTTTGTACAACGATCACTTCCGCGGTGGTCGCGGCACCGGGTACGGATCGATGCTTCCGCTGCAGCGGCACTCGTCGACGAGTGTGCCGACGTTGCTCTTTGCGCCCAATGACGTGGATCCCGGCAGCTACGGAATCCCCGGCTTCACGCCGCGGCTCGCAGTCGGTGCGGCCGGCAACGCGTGGATTCCCGCGTCGGTCTACAACATCATTCTCAACGTCGTGGATGGCGGCCTCGGGGCACAGCGCGCGATCGAAGCGCCACGCATGCTCATCGGCAACGCGGCCACCGGATCACGCGTGCAGATCGAGGATCGGTTCCCGCGCACACTGCTTGAGAAGCTGGAAGTGATGGGGCACTCGTTCGCGAAGATCGCACGCAAGGGAGAAGTCGGCCAGGGGTATGCCGCCGTCGCACTCGTGAATGCGGCCAAAGGCACGGTGGAAGGCGGCGCCGAACCGCGCCGCTCCCACGGCGTCAGGTAGGGCCCTGATTCTGTTTCAACATGGATCTGCATGTCGAATAGTTGAATGAAGGGCTTCAGAGGTCGTGCGGGATCGGGGCGATTTTGCGCTTGTGCGCTGAACCGTTGTGCAGGGACTCGATGCGCTTGGCGACGTCGGCCGGGACGGCGGATGCGCCGCTGGTCAGATACGACTCGAGCATGTCGTAGCTAAAACCCATTTCCGCCTCGTCGGTCTGCCCGATCCAGAGCCCGGCTGACGGGGCCTTGTCGATGATCGGGGCGGGCACGCCCAGTTGCTGCGCGAACGCACGCACCTCGCTCTTGAGCAGGTTGCCAATCGGCAACACGTCGCTGCCGCCATCGCCGTATTTGGTGAAGTAGCCAATCGACAACTCGCACCGGTTGCCTGTGCCCGCGACCAGGTAGTTCAGCGAGTTGGCGATGAAATACAGCGACGTCATCCGCAGGCGCGGCTTGATGTTCGCCT
>CAYZLT010000546.1:0-1851 GCA_964479175.1 uncultured Solibacteraceae bacterium | reverse complement strand
GTTTTAATCATGATGTTCGTCATCGCAGAGCAGAAGGACGGCGTGCTCAACCGGGCGTCGTGGGAAGTGGTTGCCGCCGCGCAGCAGATGGGCGGACCGGTCACGATCGTGGTGCCTGGTGCGACCGTCAGTGGCCCGGCCGGGGAACTCGCGGCGGCCGACGTGGCCGGCGTGATCGCCCTTGAACACGAGGCGCTTGGCGTCTACACCCCTGATGGATTTGTCGCGGCACTGGCCGCGCTCGTCGCGGCTGAAAATCCCACACACGTGGTGTTGCCGCACACGTATCAGACACGCGACTTCGCGCCCAAACTCGCCGCGCGTCTCAACGCGCCACTCGCGGCTGACTGCGTCGCGCACAAGGCCGCTGAGGGCGCGCACGTCTATGTGCGGTTGATGTTCCAGGGCAAGGTCAATGCGGACGTGGTGCTTGAGGGCGCGGGCCCGCACATCGTGACGTTCCAGATTGGCGCCTTCCGGATCGATGCGGTAAAAAAGGGCAGTGCGCCCGTCGCGGTTCGTCAGGTGGCAGCGCAGGTGGACGCGTCGGCTATTCGTCAGAAGCCCGACGCTCCGTTCCGCGAGGCGAAACAGGCGGTTGACCTCACGCAGGCCGAACGCATCGTGTCGGTTGGCCGCGGCATCAAGGGCCCCGAACATCTGGAGCTCGCCAAACAGCTCGCCGAGGCCCTCAACGCAGAACTCGCGGCCTCACGCCCCATCTGTGACGCCGGGTGGCTCCCCATGGAACGTCAGGTCGGCAGCTCGGGGCAGACCGTCGCCCCGAAGCTCTATCTCGCGTTGGGCATCTCCGGTGCCATCCAGCACGTGGTCGGCATGAAGGGCACACGGACCATCGTGGCCATCAACAAGGACGCCGAAGCGCCCATCTTTGAAATTGCCGACTACGGGATCGTCGGTGACCTCTTCGAGGTGGTGCCCGCGATGATTACGGCACTCAAGCAGTAGCCGGGTATGGACCCTCAGCCCACCGTCCTTCCGTTGGGAACGGCGCGCCGGTGGACCAGGGTCGCAGGGGCGTTTTTTGCGGTCCACCTGACGCAACAGGTGGCCGCGATGGCCACCGGCCTCCTGTTCATCCGCACGCTCTCGGTTGACGACTTTGCCATCTACACGATGGCGACGTCTGTGCTGCTGACGTTTTCCTTCGCCACCGACCTGGGCAGCTCGTCGGCGCTGCTGCACTTCTTTCATCAATCAAAACAGGGCAAGGAACCGTACGCCAACATGGTGAGTGCGGTGCTGTCGCTGCGCCGATGGATGCTTCTCGCGGGCACTCCCATCGCGATCGGCGTGCTCCTGTGGTGGGGACGCAGCGAGGGGCTGACGCCGGCGACGATCGGGCTCATCAGCGTGCTGGTGGTGGCCACGGTGTGGGTCCAGGTCCAGGGCACGACCCGCATCGTCATCCTTCGCCTTGAAGGCGCGTACGCGCGCAGTTATCGCGCGGAGGTGACCGCCGCTCTTGCCCGGCTGGGTGTCGCCGCTGTGCTGATCGTCGTCGGTCTTCACGATCCGGTGTCGGCACTGGCGACCGCGCTGGTGTCGGCGTGTGTGCTGACGTGGGTGGCGCACGAAGGACGATTGCCTGCGGCTGAGACACCGGTGGCTGCGCTGCAGCGCAAGGTGGTGCGGTATCTCGCACCGTCGCTGCCGAGCGCCGTGTATTACGCGATTCAGGGGCAGTTCGTGATCTGGTGCGCCGCGTGGTTCGGTGACCTCGCCCTGATCGCCAACATTGGTGCGCTCGGGCGACTGGGGCTGATCGTTGGCGCCTTTGGCGGCTTATCCAGCGTGGTGTTCCTGCCGCGTCTGGTGCAGATCGTCGAC
>CAYZLT010000545.1:0-1853 GCA_964479175.1 uncultured Solibacteraceae bacterium | reverse complement strand
CGGGACCTCGGGACCTCGGGACCTCGGGACCTCGGGACCTCGGGACCTCGGGACCTCGGGACTACGAGAGAATCGCCCGCCGGAATTCCTTGTTCATGGTCGCTATGTTTCTGAGCGAGATGCCCTTCGGGCAGACCGCCTCACATTCGCCCTCGTTGGAGCAGCCGCCAAATCCGGCAGTGTCCATCGCGTCCACCATCGCCACGACGCGCGTTTTGGCTTCGACCTGGCCCTGGGGCAGGAGGGCGAGGTGGGTGATTTTGGCGGAGGTGAAGAGCGCCGCTGACGCGTTCTTGCAGGCCGCGACGCAGGCCCCACAGCCGATACACATGGCGGACTCGAATGCCTCGTCCGCGATCGTCTTCGGAATCAGGATCGCGTTGGCGTCCTGCGCACCGCCGGTGTTGACCGAGGTGTACCCGCCAGACTGGATGATGCGATCAAACGCGGCACGATCCACGACCAGATCTTTGATGAGCGGGAACGCCATCGCGCGCCACGGTTCAATCACGATCGTGTCGCCGTCCTTGTACCGGCGCATGTGCAACTGGCAGACCGTGGTGCACGAGTCGGGCCCGTGGGGGCGACCGTCCACCATGACGCCGCACGTGCCGCAGATGCCTTCGCGACAGTCGGAGTCAAACGCGATGGGCTCCTCGCCTTTGGCGATGAGCGTCTCGTTGACCGAATCGAGCATCTCGAGAAACGACATGTCCGGCGACACGTTGTCGGCGGTGTAGTCCACGAGTCTGCCCGGTGCCAGGGGGCCCGCCTGACGCCAGACTTTCAGATGCACCTTCATTACTTGTAGCTCCGTTGCGACGGCTTCACGTGCTCAAACGACAGCGGTTCCTTGTGCAGCGTGGGTGCGCTGCCCACGCCCTGATACTGCCAGGCTGCCGCATACGAAAAACTCTCATCGTCGCGCTTGGCTTCACCGTCGGGCGTCTGGCTTTCCTCGCGGAAGTGCCCGCCGCACGATTCCGTGCGGTGCAGCGCGTCCATCGCCAGGAGTTCGCCAAACTCGAGGTAGTCGGCGACACGGCCGGCGTATTCGAGGTTCTTGTTCATGTTGTTGGCGTCACCGGGCACCGAGACGTTCTGCCAGAACTCGTCTCGCAACTGTGGAATTTTGGCGAGCGCACGTTTGAGTCCGGCGTCCGTGCGCGACATGCCGACTTCATCCCAGAGCAGACGGCCGAGTTCCCGATGCAACGCGCGCGGCGTTTTGGATCCCTTGACCGAGAGCATCGTGTTGATGCGCTCCTGGACGTTGTTTTCGGCTTCCTTGAACGCGTCGTGGTCGGTCGTGACTTGTGGCACCGGCGTGGACGCCATGTAGTGGGCGAGGGTGTATGGAATCACGAAGTATCCGTCGGCGAGTCCCTGCATCAACGCCGAGGCGCCGAGGCGGTTCGCGCCGTGGTCGGAGAAGTTCGCTTCACCCAGCACATGCAGGCCCGGGATCGTCGACATCAGGTTGTAGTCCACCCACAGCCCGCCCATCGTGTAATGGATGGCCGGATACATCCGCATCGGTTCCTTGTACGGATTTTCGTCGGTGATCTTCCGGTACATGTCGAACAGGTTGCCGTAGCGACCTGCGACCATGGGCTCACCAAGGCGGCCGATCGCATCCTTGAAGTCGAGATACACAGCCAGGCCGGAATCTCCCACCCCCCGGCCGTCGTCACACACCAGCTTCGCGTTGCGTGACGCCACGTCGCGGGGAACGAGGTTGCCGAAGCTCGGGTATTTCCGTTCGAGGTAATAGTCGCGCTCGGATTCGGGGATGTCGTTCGGGTGGCGTTTGTCACCCTGATTTTTGGGCACCCACACGCGGCCGTCGTTGC
>CAYZLT010000544.1:0-1861 GCA_964479175.1 uncultured Solibacteraceae bacterium | reverse complement strand
TCTTTTCGTACTGGAACTGCCGCACCATGCCCGTGCCCCAGCGAATGCCGCCGTAGGCGCTGATCATGTTGGCGACCGACGCGCCGGCCTGCACCGCCGCGAACATGTTCGTGCGCGTGATCAGGTGCGTGATCTGGTAGCCGCCCCACGAGTGGCCCTGGATGCCGATCCGCTTCGGATCGATGTACCCCTGCGCGACGATGGTGTTGACGGCGGGGATGACACACTTCTCGGCGTCTTCACCGGGGAAGCCCGTGTTGTAGATGATGTCCGGCCGCAGCACCACGTAACCGTTGCTGACGTAGCGGGTGACGTTCACGCTTGTGCCGACGTTGGGCGCCGAATAGCCGTGCAGACCGTTCGACAGCTCCTCGTAGATGTAGACCATCATTGGATACTTTTTAGTCGGATCAAAGTTGTCCGGCTTGGTCAGAATCGCGCGGAGCTTGATGCCGTCGGCGTTGATGTACTCGACGATCTCGGATTTGCCCCAGACGTATTCGGCCTGCTGGGAGTTGGCATCCGACACCTTTTGCATGTTGCCGAAGTTCGCGTCACTCACCCACACGTTGGGGAACTCTTCAAAACGCGACAACGTGAACATCATGCGGTCGGCGTTTTTCGCCTTGGTCACCGCGCCGAAGGCTTTGTCGAGCATCACGATCTGCTGCGGCGCCGCCGTGGCACTCGCCATCCGATAGAAGCCGGACGCCTTGGTCACGTCGTTGGTCGCCGAGAGCAACACCGGACCCGACGAAGGGATGGTGCGCTGTTCGGGATCGAGGTTGCGGTAGCGGAAGACGATCTGCTGCTTGCGTCCCTCCCCCCCGGTGACGTTGCGTGGGCTCGTGCCGTCCGGACGGATCTCCCAAATATCGAACTGGTCGTTGATCCACACCGAGCGATCGTTTTCGGTCCAGCCGGCGGTTCCATAGGAGCCGGGCAGGCTTGGTGAGTCGTGGGACTCGTTGAAGAACTTCACGGGCAAGCGCTCGGTCAAGTTGACGCGCAGGCCATCCGACACACGCTGCGAATACCAGTGGCCGTTGGTCGGATCGAAAAACATGACGTACTGTCCGCCGGGCGACAACGTCGCGCCTGAGCCGGCCTTTTCAAGCAGGCGGCGGCGCTGCCCGGTCCGCACGTCCACCAGGAACACGTCGTTGTACGTCTGGTCCCAGGAAATTTCCTGCTCGTACGGCAAAGACGATGTGCCCAGGGCCCAGTTGGGGTTGGTACCTGGAGTCACGCTGGGCAGATCCGGCGTCGCCAGTTGCACGAACCGCTTGTCGCCGAGGTGCATCACGGCGCGGTAGCTGCGATTGCGCTCCTGCGTGGCGCGCACCCGCTGCATCGGCTGCAGCTGGGCGTCCTTGTAGTGCCAGAGGTCCACGTTGATCGGCTTGGTCGCCTTCGGATCGACGGGAGGTGGTGGCGGTGGCGCCGTGTTGATGCGGAGCTGCTTGCCGTCTTCCGAGAACGACGGCGCGGAATCGTGGACCACCATGCCTGCGGGCATGCCGCGCGTGGCGCCGGAGATCAGTTCGGCGGCTGCACGGTCGTCGGCCTTCCAGTAGTAGACACGGAAGGGTGACACGGGCTTTTCGTATTCGGCCTGGTCGCTCAGGAACGCGAGCTGCGTGCCGGCCTCGTCAAACGCGAAGCTCTTGTACCGACCCTTCCCGGCGTGCAACGTGCGCACGGCGCCATCACTCATCTGTCGCGCGAACGCGCCATCCTTGGCCGCATCCGGTGACGAGACCGCATAGGCCAGCCACGACCCGCCCTTGTTCCAGGACAATTCCGTGACTTCCGCGATGGTCACATCGGCGCCGGTCGCGAGGTTGCGAATGATCAGGTC
>CAYZLT010000543.1:0-1869 GCA_964479175.1 uncultured Solibacteraceae bacterium | reverse complement strand
GTCGAGGACATGCAACGCCGCCTCGCCGCTGTGGGCAACACGGGACGTGTGGTCGCTACTCCCGTAAACGATCGGCTGGTCAGTGCGCTCCGCGACCAGCGCTTCCGCGCCATACTCTTCGGGTCGTTCGCGGTCGTCGCCCTCGTGCTCGCGTGTGTCGGCCTCTATGCCGTGACGGCATTTGAAGTGCGCCTTCGGCGACGCGAGATGGGGGTGCGCCTCGCGCTTGGTGCCACGCCCGGTCGGCTGCATCGGTTTGTCCTGATGTCTGCCCTCTGGCCCGTGGTGGGCGGCGCCGTCGGGGGAGTGGCCGTCGCGTGGTGGACCGGGGAATACCTGCAGGCGTTTGTCCACCGGGTCGACGCCCGCGATCCGGGAACGCTCGTGCTCGTCTCCTGCCTGCTCGTTGCAGCCGGCGCCGTCGCCGCGTGGCTGCCCGCCCGCGAGGCCAGCCGCGTCGACCCGGCCACGGTGCTTCGATCGGAGTGATTCTGGGGACACACCTTCGATCCGAAAGGCCCCGTCCTATATCCCGGCTTCCCGCCCGACCGCCGCAAGGAAGTCCTTGAGCGACGGGATCCCGACAAGTGCCTCGGAGCGCACCCGTCTGTAGTCAAGCAATGCGTAGCCGTGGGCGATGCGATTGCGCAGTCCGACGCCTTCGCGCAAGCGATCGGCCAGATCCCTCGGGATGGCGTGGCGGTCGGCGAGCTCATCAAACGTCGAACCGGCGTCGTCGGGCATTCCCCAGTTGGCGTCTGCCACCCAATGAGCTGCCAAGTCGATACACTCTTGGAGGGCGAGGAACAAATAAAAGAGCGCCAGGTCGCGCTCTCGTGTGGCGTCGACGAAGGCCTCCTCATCGTGCGCGAACAGTTGCTCTGCATCTGCGAGCCAGGCCGTCGCTCTGGTGACCCGCGCGGTGACGACGTCCCGGTGGACCATCATCGGCCACCTGCGCTGAGTCGCGCCATGGCTGCGGCTCCGAACCGTCTGGCGTACGGAGCCCAGTCCCACCAATCGATCAAGGCCTGGCCCCGGAAGTCAGACCACAGATAAGCAGGCCGCGCCAGGAGCAGCACACCGTCTCGCGCAATTTCCACACGCAGCAGAGGAGGAGCCGACGCGAGGTCAATCAGGTCAACCTCACGTTTCGCCACGCGTCCGAGTTGGACGGCCACCTTCGGCAAGTCGCAGATCGGCAGCCCGAGCACACCGATGTCGAGGTCGCTCTTCGACGAGGCGGTGCCACGGGCAGACGATCCAAAGATCACCGCGAGTCGAATGCGGACCTCCGCCTGCAAGGCCGCAGTGACCGCCGCGTGGGCTTCCATGCCGCGATTCTACTGCGAACCCCGACCGGACCCCGAGCACCCAGGAACCCCGGGACTTCGATAAGATGACAGGATGCCTGTCGTCGCCATCGTCGGCGCGTCGAGTGATCGCCGCAAGTTTGGAAACAAAGCCGTCCGCGCCTTCCGCCAGCAGGGCTACACCGTCGTCCCGATCCACCCGTCTGCCGAAGAAATAGAAGGGGAGAAGGCCTACGCCAGCGTGCTCGATTACCCGGGCGAGATTGACGAGGTCAGCGTGTATGTCCCCGCTGAAATCGGCATGAGCGTGATCGAAGACATCGCCCAGAAGCACATCCCCATCGTCTGGCTCAACCCCGGAGCCGACGAACCCCAGGTGGTGACCAAAGCCCACGCCCTGGGCCTGAAGCCCCGAGTCGCCTGCTCGATCCTCGGCATCGGCGATAGCCCCGTTCGATACTGACGCTTTGTAAAATGAGGCAATGGGCCAATGGGGCAATGAAAGGCGTCGTGCCACGCTGCCTCATTGCCTCATTGCCTCATTGCCTCATTGCCT
>CAYZLT010000542.1:0-1876 GCA_964479175.1 uncultured Solibacteraceae bacterium | reverse complement strand
GATGGCGGGGCTGAAGCCCACGCCCTACAAAGACATCGATCGGCAAGCTACACGGGTGTGAAAACGGCTGTCGGCGGGGTGAGGATGTAAACGCCTCGCTCCGGAGACGTGGCCACCCCCTCGGCCACCAGCGCCCGGTTGCCGAGGCCGGCGTCAGCCCGTGACAGGCCGGTCACTCTGGACAGTTCGGCAGGGATGGTCATCCCGGCGTTCTCCAGAAAACACCGGGCAATCTCGAGCAGTGCCATCTCGCGCGCGACGCGTTTTCTGAGCGCGTCAGGAAATCGTCCGACCGCGAGAGTCCAGATGTAGGTGAATTTCGGGAGATACACCACCTCGCTCGGCACGACGATCATGGCCGCCTGCAATTCGTCGATGGCCTTGGTGAAGGCCTTGCGATCCACCACGCCGGACTCCTCGCGCAGGTCGGAGGTGGCCATCTCCCACTCTGTCCGGAGGACGGCAAGAATCGCCCGGGCACCTTTGCTGAGGCGGGTGCGCTCGTCCGCGCGCCGCACACCCCACACCGCGTGAAACCAGGGAATCATCCTCGGCGCGATGAACATCGTTTTGCCACGCGTGAGTTTGCCGTAGTAGACCTGCCCGCGCCGGACCACCTCGTCCTTGATTTGCCACGTGAGCGACGACTCCGGATCCTTCTGGACGTTGCGCGGCATTACCGCATCCCGTCGTCCACACACGGCCACATACAGTGACGGCCCGGGGCGACGTGAGTCGGTCAGGCAGGCAGCAAACCCGACCTGTTCAACAAAACGCTCCGCATCGATGGCGGTTTCGACCTGACGGGTGCCCTCGCGCCGCCAGCGGAGGTCGCGGAGCTCTTCAGCAGTGTCGGAGATTTGGGGGCGGGGATTCAATTTGGAGGGCCCTCCTTCGCGGCTGCGCCGCTGCGGCGGGCAATTGTCACCTGCCACTGAGGTGAAAATTGGTGGACCTGACCGGGATCGAACCGGTGACCTCCTGAATGCCATCCAGGCGCGCTCCCAGCTGCGCCACAGGCCCACACACGAAGACGTGATTATACATGACCGAATGAGGCAATGGGCCACTGAGGCAATTCCTCTGGGCGGCCCCGGCTTGACTTGCCACAGCACCCGTGCCTAGACTGGCCGCCGGATCTCAATTTAATTTATGGGGCTTCGCGCCCCTCGGAGGACTCAATCATGCCCAATGGCACGATTGCACGGCTGTTGATCGACAAGGGTTTCGGGTTCATTCGGGACGAAAGTGGTGTGGAGCATTTCTTCCATCGGTCCGCCATCCGCGGCGCGGTGTTTGAATTGCTGCGTGAAGGCCAGCAGGTGGAGTACATCGTCGAGGATTCCCCCAAGGGGCCCCGCGCCGGTGAAGTGCGCCTGCTTGATGAATAGTTGAATAGTTGAATAGTTGAATCGCCCTTCGCCTATTCCCCACCCTTCCCCCTGATCACTCGATCGCGTTTGCGGCGTTTCGTGTTGGGCCTCGGGCTGTTGCTCGGGGCCGTCACGATCATCGGCGCCGGCCGGATACTGGTCCGCGTGGACCCGATCGACCCGGCCACCCAGGCCGATGCCATCTACGTCCTGGGCGGTTCCCGCTCCGACCGCTGGCTGGAGGCCGCCGAACTCTACAAGGCCGGGGCGGCACGGCACATCGTATTGAGCCGGGGCGGCACCGAACCCGCAGAACGTCTGTTGAACGCCCGCGGCATCACCATTCCGAACGACGGCGACATCGGCCGAGGTGTGATGGTGGCGCATCTCGGGGTGCCGGAATCGGCCGTGGACGTCCTGCCCGAACCGGTCGACAACACCGCCCACGAAGCCCACGCCATCCTCGAGCGCGCGCGGCGGCAGGGCTGGTCTCACATCATCAT
>CAYZLT010000541.1:0-1891 GCA_964479175.1 uncultured Solibacteraceae bacterium | reverse complement strand
TTGCAAGACCAGCGAGCCGGAATAATCGGCAATGCCACCCATCACGTCGAGTCGCCGCACCTTCTTCGCGACCAAGTCTTTCCCGTCCAACGGGCATTGTTTGTCGCCACGGGATTTGAGCAGGTTCGCCAGGTTGCGGAGCGGCCCGACCGCCAAGACGATGACGCTGCCGCGCCCGATGCGGGCGAGCGCTGCCGCACCGTGCACCGCGCCAGCCGCCGCCCGAATCAGCCCCTCAACGAACCCGCCCAGCACGATGCCGACGATCACGATCACCAGCGCAGCGATGATGCCGGGGATGTACGACAGCAGCTCGCTGAACACACCGGCCAGCGACTCGAGCCCGATCGCATTCGCGGCGATGAGCAGCACCGAGAACATCACGCCCCAAAACAGGAACGACGCGACGACGCGGGACGGATTGATCGGCGTTCCGGAGCGTGCCACCGCTTCGAGCACGCCGCCGCGGTCGAGGACGTCGTTGAACCGCACGCGGCGCAGCACCCGGTGCGCACCTTTCTCGATCAGCTTGGCCGCGAGATACCCGGCGAACAGGATCACCAGGGCACCAAAGAGCGCCGGCACGAACTCGGCGATCAGCGTAAAGCTGTACTCGAGGCGCTCCGTGAAGCTGTCGGGGAGCGGCGACGTCTGCGCCGCCGGAGCGCCATTCTGGTCGAGGACAGTCGCCTTGACGATACCGATGTTGACCTCCTGCTCGTTGCCGCCGTACCCCGGCCCCTTGCACTCCACCACGTTTCCGGCCCCGGAGCCGCCGCTGCCGGAGGCGCCTCCGCGAGGTTCCACACCACGCGCTTGACGCCACCCTCGCCAGACAAATCGATCCGCCGAACTTCACGACCCGTGTCGTCGCTGATGGTGATCGCCCACTGCGTGCCCGCAGGGGCCGCATCGCGAAGGTGATACGTCAGGATCGCTCCGTAGGGCGGATTGGGCGCCCTCCAATCGCTCTGCGCTGGGCGAATCTGATTCCTGGTGTTGAACTGGTACGCGTGGCGCAGCGGAAGCAACTGCGCTTCCTGAGCCAGGCTCTGAGCCGACACGCCTCGCAGGGCGCTGTAGTCGTCGAGCACATAGAAGCTCCGGCCGAACGTGCCAAGGACGAGGTCGTTCTCGCGCTTCTGCACGTCCATATCGCGCACCTGCACCGTGGGCAGACCGCCCTTGAGCTGCACCCAGTGCGCGCCACCATCCACGGTGAAGAACAATCCGTATTCGGTGCCCAGAAACAGGAGATTCGGGTTCACGTGATCCTGAATGATCGACCACGCCGGATGGCGCGCCGGCAGGTTCCCGGTGATTGACGTGAACGTACGGCCACGGTCGTTGCTGCGCGCCACGTACGGCTTGTAGTTACCGCGCTGCCAGTCGTTCAACGTGACAAACACCACGTTTGCGTCCTTCGGCGACGCCATCACGTCGGCGACGTACGTGTACTTCGGCACACCGGCAAAATCCTCGGTCTTGCGCCATGTGGTGCCGCCGTCTTCGGTGACCTGCAGCAGACCATCATCGGTCCCTGCGTAGATGAGCCCCGATAGCAGCGGCGACTCGTCCACGGAGACGATGTTGCTCAGCGCAGTGGTGGCGCGGTTGAAGCCCACCGTCGTCGCGCGATCCCACTGCTTGCCCATGATCGACACTTCCGCCGCGTCCAACTGCCGCGTCAGGTCTGGGCTGATGCGCGTCCAGGAGTCTCCGCGATCCTCCGTGCGATACAGGAAGTTGGTGGCCCACAGCAGGCTCTTGGGATTGTGGGGGCTGACGATGTAGGGAGCGTCCCAGTTGGCGCGTTCATTGGCAATGCCACCACCACGGCCGCCGGCGGCCGGTGCCGCGATGGACGACCCGTCGAGATTTTTGGTATTGC
>CAYZLT010000540.1:0-1909 GCA_964479175.1 uncultured Solibacteraceae bacterium | reverse complement strand
GAGCGACGGGCTCTCCCGCGCAGTGGCTGGCGGAATCCGAGCAGCTATTCAGGGACTTTCGTGCCCTGACTCCCTACCGGTACAAACCTTTCGTCAAGATGTTCGCGCGTCCTGACAGTGTGTCGGCGGCAGATTGTCTCGACCTTCAACACGGCCCTGGGTCGCATCTGGCGATTCCGACCGGTGGCGGGGGGACGGTAGCGACACGGCGCGCTCAACGCGATCGCGACGTTACAATGGGTCGATGAACGCCAACGACCTGGTCGGCGCTGAATGGGCCGAGTGGTACCGCCTCACGCCGGCCCAGCGGTGGCACGAAAGCGAGAAGTTGTGGCGCGTGTACCTGGCGCTTGGAGGGTCGCTTGATCCCGAACCCGATACTCACAGTCCTTTCTTCGATGCGCACGCACCGCGTCCGCGCACTCCTGATGGGCGGTCAGGCGTGCGTGTTCTACGGCGCGGCGGAGTTTAGCCGGGACACGGACCTGGCCATCGTGGCGGACGCGACCAACCTGGCGCGCCTGCGGCGGGCACTGGCAGATCTCCAGGCGCAGTTGATCGCGGTCCCCCCACTGACCGCCGGCATGCTGCGGCGAGGCCACGCCGTGCACTTCAGGTGCCACCACCCAGACGCCTGGCGCATGCGGGTCGACCTGATGGCGAAAATGAGGGGCGTCGGCGCCTTCGATGGCCTTTGGAGGCGACGAACGACGATCGCCCTTCCCGGTGATGTGCGGTGCGACCTGTTGTCGGTGGCCGACCTCGTTCTGGCCAAGAAGACACAGCGAGACAAGGACTGGCCGATGATCCGCCGACTGGTGGAGGCGCACTACTTCGAACACGTGCGGACCCAGTCTCCCGCCCAGCGTCGCTTCTGGTTCCGTGAACTGCGGACACCGGAACTGTTGATCGATCTCTCTCGCCGTGACCCGGCCCTGTGTCGTCGCCTGATGTCTCGCCGGCCATTGCTGCGCCATGCCGCCAGCGGAGACGAGAACCTGCTCACACGCACCCTGCTCGAGGAAGAACTCGCCGAACGCGCCAAGGACCGCGAGTACTGGCGTCCCCTGCGCGCCGAGCTCGAACAGATGCGTCGGCTTCGTTAGCGAACCGCCTCGCGTAGCGCCGGTACTACTTCCTGCCCCCCGCCCTCCAGTTGAGCGTCACTTCAAGAGGCACATTGCCGCTGCCACCCACGATCGAGTTGACGAGGAACTTCTGGCCGTTTGCGGCGACTTCGACGTTGTGCGGTTGATTGCCGACCAGCCCCTGGGTCTGAATGTCGAAGAGTCTCTGTGGCGGCCCTATCTCAAGCGAGCCCGCCTCCCACAGGCAGGGACAGCGCATACGCGAGCCAGCGGCCGTCCGGCGACACTCGTGGGCCATACGCACTTACCGACTCCCGCACCAACACCCGGCGTTCTGAAGACGCACCGATTCGCTGAATCCAGACCGCGGCCGGTTGCGTGGGGCCCGCGCAGGTCGCCCAATGGGCAGGATCTCGCGTTTGTGGCCATGGTCGACAATCAGACTCAGGTCGCCATGATGAAGCCAGGGTCAGGCAGCTGGAGCGTGCTGACCAGCGACCGCACTCGAGGCGGCGCGAGTTCGATCTCGTGGACGCTCGACGGGACGCGAGTGCTGCTGACCCGCACGCCAGCTGGCGCCCTCATCGTCTTGCGGATCAACGAAGAACGATTGCCGCAGTTGTTCCGACATCGCCGGAGCAGCCAGGCGTTCGATCCGCTCGACGCGATTCTTCCGACACAGTGGGCCAATGCGCGCGTGACGCCCGATGGCACCACGCCCGTATGCGATTGACCTCGCGTCTGGAAGGACACGCCGTCTGGCATCCGGAGTTGAGCTGCGCTGGACGGTGTCTTTCGGCGAGTATCCACTGGCGGTGACC
>CAYZLT010000539.1:0-1927 GCA_964479175.1 uncultured Solibacteraceae bacterium | reverse complement strand
CGTCCTGCGCGCAGGACGTGCACGCCGTTTCTACCGGATCAGTCCGTTTTGCTTCCTATGATGGCGGTGCTTCGCTGATCCCACATTCCTTCATTTTGTTCAGCAGCGTCTTGTAACTCACGCTCAGGTAGGTCGCGGCTTTGCGTCGATTCCAGCGGAAGCGGGCCAGCGCCTGGTCGATCGCCTTGCGTTGCGCGTGCAGGGCAGCTGTCTTGGCGAGTGCCTGCAGATCGATCTGTCCATCGGCGTCTTCCAGCAATTCCAGCGGCACGTCTTCGGGCTCGGTCGAGGCCGCCACCGGAGCGTGCTCCTTCTCGGCAGGCGGAGTCGCCGGGACGACGACAGCCGCGACGTGCGCCGGCGCGGGTTCGGCATGTCGCGGCCGGTTGAGTTCCGTCAGAATCATGCGTTCGTCCTGCAGCACAACAAAACGTTTCATCGTGTTTTCGAGCTCTCTGATGTTGCCAGGCCAGCCGTATTCGGCCAGGGTCCGGAGCAGCAGTTGGCTGGGTCGCGGAGCGGGGCGACGGTAGAGCCGGGCGTAGCGGAGGAGGAAAAACTCAATGAGGGCCGGAATCTCGTTCCGTCGCTGGCGCAGCGGAGGAATCTGCAATTCAATCACCTGCAGACGGTAGTACAGGTCCTCGCGAAACGTCCGTTCACGCAGCATGGAGTCCAGGTCGCGATTGGTGGCCGCAATGACCCGCACGTCCACATCCACCGGACGATTGCTGCCGAGCTTGGTGAACTGGCGATCCTGCAGCACATGGAGAATTTTCGCCTGCAGACCCGCAGGCATTTCGCCGATTTCATCGAGCATGATCGTGCCGGTGTCGGCAAATTCAAACTTGCCGATCCGCGTGGCAGCCGCGCCGGTGAATGCACCGCGTTCGTGACCGAACAGCTCGCTCTCGAGTAGGTCCGCCGGCAGCGCGGCGCAGTTCACTTTCACAAACGGCCGTGTGCGGCGGCTGGACCTGCGGTGCAGTTCGCGGGCGATAACCTCCTTGCCGGTGCCGCTTTCGCCCCGCAGCAACACGTCCACCGAGCTGTCGGCCACGCGGTCGACCATGTCCATGACCGATTGCATCGCCGGCCCGACGCTCCAGCACGGCTGTGTGCCTTCCGGATCGTCGGCGACCTGTGTGCTGAGGCGGGCCACCTCGGCGCTCAGGACCTCGCGTTGCAATGCATTGCGGATCGCTGCCTCGAGCGCGGCTTCACCGATGCCGTCGGCATCCCCGGGCTTGAGCACGTAGTCGACGGCACCCAGTCGGACCGCCTCGATCACGGTGGCCGGTGCGTGCCGCCCCGACAACATGATGACCTGCGCGGTCGGATGCGCCTGGCGAATGGCCCGCAGGGTGTCGAGACCATCCAGGTTGGGCATCAGGACATCGAGGAGAATCACCTGCGGCGTGTGCCCGCGTTTGAGGGCGTCGAGCAACTCGGTGCCGCTGTGGTACACGTCCACGTCGTAGGACTGCGCACGCAGCAGGGTGGCGAGAAACTCCGTGAAGTCCGGATCATCGTCAACGATGGCGAGGCGGGCATTCATGATTGTGACTCCTGCAAGGGAAACGTGATGACGAGGTCGTGCGCCGATCGGACGTGACCGGAGGCGAGGGTGATGACGTGACAGGCCAGCGCGACCGCCAGACCTGGCTTCTGCCACGGATCGAACGGGGCGTCCTTCGGCATGTCGGGTACCGAGGCGAGCGGGATCAGAAACTGCAGTTCATGATCGCTGCTGAGCGCTGCGCGCACATGCGCTGGGCGATCCGAAGAGTGCTGCAGGGTGGCGAGCGTGGTCACGGCACGCGCCGTGACCACATCCCAGGCTGCGCGATGGGCCGGCTGTCGGGCCAGTTCCTCGGCGCGCGCCGCGATCGCCTCGATGCGCAGCGCGAGTTCCCCGGCCTCCGCC
>CAYZLT010000538.1:0-1928 GCA_964479175.1 uncultured Solibacteraceae bacterium | reverse complement strand
CGGTGCAGGGACTTGAACCCCGGACCCTGCGGATATGAGCCGCATGCTCTAACCAGCTGAGCTACACCGGCAAAGACTTGCGATCATACCTCAAACGGGAAACAGTCGGCGGAGCAGGTCGTGGGCACCCAGGGCCTCAATCACCCACTTCAGGCGACTCTCCAGGGGGACGATGTCGCCCGGGTCAAAAATCGACGAGTCGAACGGCGGCACGTCCGCGCGCTGGAGGTACATGGTGATGGCCATGCGGGGCGCCGTCGCCTCCGGCGTGCTGCGGCTCCCCCAATGCACCAGATGGGTGGACCAGGCCACCACGGCCCCGGCCTGCACGGGCAGCGCACGAATGTCCTGCATGTCGAACTGGTCCCACGTCACCTCGCGCGTTGTCGTGGCGAACGCCTTGTCGGCGTATTTGGGCACCACGTAGATGCACGAGTCGGCCGGCGTCACGTCGGTCAGCGCCAGCCAGACCGTCACGATGCCGGGCCGTTGCCCGGCGATCACGCGTGGGTCGGGCCCCATCGAGTCTCGGTGTTGCGCCGCTGCTCCGGTCAGTCCGCTGATCGCCTGATCGGCCTGGGGCACCCGAAACGCCCAGAACCCATGCGCGACCCAGCGATAGCCCTCACCCAACACCGGATCAAACAACGCGTTGAGTCCCTGAAAACACTGGTAATACTCGTCGTACACCGCCGCAAACCCTGTCGGGATTCCCTGTGCCGCGAGGGTGTCCATCGCACGGCGAATCGGCGCCATGCGTGCCTCTGGCACCAGCGGCGGCGTGGCGAGAAATCCCGACGCATCGAGTTGCGTGAGAGCGTGGCTCACCACATCCGGGGTGAGTGCGGGCACGTCTGAACGATCGGCATTAAAAGGATTGGCGCTGACGGTCAGGTGGGGATTGAGCCCCGTCCAAAAAGCCGGGTCACGATATTCATCCCAGTGCCGTTCGATGTGGCGCACCGCGCACACAAAATCAAATCCCGCTTCCACACGGGCATCACTGGGTCGCCCCATACGTGGCGCTCATCTTATCAACATGGCATCGCCGTAACTGTAGAAGGCGAATCCTCTGGCGATGGCATCTCGATAGGCCGCGAGCACCAGATCCCGGCCGCCAAACGCCGCCACCAGCAACAGCAGCGACGACTTCGGCAGGTGAAAATTCGTCAACAGGATGTCCACCGCGCGAAACTGGTGGCCCGGAAGAATGCACAAGTCCGTTCGACCGGATCCGGCACTGACGACACCGGTCAGGCGAGCCACCGATTCGAGTGTCCGTGTGGTGGTCGTGCCCACAGCGACCACTCGTCCTCCACTCGCGCGGGCCGTCGCTATCGCGCGCACGGCTGCGGCCGGCACCTCGTACCGTTCCGCCTCCACTCGATGTTCACGCACATCGTCCACCTTGACGGGTTTGAACGTGCCGTACCCGACGTGCAGTGTGACCGTCGTCTGCCCGATGCCCGCGGCCGCGAGCGACGCGATCAACGGCGCATCAAAGTGCAGGCCCGCGGTCGGCGCGGCAACTGACCCTTCCGCCCGCGCAAACATCGTCTGATACCGCTCGCGGTCGGAGGCAGAATCCGGGCGACGGATGTAGGGCGGCAGAGGCATGTGACCGAGCGCGTCAATCGCGTGGGCGACGTCTGTGCCGGACGCAGTCAGGCGCACCAGTCGCCTGCCCTCCGCGTCACGATCAACGATTTCTCCGACGAGGGTGATTCCTGGTGCGCGGGACGGATCGGTGAAATCGATCGGCGCCCCCAGAGGCAACCGCTGACCTGGATTGACGAGCGCCCACCACACCGCGTCATCGTGCGCCTCGGCACGGTGCAACAGAAAACACTCCGCGCGACCCCCACCTGCTCGCCGACCCAGCAACCGCGCGGGAAACACTTTCGAATCGTTGGCGACGACCACGTCCC
>CAYZLT010000537.1:0-1932 GCA_964479175.1 uncultured Solibacteraceae bacterium | reverse complement strand
GACGAAGGACCATGGACTGATTCCCGGCTTGGCCGTGGTCCTGGTGGGCGAAGACCCGGCCAGCCAGGTCTATGTGCGCAGCAAAGCCAAGCAGACGGTCGAGGCCGGCATGCGCTCCTTCGAACACAAGCTGCCCGCGACCACAGGACAGGCCGAGCTTCTGGCGCTGGTCGCCAAGCTGAACGCGTTCATGCAGGAACACCTCACCGGCATGGGCACGGTGCAACTGTTCAGCCAGCAGGCGCGCAGCTACAACCAGTTCGAAACCATCAACCGGGAACACCGGGACGTGAACATCACGTCGATTTTTTATTACGCCCTTTTTTACCCCATCATCGAAGTGCTGGCGTCGCTGTCCGGCGCGTTGATCATTTTGATTGGCGGCGGCTGGGCGATTGATGGTGCGGTCAGTCTTGGCACACTGGTCGCGTTTCTGCAGTACTCGCGCCGGTTCTTTCAGCCGATCAGCGACCTGTCAGAGAAGTTCAACATCCTCCAGGCGGCCATGGCCGCCTCCGAGCGCATCTTTGGCCTGCTTGATACCCCGGTCGAAATGCCGACACCGACGGCATCCACGGAGAAACGATTCAACGGCCCCGGTCGCATCGAGTTCGACCACGTCTGGTTTGCCTACAAAGACGACGAATTCGTGCTGCGCGACGTGTCGTTTGTCGCCGAGCCTGGACAACGCATCGGGATCGTGGGTGCGACCGGATCGGGCAAGACGACCATCATCAGCCTGCTGCTGCGGTACTACGATGTGACGCAGGGCCGGATCCTGCTCGACGGCATTGATGTGCGCGAGTGGCCGCTCGAGCAGCTGCGGACGCGGTTTGGTCTCGTGCTGCAGGACGTTCACCTTTTCTCCGGCACCATTGCGAGCAACATCAGACTGGGTCGGCAAGACATCACGGATCATGCCGTGCGCAGCGCCGCGACCGCCGTCCATGCGGATCGATTCATCGACGCCCTTCCGCAGGGCTACGACACGCCCGTTGCCGAACGTGGCGCGACGTTGTCGGTCGGCCAGAAACAATTGCTGTCGTTTGCGCGAGCCCTGGCGTTCAACTCGGCCGTGCTGGTGCTCGACGAAGCCACGTCGAGCATCGACACCGAAACCGAAGGGCTGATTCAGGACGCGCTGCACACGCTGATGGCCGGCCGCACAGTGTTTGCGATCGCGCATCGGCTCTCGACCATTCAGGACATGGACCGCATCCTCGTTGTGCACAAGGGCAAAATTCGGGAGAGCGGGACGCACCAGGAATTGCTGGCGCTTGGAGGCCTGTATTTCAGGCTCTGGGAGACGCGACCACTTATTGCACCGACGTCTTCGGGTCCCACCCCAGCCGAAGCACGGTGACGGCGGCGCGAGCGCGACCCAGGTCGAGCGCGTCAAAACAGCTCCACATGTAGATGTCGAGAATCCGGCCCTGGACGGCGGGGCCGGTATCGAGCACGGTGTAGATGCCGTCGTGTTCGCCGGGCAGGCCTTTGATCCGGATGACGGACCCTGGCGGCAACACCTTGGGATCGGCGGCCGCGATCCCGGATCGCACCCGCACACCCGACGCGGTCGTTTCGCCCTTGCAGTAGGCCGTGACTTCAAAACGGACGGCGCGGCCAGGGACCGGTGGCTCAGCCTCCAGAGCCGAGTCGATGCCGGCATCCCTGGAGTCCCACATGACCCCCTCGTAGACGACGATGAACCCCACGGCCGCCAGGGCCATGACGAACAACTTCATCCGAAGGGAACGGGACAGTGTCCAGGGCATCGGCACCCGGACTGTACTACAGGGTTCTAGAAGTGGCGGAAGCCTTGGCCGAGGTCGGGAATTGCCCCCTTGGTGCAGGCGCCGATTTCGGTCACCGGTACTTCGCCAGCCTGTTTGATGGCGGCGTGGAAGAGGCGTGTGCGGCGGCGCGGCACAG
>CAYZLT010000536.1:0-1948 GCA_964479175.1 uncultured Solibacteraceae bacterium | reverse complement strand
CGCCGTCTCTGACCACTTCACTGGCGCCGCTCTCACGCGTCGCCACGACAGGACGGCCACACGCCAACGCCTGCGGAATCACCAGACCGAACCCGTCTTCAACTGCCGCATGCACCAGGACCGACGCCCGACCGTAGTGCTGGCCCACCGGCTCCCGGCTCACGTCACAGTGCTCCAATCGGATATTCGCGCACCGACGCGTGTAGTCCTCGATGAGCCGTCGAGACCAGGCATCACCCGTCCCACCAATGATCACCATCTCGGTGTTGGGCAGTTGCGCGCGTTCAAACGCCTCAAGCGCGTAGTGCACACCCTTGCGCGGCGTCACCGACGACACCACCAGCACTCTGAACACATCGTCGGTCTTGTCGACGGGATGGAAGTGCTCCAGATCAATCCCGATGGGAAGGGCGTGAACACGGTCCGCGGCCACACCGTGGTCGAGGAATGTCTGTCGCGCATGCTCGGAACAGACACGAATCGCCGAGGCGCGATTCAGCTCGTCGAGCACGCGATGGACCATCCGTGGGGAGACAAACAGTGGGGTTGTTGCACCGACGCGCCGGGACTCGTCCCGCATGACCCGGTCGAGATGCTGAATATGTGTGTTGAGGCTGGTGACGACCCGCCGCGCAGATCGCAACGGGACCTGCCTGGTCGCGTCGACGCAGTGCCCCATCACGCCATCAAACAGGTCGACAGGCTGCGCAGCCGTGGCCAACCGCTGATCAAAGTCCTCATCGTCGAGAGACGTCAGCCAGTCCACCCGGCGCCGCAGTCCCGGCACCGCCAACACCGCATCAAACGCCCGCCGGCGCCATCCGTGCTGGAACGGAAGATTCACACAGGGGATGACGTCGGATTGGGCGGAGCGCGCATACACCGTTGCGTGTTTCCAGCGCTCCATGACGTGTATCATGGCGCGCAGGAATTCCCCTTGCCCGCCGACGCCCTGCACCGCGTTCGCGCCGAATGCTGCCCTCGATATGCCCATGCCGTTGCCCCGTAACTATGACACCGGCTCCCTGCGCCTCGTGAGACCCGTTTGGCGGTGGATCCAGGGAGGCTGGCCAGACGACGCGCGGGTCATTCCGCAGCGGGCGGCGCTCCAACAGGTCCTGGGAGAGGAACAGTTGCGCGGGGCGTGCCTGAATGCCGGATGCGGCGAAGGCCTGTTCGCCGGTTTTCTTGAGTCGTTCCCCGCAGTGACCCGCATCGTGCACATGGATCTTGGGCAGCCACAGATCGCCGAGCACTTGTCGGATCCACGCCATGAGGACTGTTCCGGATCAGTCACTGACATTCCTTTTGCCACCGGTACGTTTGTGTCGGTCCTGTGCACAGAGGTGATGGAGCACGTTGCCGACGACCGTCGCGGGTTTGCGGAACTCGGCCGCGTGACGGCTCCAGGGGGACTCCTGCTGATCTCGGTCCCGACCCCACCAGCCCCTCCAGACCCGGCGCACGTCCGGGAAGGGTACACGTTGGCGGAGGTGCGGCGACACCTGGAGGAGTCCGGGTTCGAAGTGCTTCGAAGCCGGACGTGTTTTTACGTAACCCTTCGGGCCACGATGGCTATCTGGCGATGGCAGCATCGCGTGCTCGGCAGCAATCGCCGGAGTCTCATGCCGCGCGCCGCCCTCCTGCTGGCCGGCTACCTTGATCGATCGCTCCCCTTGGGGCGCCCCTGGGATTTGGTTGTGCTGGCCCGCCGAACCGCTACCACGCCACCCACGGCGGTCGGATCAGGCCGAGCGTGACGATCCCCAACTGCGCACACAGGCCGGCCGCCGCAGACCCCAGACCGAACCACGCGACGCCCATCGTGGTGTCAAGAGGCAGCCACGCGATCATCACCGCCTGAGCCCCCATCATCAGCAGGAGGGCTCCCGGCTGCAGTCGATTCCACGACCGTGCAGTGGCCACCGCACCAAAATAGCCCCCGAGC
>CAYZLT010000535.1:0-1952 GCA_964479175.1 uncultured Solibacteraceae bacterium | reverse complement strand
GGCTCCTGTACGGCCAGAACTACTCCAACAAGGACACTCGTCGCGAACAGTGGCCTCATCGTCATGTCGAGCGGGCCGCGAGCTCCGCTCGGCATCGAGGTTGAGGGCTACCGAATCTCGATTCTAGAATGAATGGTAGAGTTCTAGACACGAAGGTGCCATATGGCGTTAAGTGTGAAGAATCCCGAAGCCGATCAGCTGGCCAGGAAGGTGGCGGCCAGAACTGGCGAGAGTCTGACCACGGCGGTGGTCGTTGCGCTGCGCGAGCGGCTGACTCGCCTTCGCGGGAGACCACGACAGGCAGGGCTCGGCGACGAGCTTCGTGAGATCGGGCGCCGGTGCGCCGCGCTTCCCGACATCGACACCCGATCCGACGACGACATTCTCGGCTACGACGATGGAGGACTGCCCCGCTGAATGGTGCTCGATACCTCGGCATTACTGGCGCTGTTGCTCGACGAACCCGAGGCTGAGGCCTTCCGGGCGGCAGTCGTAGACGACCCGACTCGACTCGTGTCAGCCGGCACCTTGCTCGAGACGGCGGTCGTGATCGAGGCTCGCAAGGGCGCCGCAGGAGGCCGGGAACTCGATGCGTTGATTCGGGCCGCGCATGTCGAGGTCGTCGCTGTTGACGCGGACCACTATGCCGAAGCCCGCCGCGCGTATCGGCAGTTCGGCCGTGGACATCACCCGGCGGCTCTGAACTTCGGCGATGTGTTCGCGTACGCACTCGCGCGCGTGGCCGGAGAACCACTGCTCTTCAAGGGCAACGACTTCGTGCAGACCGATATCAGCCGGGTGCTCTGAGGAAGAGGACAACAACATGGCACCAGATGCGGCCGGCCGCACCGTGGCCCGGGTGGTCTGCTGGCCTCACCAGCGCAGGCCAAGTGCCTTGGTGTGAAACTCCATCAGCGGTGACAGCCGCTCGCACTCTGCGACAAAGGTCTCAAGGAAACCGCTCGACACCACATCCGACTCCTCATAGGCGCACAGCGGGTCCTTGGGGTCGGCTCTACACGCCGTGGAACACCACCTCGCTCAGAAAATCTGTCAGCAGCGTCGGCCCCTTCCGGCTCAGGGCCCTGACATAGGTCTGCACGAGCGCCCCAACGGCCAGGGGATTGGCAGGCAGGATCTCCAGTCCAAGGCGACGCGGCGACACCACCCGCGCGGTGGTCACCCCGCGTCGTTGCGCCAGCGCTTCCACCAGCACGGCATCATCAGCCGGATCGTGCTGCCCCGAGAGCACCAGATCGACGCGACCGAAGGCCGTGATGGACCGGAGCACCACGCTGTTGGGTCGCCCGCCGGTTGACGCCGCCCGGGCAATATCGGTGGTCGACAACGACTGCCCTTGGCGCACGCGAAACCGGATCTCGGTATTGCGGCACGTCACCTCGGTGGCCGCGCCCTTTTCGAGCGTTGCGGTGGCGGTCGCACAATCGGCCGTATTGAGGGAATGCTCAAGCACCACCTGAAGCGCAGGAGGCGGCGCCTGTGTGTTGACTGACACCTGAGTGACGGCAGACAAGACTCCGACACACACGAGGAACGGGACCAATTTAGTGCGCATGTTTTGACTCCAATCCGAGCGGGGATACCAACTCCCCGTGTGATTGGACCAGCGCCCGCGCGACTTGGTTACATCCGCCCGTTCACACCACAGTTGTTTTGCGATGGGACTTCGCTGCTACCGCGCAATCAGGCCGACCGCATCGCCGACGGTCGGCATTGAGGCATTGAGGAATTGAGGAATTGAGGAATTGAGGATGACATCTCGCGCTGATACGTCCGGCGCGGGCGCCAATGAAGCCTCTGCCGCCCCCAGGATCTCCAGGCTCAGGTCCCGATGATCTTGACCAGCACCCGCTTGCGACGGCATCCGTCAAACTCACCGTAGAAGATTTGCTCCCACGGACCGAAGTCGAGTGCGCCCGTCGTGATGGCGA
>CAYZLT010000534.1:0-1970 GCA_964479175.1 uncultured Solibacteraceae bacterium | reverse complement strand
GGATCCGCCCCCCGAGTCCCGGGTGCGTTGGCTTCACATTACGCACCTCGGACACCGTGCTACCGCATCCCGTCGGAACAGGGCGAGTCGCCGTTTCCGGGCCGACGTCTCGCGCTCCTGGCGCAGCACCGCCCCGCGTGGCCCGTCACGACGTTCTGGCCCATGCCGTCGGAGCCCGACGCGTATGCGCGCACGCTGTATGCGACGATGCACGAGGCCGACGCCAGTGCCTGCGACATCCTGCTGGTGGCGTTGCCGCCGGACGAACCCGCGTGGGCGGGGATCCACGATCGGCTGCGTCGTGCGACCCGGGGCCTCTGACGGGACCATCGAATCGGGCACGCCGTCACGACCGGGGAATCCACCCCCGGATAGACCTTGGTCAATCCCTGGGCAGAGAAAACGGGCACCGGCGCGATCATCGCTTCAGCGCGGATGACAGCACGATGGCCCCGATCACCGCACTCACCATGGACCCGGCCAGCGTACCGATTTTGCCGGCCGATGCGGCGTCCGCAAAGGCGGCACCGGGAAATGCCAGCGAGTTGAGAAACAGCGCCATCGTGAATCCGATACCCGCCAGGCACGCGCCGCCGGCCAGCATGGGCCACGTCACCCCGTCGGGCAGACTCGTCACCCCCGAGCGGACGGCCAGCAGACACAACAACAGAATCCCCACCGGTTTGCCAATCGCCAACGAGACGGCCACGGCCATGGCGACAGGTTCAGCCAACGCGGACGCCTCCAGCAGCACCCCGGCATTGGCGAGCGCAAACAGAGGCATGATCCCAAACGCCACCCACGGATGCAGCCCATCCTCCAACCGCTGTAGCGGGGAGCCCGCCTCGCCCAACCACGCGCGCGCCGGTGTGAGGAGCCCCAGCATCACCCCGGCCACCGTCGGGTGCACGCCCGATTGCAGGAAGGCAAACCAGATGAAGATGCCCACCCACGCATACACACCGATCGACCGCACGCCGATCCGCTGGAACACGTAGATGAGGCCAAAGGCGACACCCGCCAGCGCGAGCCAACTCCACGCGATGGTCTCGGTAAACACGAACGCGATGATCAGGACCGCCACCAGGTCGTCGACAATGGCCAGCGAGAGGAGCAGAATCTTCAGCCCGAACGGCACGCGCGACCCAAACAAGGCGAGGAAGCCCACCACAAAGGCGATGTCCGTGGCCATCGGCACCGCCCAGCCACGCTGGCCGGGTTCCCCCCACTGGAGCGCGAGATAGATGGCGGCGGGCATCACGACGCCGCCCAGCGCGGCAAACATCGGCAGCAACGCCTTGCGTGGGTCACGAAGCTCCCCATGCACCATGTGCCGCTTGATCTCGAGTCCGACCACAAAAAAGAAGATGGTCATCAACCCATCGTTGATGACGAGGTGGCCGAGGTCACCGGCGATCGTGAATCCCCCCACCGACACCGAGACGGCCGTCTTCCAGAGGCTCGCGAACCATGCGGCCGCTGGAGAGTTCGCAAGGCCAAGGGCCACGGCGGTGCACGTGAGCAACACGATGCCACTCGAGGCCTCGACATGCACAAACCTCTGCACGGGGGCCAGCCACCGATCAACCGGCGCCACAGGCGGGGACACTGTCTGGGTGTTCGAAGAATTACTCATGGCACCTATCGTAACGTTTGCACCAGCAGATTCAGGTGTGGATCGCCCGTGACACGCTCGTGCTGCGTCCCCTCCTGGCTGAGTTGCCCGACCCCTGGACCGGCATCCGGTTTGCGTACATACTCTGTCGGTCCCCGTTCAGTCAGGCTCACTTATGTCACAGCACCTCCCCGCCTCCGTGTCGTCCTCAATCACCCGTGTCCGCTCGTTCGCTGGTCTCCTCGCTCTTGTAGGAGCCTTCCTGCTCGGAGCCGTCTGGCCCTCGGCACAGGCAGCGGACCCCGGGCTTGGTCTGGCGGTCGGGCGGAACGTCAACATGGTGTCGGGTCAGGAG
>CAYZLT010000533.1:0-1980 GCA_964479175.1 uncultured Solibacteraceae bacterium | reverse complement strand
ACACCAGGCAGATAGTTCTGCGCGAGCACCTGGCGGTCCGCCGTGTACCATTGCACCGGAATCCGCATCTCGCTCTGGCGAGCAAGGAGCAGTGGCGTGAGGTCTTTCGGGACCGTGTCGGCGGCTGACGGTGCCGCCGGTGCCTGCTGGGAGAGAGGGGAGGAGGTCAGTGGCCACACGAAGGCAGCCAGAAGCAGGATGCTGACGCCGAATCGGCGAATCAGGGAATGGGACATGGTGCCGACAGTGTAAACGGAAGTGTGTTTGGTGAGTCGTTTGAGCCACGGTTTTAATAAGATGTTCCAGCGATGAAACTGCGACTGACGCTGACCGTCAACGGCGAACCCGCCGAAACCCTCGTGGACCCGGACAAGACCCTGCTGGAGGTGCTGCGCGAAGATCTGCAGCTGACTGGCACCAAACACGGCTGCGAACTTGGCGAGTGTGGCGCGTGTGCGGTGCTCGTCGACGGGCAGCCGGTGTTGTCGTGCCTGATGGTGTCCCACGAATGTGAGGGACGCGACGTCGTCACGATCGAGGGCCTCACCCAGGACGGCCGCCTGCATCCGCTCCAGGAATGTTTTGCCGACCTCGGGGCGTCGCAATGTGGCTATTGCACGCCTGGCATTTTGATCACGGCCAAGGCGTTGCTTGATCGCGAGCCGCACCCCTCACGGGAACTCATCAAGGAAGCCCTCTCGGGCAACCTGTGCCGCTGCACGGGGTATCAGCAGATTCTGGACGCCGTAGAGGCGGCTGCGGCATGTGGTCCACGGTCCGACAGGGTCCAGGGTCCAGGGTTCCAAGGGAAATAACGATGGCGACGCCCACATCAGTGATTGGCAAACCCCGCCGTCGCGTGGACGGCCGCGCGAAGGTGACGGGCCAGACGAAGTTTGCCGACGACATCATCCTGCCGCGCATGTTGCACTGCCGGCTGTTGCGCTCGACCGTGCCCCACGCGAAAATTTTGTCGGTCGATATCTCGAAAGCCGAAGCGCTCGATGGCGTGCACCTGGTCTTGACCGGTGCGCAGTTTCCGATCGCCTACGGCATCCTGCCCGTCAGCCACGACGAACACGCCTTGTGCCCGGACGTCGTGCGCTTCGTTGGCGATCCGGTCGCGGCTGTGGTCGCGCGCGACGAGGCGACCGCGGAGCTGGCCGTCAATCTCATCGATGTGAAGTACGAGCCCCTCCGGACCTTCGCGACCCCTCTCGACAGCCTGAACTACCCAGAGCCGAGGATTCACGACTACGGTGATTTCGGCAACGTGCACAAAGCTGTCGCGCTCGAATTTGGCGAGGTGGACGATGCGATTGGCAAGGCCGATCACGTCTTTGATGACCTGTTCTTTTTTGAGGGGAATACACACCTTCCTCTTGAGCAGCACGCGACCGTCGCGACCAAGGACCCGGACGGCAAACTCGTGGTGCACTCGAGCACGCAGACGCCGCACTACCTGCACCGGGCGCTGGCCAAGGCGCTCTCGATTCCCGCCGCGCACATTCGCGTAATCGCGACGCCCAACGGCGGCGGATTTGGCGGCAAGAGTGATCCCTTCAACCACGAGGTCGTGGTGGCGTATGCCGCGATGCGCCTCGATCGCCCGGTCAAGATTTGCCTCAACCGCGAAGAGGTGTTTTATTGCCATCGCGGCCGGCATCCGGTGTTGATGCGCTTCAGGACCGGTGTGACCAAGGACGGCAGAATCACGGGCCTCGACCTGCAGACGTTGCTCGATGGCGGTGCCTACGGATCGTACGGCGTCGCGAGTACGTTCTATACCGGCGCGCTGCAGACGGTGACGTACGACATCCCGACGTATCGTTTCCGCGGGTGCCGTGTCTTCACCAACAAACCGCCGTGTGGCCCCAAGCGCGGACATGGCACCCCGCAATCGCGCTTCGGCCAGGAAGTGCAGCTCGACAAGATTGCCGAGAAGCTCGTCATCGATCCGGCCGACCTGCGTCTCAACAT
>CAYZLT010000532.1:873-1987 GCA_964479175.1 uncultured Solibacteraceae bacterium | reverse complement strand
GAACCGTGGCGGCGCTCCTCACCGACCTGGGCATCGACACGCGCACCGTCGCCGTCGAACGCAACCGCGTCGTCGTCAAACGCGCCACCTATGCGGACACCGTGGTTGACGCCGGTGATGAAATCGAGATCGTCAGCTTCGTCGGCGGGGGGTAGCCACAGTTCGCGGTAGACTTTCGGGCGATGGGTTCCGACGCTCTTGTCATCGCTGACCGTGCCTTTACGTCCCGCTTGGTGGTGGGTAGCGGCAAATACCCCTCGCACGAGGTCATGCAGGCGGCCCACATCGCGTCGGGCACCGAGATGGTGACGGTTGCGGTGAGGCGGATCGACCTGTCGGCCACGGGCGTGAAGTCCCTGCTCCACTGGATCGATCGCGACAAAATCTTCCTGCTCCCCAACACCGCCGCGTGTTTCACGGCGGACGATGCGATTCGCACGGCGCGACTGGGGCGCGAAGCCGGCTTGTCCCATTGGGTCAAGCTGGAGGTGATCGGCGACGAACAGACGCTCTTTCCCGACAACGAAGCCTTGCTGGAAGCCACGCGCGTGCTGGTCAAGGAGGGGTTTGTGGTGCTGCCGTATACCAACGACGACCCCATTGCGTGTCGCAAGCTGGCCGATGCCGGCGCTGCGGCGGTCATGCCGTTGGGGGCGCCGATTGGATCGGGACTGGGCATTCAGAATCCGAACAATCTGCTGATCATCAAGTCCCAGGCGACCGTGCCGGTCATCGTGGATGCCGGTGTGGGCACCGCATCCGACGCGGCGATCGCGATGGAGTTGGGCATGGACGGCGTGCTGATGAACACGGCGATTGCCGGGGCCCGGGATCCCGAGGCGATGGCGCTGGCCATGCGGCACGGCGTCATGGCCGGGCGGCTGGCGTGGCGCGCCGGACGCATTTCCAGACGGATGTATGCCGTCGCGAGCAGTCCGGTCGACGGGTTGATTGCGAGGTCCTGACGTGGAGCCGGAGCGCCTCGAAGACCGACTCGCCAGGCTTGAAGACGAACGTGCGGCCGCGGACCGTGTCTACAACGAGCGCCTCACGGCGGTGGACCGTGCGTTGTTGGGAATCCCGGAGTTCCCGCATGCGCCGCCGGCGTACGACG
>CAYZLT010000532.1:0-863 GCA_964479175.1 uncultured Solibacteraceae bacterium | reverse complement strand
CCCAGATCAACCACCATTGGAACATCTTGCCGGGCGGGGCCCCCGCGATCGACCGGTCCCTCAAGGGCCGGCTGCGGGGATTCATCTGGCGACTGATCGGTCCGCCGCTGACCACGCAACAGGCCTTCAACGCGGCGCTGGTGGACCATCTCAATCGCAACATCGACTCCCATCGCGAGGCGCAGCGCGCCATCGCCTCGACGATCGACCTCGTCAGAGGCAAGGTCGAGTCACTCGTCCGCTTTCAATCGGCGTTGCTGGGCCTGCTGCAGAGTCTGACACTCTATGTCGACACCAAGGACCGCAGCATCGGCGGCCAGGCGCAGATCCTCAACGCCGCGATCAGCGCGCTCACCGACGACTGGATGAAACACTGGGAGTCGCAGCGTGTGCGTGAGGACCGCTTCGAAGCGCAGCACCCCGCGCTTATGCACGCGTACGAGGACCTCTCGCAGAAGGTCTCTCTCGCGCAGCAGACGACGCTCCTGCTCAAGCGCGAAGTGGAACGCCTGCTGAATCAGGCACCAGAAACAGCAGCCGCCTTCGCCGAGGCTTCGGCGGGCAAGCCCGGCACCCCGCCCCCGGCAGTCAGCACGACGGAAGCGCTCAACTCCTTCAAGTATGTCGGCTTCGAGGATCGCTTCCGCGGGTCCCAGCATGACATCCGCGCGCGGCTTGCCGACTACGTGCCGTTGTTTGCCGGCGCGTCGCGTGTGCTCGACATCGGGTGCGGACGCGGTGAATTGCTCGACCTGCTGCGCGAGGGCGGGATTGGTGCGCACGGGATCGACGTGAATGCGTCGATGGTGGAACTCTGCCGCGAGCGTGGCCTGTCAGCCGATATGGCGGGTGCTGTTGAATAC
>CAYZLT010000531.1:0-2008 GCA_964479175.1 uncultured Solibacteraceae bacterium | reverse complement strand
TTGCGATTGGTTTCCGTCGCGTGGTCGGTCCAGATGCCGGACACGAGAAAAAACGCCGCGCCACTCGCGATGGCGGCGATCGCTCCTCGCACGATCCATTCGCCTGTGTGCCCCACGCGGCCGCGGAGCCAGGCGTTGATGGCGGCCAGGACGACCCACATGAACGCCCACGCGGCCATGAGGCCGCCGGTGAAGCCCAGCGTGCCGAACGTCGCATAAAACGCGCCTGCGCCCATGACGCCGGCGACGATCCCTCCCAGTGATCCACGCGCGATCGCGCCTGCGGCATGACCGAGCACCAAACCCACCACGAGCAGCAGCACCGCTCCATGGGTGACTCCGGCCATCGTGGTGTGGCCAACGCCATATTCAAACCAGATGAAGTCGCCAATGGTGGCGGCCAGCGCCACGACAAGGGGTCGAACAATGTGGGACATGGCCGCAGAGTATGGCATGGCCGGACAAATCAGGGCTTGGGGGAAGGGGCGGACATCAGGCTGCGAGGGACACGATGGGAGGTCGGAGGTTCCATACCCGGCAACTTCCGCACGACGGCGGCCCGGACGACGAAATACGCGACCAGGCCGATGGGGCCGACAAGGAAGGTCAAGCCGAGACAGGGGATGACGAAGACGTGCGGCACCTCAAGGCGCTGCGCGTCTCGCACTTCCCACGCGCCGACAAACAGATCAAACGCGAGGTAGTGGACCCAGCCGGCCAGCAGCAGCCATTCGTTCTGGAACATCTGCCTGACGGCATCGATGGACGTGAATCCGCCGGAGAACGCCCCGACATCACTGATCATGAGGCCGAGGTAGAGCAGGGACAGGCCACCGGGGATCACGTACGCGGCCATGATGCGCGTCCACTTCCACGCCGGGAGTACGGCCAGCAGGATCCAACCCGGCAGCACAGCCGCGTTGCTGATGATGAAGTAGTCGGAAACGGTCATCGGCGTTGCAAGCTTACTGCAAACGTGTGACGACGTCTGGCGGGAGCTCAACGGACCGGACACCGCCCCCTGGAACTCGTTCCACACTGACCGATGTCATCGAACCGGTGGCCAGGATGTCGTCGCCGCGCCGGAGTGTGAATCCGTATTTGAGCGAGCGACGCCCGACCGTCTCCACACGCACGTGGACCTCAAACTCTTCTTCAAAACGGAGCGGTGCCTTGAAGTCGCAGGCCGCAGCCACTCGAGGAAAACCCACCGTCCCGTCCGGCGGCGCAATCTGGAGTCCCACCGAGCGCCACAACGCATGTTCGGCCTCCTCCATGTACCGGAAATACATCGAGAAATGCACGATACCGGCCATATCGGTGTCGGCAAATTGCACGCGGCGGCGATAGATGAACTCGGCAGGCACAGTGGCTTCACTATACTTGTGGCTATGCGCCTGATGTTCCGTGTCCTGCTCTCGTGGATGGTTCTCCTTTCACTGGCGGCCCCCGCAGCCAGCCAGACCGGTGCGACACTCTCGGGCGTGGTACAGGATGGGTCTGGTGGAGTGCTTCCCGGCGTACTCGTCACCGCCAAACACATTGATACCGGCGCGTCGCGCCAGGCTACCACTGGGCCCGATGGCCGATTTGCTCTTGGCGATCTACAGACCGGCGCCTACGAGGTGCGGTCGGAGCTGAGTGGTTTCAGGCCGCTCGTGCGGTCCGGCGTCACGCTCACCGTCGGCGAGAACGCGTCCCTCACATTGGTGCTTCAGGTCGGCGCGACCGAAACCGTGACCGTCACCGCCGCCGCCTCTCAGGTCAACACCCGGACGTCCGAGCTCAGCTATCTCGTCGACCAACGCACCATCGCGCAGATCCCGGTCAACGGCCGCAACTACACGGACCTCATGTCACTGCTTCCCGCCGTGACACCGTTCCCCCATCGCGACAACGGGTCGGTCGTGGCGCACGGTCTCGCCATGAGCGTGAACGGGCAGGATCCCCGCAGCAACGTCTACCTGCTTGACGGCACGTTGCTCAACGACTTTACCAACGGCCCCGC
>CAYZLT010000530.1:0-2016 GCA_964479175.1 uncultured Solibacteraceae bacterium | reverse complement strand
GTCGTTGCATACAGTCGGAACTGCGGGCCTCGAAATTCCGCCTGCACCAGCACCACCGCCGCGTCGTCATCGGACGCGGCGACGAGCGCTGTGGGCAGGCGCTGCGCGACCTCGGCAGCAAAACTCGGACCCGACAACACCACGACGGGGTTCCGACCGTCAGTTTCCTCGCGGATCACCTCCGACATGCGCTTCAGGCTGTCGGTCTCTATCCCTTTGGTGGCGCTCACGATGATCGCGCTGGACTCGATGAGCGGCGCGGCCTGACGCACGACCGCGCGCAGGCCGTGTGAGGGCACGGCCACAATCACATACCGCGCGCCACGCAAGGCGGTGTCGAGGGCGGCGGTCGCACGGACCGGCGCGGGGAACGTCACGTCGGGCAGATAGGTGGGGTTGGCGCGTCGTTCGGCCATCGCCCCCATCAGTGCCCGATCGCGGCCCCACAGGGACACGTTGTGACCAACGCTGCCCAGCTGGATCGCCAGCGCCGTGCCCCAGCTTCCCGCACCCAGGACCGCCGCGCGGTTGGCGTCCTCTGAAGTTTCAACCGACATCAGCATCAATTGTAGTCGGGCGGTGCACAGGCGCGGCGGAGCATGTCCATGGCCGTCTGCACCGACATCTGGCGCACCATGGCGCGGTCTCCGGGAAACCGCAGGGTTCGCACCGTGTGGTGATCGCCAGGCCCGTCCACGGCGATGACGACGGTGCCGACGGGTTTGGCGTCTGTGCCGCCGGTCGGACCGGCCACGCCGGTGATGCCCACGCCCACCGATGTCCCAAGCCTCGCACGGACGCCGGACGCCATCGCGGAGGCGACGGGTTCGCTGACCGCTCCGTGGTCATTCAACACATCTGGCGCCACACCGAGTTGGTCAATTTTTACCGCGTTGTCGTAGGCCACCACACCCCCGGTGACCCACGCAGAACTGCCCGACACGTTGGTCAGCCGACCGAGCAACAGCCCGCCGGTGCACGATTCGGCAGCACTGACCGTCGCACCAAGGGCGCGCAGCGCATCGCCCACGACCTCCTCCAATTCGCGACCATCCGTGCTGAACACGGCGCGACCGAGGGCCGTCGCCAGTTCGCCGGTGGCCTGGTCGAGTGCGCGATCCAGTTGTTCGAGATCCGTCCCCTGCGCAGACAGATGCAGTTCCACCTGCCCCGGCGATGCGAGAATCGACGTCTCAATCGCGGGTGACGCAGATCGCCATCGTCCGTAGATCGGCGCGGCGATTTCATCCACGTGGGATTCCCCGCGGCCCGCGATCTTCAGCGTGCGTCGCCGCAGGCGCTGACTCCCCGCTTTCGCCGCGATCCGGGACGCGACGTGGTCATCCCACATCGGCTTGAGTTCTCTGGGTGGCCCGGGCAGGGCCACGATGACACGTGTCCCCACGGGCATCCACAGGCCTGGTGCGGTGCCACGTGGATTGTCGAGCACGGTCGCGCCGACGGGCACCATCGCCTGACGACGGTTGATCGCCGGCATCGGCATGTTGCGACTCGCGAACCGCTTCGCGATGGCGTCCACCACGTCTGGGGACTCCACGCTTGTGACCCCCGCGACCGTCACAATGGCATCACGCGTCAGGTCGTCATCGGTTGGCCCGAGTCCACCGGATGTCACCACAATGTCGGCGCGACTCACCGCGAGGCGCAAGGCCGCGGCCAGTGCCTCGGGGCGATCACCCACGACACTTTTCGCGATGACCTCGATGCCGAGGTCGTTCAAGCGGCTGGTGAGAAAAAGAGAGTTGGTGTCGACCCGGAACGGCGTGAGCAGTTCGGATCCAATTGCGAGGATTTCCGCAGTCAGTGAAACGTTCAGAGGCCCGGCCACCACCACAGGATACCGGCGACCACCACCCAGCCGTACACCCCAGCCATCAAATCGTCGGCCATGATGCCCACGCCGCCCGGCAGGTCCTCAAGCTGGCGCGCCGGCCAGGGCTTGATGATGTCGAAGAGGCGGAACGCAAAAAAACCGATGATGGCACCGTACAGGCC
>CAYZLT010000529.1:1619-2027 GCA_964479175.1 uncultured Solibacteraceae bacterium | reverse complement strand
GTAACCGCCAGTGCGAGACGGGCCACGCCCTCGCGAATGCGCTCGGGCGTCGGCGACGAAAACGACAGCCGGATGAACCGGCGCTCGTTGCCACTCACAAAAAACGCGCTGCCGGCGACAAAGATCACGCCGCGCGCCTGCGCGAGCGGCAGCAACGTGTCCCCATCCAACGGTGCGGCCAGCGACGCCCACAGGAAGAACCCGCCGCGCGGCTGGTTCCAGACCAGCGCCGATCCAAAGGCCGCGTGCAGCGCCTCGACCATGACATTCCGCTGGGACGCGTAGTGGGCGCGCAGCCGCGGCAGCTGCGCGGCGAGCACCCCGCGGCGAATGGCCTGGTCCACCATCTGCTGTGACAGACCGCTGTTGCACAGGTCGGACGCCTGCTTCGCCATCTCGACCTTCGCC
>CAYZLT010000529.1:0-1609 GCA_964479175.1 uncultured Solibacteraceae bacterium | reverse complement strand
CCATGCGCAGACCGGGCGCCAGCGTCTTGGAAAAACTGCTGAGGTAGATCACGCGCCCCTCGCGATCGTCGGCCGCGATCGCGCGTGTCTCCGATTCGCGCGTGACGTCCTCAAAAAACAAATCCCGATACGGATCGTCTTCCACGATCAGCAGGTCGTGACGGCCGGCCCACTCCAGCAACTGCGTGCGTTTCTCCAGCCCGACGAGCAGTCCCGTCGGATTCTGAAAGTTCGGCACGACGTACAGGCACTTCACGGTGCGGCCCGCTGCGCGCAGTCCCTTCAGGGTCGACTCCAACGCGTCGAGATTCAGCCCGTCCGCGTCCTGCGCCACGCCGACCAACTCCGCCCCCACGTTGCGGAACGCGGTGATCGCCCCAGTGTAGGAGGGCAACTCCACGAGCACGACATCGCCCGGGTCAAACAGGACGCGCGCGACCAGATCGAGCCCCTGCTGCGACCCGTTCGTCACCGTGAGGTGTTCATCGGACGTCGCAATCCCTCGCGACGTCATGATGGACGTGATGCTCTCAAGCAGCGGTCGGTATCCACGCGTGGGTCCGTACTGCAGAACCGTTCCCTGCCGACCGCGCAACAGGTCATCGGCGATCGCCCGGAACTCATCCCACGGAAACGTCGACTCGGTGGGATACCCAGGCGCAAAGGACACCATGTCGCGCGCATCGGCGAGCACCGTGCCCATCTTGCGAATGGCGGACTCGCGCATCGACTGCCCGGCGCGGGAAAAAAACGGCTCGTAGTTAATCATGTGCGTACCGTCGATATTGGCTCTGGTAGGCCGACCAGGCGCCCAGTTCCATATAGTGAAACACCACCCCGCGCACCAGCCAGGCGGCCACTTGCAAGGGTACCACCGCCAGCCCCACAAACGGGACCCACGCGATGAGCGCCAGGCCGGCGGTGGCCAGCAGCGACGCGGCCGAGGCCAGCAGGACCAGCGCCAGCATCACCCCAAAGACGCCGGCCACCTGGCGGGCATCATGGACCACAAACAAGTGCAACTTCCGGAGCGCCTGGCTAAGGCGACAGTCATCGGTCGCGAGGATGACCTGCACCAGGGCGTACACCAAATTCACCCCCACCACCCCGACCAGGGCCATCGAGATCACCAGCAACGCGCCGAGCGTCCAGGCGGCTTCCCAGCCCTCCCGTTGGCTGAGCGACAGCGACGCCCAGAGACCGACCACGGTCAGGGCCGCCAGCACCAGATAGGACACACACAGCCACCCACCCAGCAGCAGAAAGCGCCGGCCGAACCGGCGCATCCCGTCGAAAAACTCGACAATGCCGAACCCCTGTGCCGCGTGCCAGACCGACGGCCGGAGCGACGACTCCGATCGGCGACTGACCTGCGCTGCGCCGCGCACCAGGATTCCGGCCGTGCCGGCCTGCACCAGGAACAACACCGACGCGCCGCCGACGGCCACCAACCCCACCGCGACCAGAAACGTCGAGAGGGCCTCCGGCCGGTCGAGCAGCGCCGCCGCGACCAGTCCGGTCGCCTCACGAAGGTCCTCCCCCATCAAGGTGCGCACGTCGGCACCCGCCAGGACGGCCACCACAAACGCACCGCCGACGACCGGCACAC
>CAYZLT010000528.1:0-2029 GCA_964479175.1 uncultured Solibacteraceae bacterium | reverse complement strand
GACGCGCTTCAAGCCTCACTACCGGCATCTCGGTGCTCCAGAATCCTTGATATAATGACTGAAGTAACTGGCGGCGGCGACTGTCGCCAGGCCGTGGGTTGGCGCACAACCGGCCGTCCGGTTGAGTGAATTGTTATCCATGTTGACGCTGCCATTCCGCTGGATCCCGCTTCACGTGCAAGACAGCAACTACGACGACGAGATCCGCCTCGAACACGAAATACACCGCATAGGGAAATCTCTCGAGAAGCGCTCGCCGGATACCTCCGCGGAGGTCTTGGTAGTGAAGAGGGCCGCCTTGGACGCGATCATAGGCAGTTTCCAACTCATCGAGAAATTCAGAGCCAAGCCCCGGCTTCTCGCCATCGTCCCGGCGCGTGTCAACGAGTCTGAGACACTCCCTCTTCGTATTTACTGACGTACCTCCGTCGACATCGGACACGCATCGACCTGCGGAGTTGAGATCCCGGGTCGTGGCGGGTTGATGTATGCCGCTGTCGGCGCTGTGGCCAGCTTCGGCCGACCGTGGACGAATCGCTCGGGGTGCGCAGCCCAGGCCTTGAGCATCACTTCGTGTCGTGCCATCAGCACCTGTTCCGATTGCCTCTGGTGCACGTTCGCCGGCGTCAGGTAGGCGATGCCGCTGTGGCGATGCTCGTGGTTGTACCAGGGAAAGAATCCTCGGCCCCACGCCAGCGCATCGTCCATGCCCGCAAAGCGCCCAGGAAACGACGGCTCGTACTTGGTCGTACGGAACTGGCTCTCGGAAAACGGATTGTCGTTGCTGACTTGCGGACGAGAGAAGCTCCGGCCCACGTCAAGGTCGGCCATCAGTTGCGCGAGAGTCTTTGATGTCATCTGCGTTCCCCGATCCGCGTGCAGCACGAGGGTCCCGGGCGCGACATCATGCCGATCGATGGTCTCCTCGATCAGGTTCTTCGCGAGCGCGGCGTTCTCGTGCTCGGCGATCATCCAGCCAACCACGAAGCGGCTGAAAATGTCGAGGATCACGTAAAGGTACAGGTACTTCCACGAAACGTTGGTCCGCAGCCGGCTGATGTCCCACGACCAGACTTCGTTCGGCGCTGAGGCCATCAGCTCGGGCCGCACGTACTCGGGATGAGTACGCTGCGCGCGGCGCTCTCGCACCTGCCGGCGTTCCTGCAAAATGCGGTACATCGTGCGCGGCGAGCAGTGCCGGACGCCTTCGTCAAGCAGCGTGTGGTACGCATTGACCGGGGAACGATCGACGAATCGATCATCCACCAGCACTGCGGCTACGGCATCGCGTTCGATCACGGACAGCGCTCGCTGCGGGCGAGGACGTGCTTGCGGCGGCGCAGCCTTCGGTTGCCTTCGTCGATACACGCTGGCCCGTGCGACGCCCACAGCGTCGCACAGCGGGCGAAGCGCGATTCCCGCGCCGGTCTCACGGACCGCGTTCACGAGTCGATCCCGTCGCTGTCGTCGGTCTTCAGGGGGATCCCCAGGAGACCAGCAATTTTTTTTTGCACGTCGATGATTGCTTCGGCCTGCGCAAGGCGTCTTCGCAAGCGAGCATTCTCCGACGTCAGCTTCCGCACTTCCTTGCTCGCCGACGCCTCGACGTTCACCTTACGGCCACGCTTCTTCGACAACGCCGCAAGGCCACCCTGATCGCGTTCACGGCGCCACGCGGCCAGATGCGAGGAGTAAAGCCCCTCGCGTCGCAGCAGCTCGCCGACCCCACCGACCTTGGCGAGCTCCTCGGCTTCCAGCAGAATTCTCTGTTTGTAGTCGGCTGTGAAACGACGCCGGCGCGGCTTCGCCGCGACCTCCACGTCTACGCTGTCACGATCATGATTGTCGGCTCGCGTACCGTTGACCGGTCGCGAACCAGTGGACGTTCCCATGAGATCCATTCTCTACCAACTCCCCGCCCCAAGACAGTAATTGCAGATAGGGCCGGTGTCTCAGCATCGTTGGCACAAGGGGAACCGAACGAATGGTCGACAGGGACATCCGCACACACCACAACGGACAAGGGACT
>CAYZLT010000527.1:0-2029 GCA_964479175.1 uncultured Solibacteraceae bacterium | reverse complement strand
TTGCCCATCCTGCAGCGCCACATGGCGCCGCTCTGGGCAGGCCTCATCATCGGCGCAACGTGGGGCCTGTGGCATCTGCCTGCGTTCTACCTGAGCGGGACCGTCCAAAGCGGCTGGGGCTTCGCCCCATTCTTCCTCGGCAACGTCTGCCTCAGCGTGATTGTGACGCCGCTGTTCAACGCCTCGCGCGGCAGCATCCTGTTGCCCGCCTTGTTTCACTTTCAGTTGAACAACCCGCTCTGGCCGGATGCGCAGCCCTACGACACGTACCTTTTTGTTGTCGTGGCGGTGCTCGTCGTCTGGATCAACCGCCGCACGATGCTCACGCGAGAGGGCGCGATCACCGAGGTCATGGCGCCCGCGAACCGGGTGCGCTGATACGCATGATGCGAGTCCTGCTCACCGGTGCCGTCTATGTAGTCGCGGTCTTTGCTGCTGGCTTCGTGCTAGGTGTGCTGCGCACGCTGGTGCTGGTGCCGCTGCTCGGCGCGCTTTGGGCAGTGCTGTTCGAACTGCCCGTGATCTTGACCATCGCTTGGCTCGTCTGCGCGAGCATACTGCGGCGCTCGCCGCTTTCGCCCTTCGCGGCAGCCGGGATGGGCGCCGTCGCTTTCTCGCTGTTGATGCTGGTCGAGGCCAGTCTGTCGAATCTACTGGCCGGCCGCAGCTTGACGGAACACCTCGCCCTCTACGCAGAGTTGCCGCACCAATTGGGACTGGCGGGGCAGTTGGCCTTCGCTGTGTTTCCCCGGATTCAGGCGCGGCGGTCTCATGCGGACTCGGATTGAGCAGACGCGAAGCCGTCTCCTTGGATTCGATTCGGATTCGATGAAGGCGACTGTGGCGACCCATTTGCTCTTGGGCGACAACCCGTCCCAAGAAGTGTGATGGCTACGAAACGACTGCTTATGCGACATAGTCGGGACGTTTTACGATCTATCTGCGAGGTCTTGCTCGGTCGGACGAAATTTCCCGTCTCACGGCCGCACGCGCCAAGGAGTGAACCCTCACGTGGTTCGCTCCGGTAGCGGGCCGAGGGCCTCACGCAAGGCGATCACTTCCTGACGAAGCGCGACCATCTGGCGTGCGCCGGCCAGTTCGGCATCCTCCCGCTCCGCATCCCGGCCGACAAAAAATGTGGCGAGCGTGGCGGTCACGTAGCCAAAGACCGAGAAGGAGTACAGGGCGAGGAAGACGCATAACAGGCGTCCTTCGACCGTCTGTGGCCAGTACTGCGAACCCAACGTCGTCATCACCATCGCGGTCCACCACAAGGCCTCGCCGTAACTGGTCAGGCCACCAGGGGCGCCTTTTTCGAAGGCAAACATCCCGGCCGCACCGGCGAACGTCACCAGCACGGTCAGTGCAGCCACATAGCCGAACCCTCGGCGACTCAAGCTTGCCGCCAAGGCCTGCATGCCCCGGTTGAGGGTGCTGACAATGCGCAGGAGTCGAAGGCTGCGTCCCGCTCGTGCGACTCGAAGTAGTCGCGCGACCCGAAAGACGCGGAGAATGCGGAACGCCGGCACCAGGAGTGAAATCGCGGTCAGCCAGTTGCGCTTGAGGTACGTGCGTTTGGTCGGCGCGAGGACAAACTCCACGGCGAAATCAAGAACGAAGATGGCCCAGATGACCGTCCCGAGCACTTCGAACAACAGGCTTTCCCCACGGATCAGTTCTCCGACCAGCAAGGCCAGCCACACAAACGCGAGGATCAGCATCGGCGTTTCCAGCCAATCCTCCAGGCGTTGGAGCAGTTCGTAACGCTCCTGTTTGAGAGCCTCCTCGACTGTCACCGGTCTTGCTCCGTCCGCTCGCGCATCATATTCGGGCATGTCCGGTATCTTCACGGCTGTCCGGCGATGGCGTCAAACGACGCCCTGCTATTTTTGCCTGGGCGGGTGCAGACCGGCGTCTGGGGCCTGATACGCGCCAGACCGGACCTGGCTCACCATGGCCGCCAGGCTCGTGGCCGCCTGACTGACTTCCACAAACACATCCGTGTCTTTATCGAGTGCCTGGTGACTGG
>CAYZLT010000526.1:0-2032 GCA_964479175.1 uncultured Solibacteraceae bacterium | reverse complement strand
GTGGTGATCGTGCAGCGGTTCGGGTCGGCGCTCAATCTGAATGTGCATCTGCATGCGATGGTGATGGACGGGGTGTTTGTCAGCGACCGAGAGGGGCGAGAGGGGGAGGTGCGGTTCGTCGCGGCCCGGCATCCACGCGTGCCGCGTGGCGGCCGCTTGTGGTGCCGCCGGTCGGTCACGCCCCAGGCTGAGCTGATGGAGCGCAGTTTCGGCGTCGACGTGCTGGCGTTCGCGCTGTCCAGGGCGGTTGACGCTGGTGGCGCTGATTCTGGATTCGGCCGTCATCGGGCGGATCCTCCGGCATCTCGGCTTGCCGGATTCGGTCCCATCCCGGCGGCCCGCGCGTGAGCCCCCGTTGCCGTGGGAGGACGCGGCCGAGCGGACGTGGGTGGCCGACGCGTGACGAAGTACAAGAGCTGAGGAGTGTGGTGTCACGGTGGGCAATGAGCCGCGAGGCGCCGGAGGTGTGCCTCAGGCCTCGCGGGCCGGCCGAGCATGCGCCTGTGTTTGACTGGCGCGCCGGCCCGGTGCTACGCGGCGCCCGCGCTTTCGGCTTCGGGGCGCGACTGATCCGCCCCCGTATGTCTGCGCAGTGTCTGATAGGGGGCGCTATGTCAGGAAAAAGCCACGTAATACGGCTTATCGTCTTCGCTATATGAGTTCGGCGAATACCGTTCGTAAACTCAGGATTGCCGAATATCTGCGTCGGTGGAGCCCGCAGCCCTAGGTCGTCAGGCGACCCTGGGCAGGCGTACGCGGACGCGGCATCCCGGTCCATCCGGGACGTCGTCAATCGTGATGCTGCCCCCGAGGCGCTCGACGATTGTGTGCGCAATCGACAGGCCGAGCCCACTCCCATCAGGTGTCGACTGCCGCGCCCCTGCGCCGCGGTAAAACCGGTCGAAGACCCGTTGCCGTTCGGCGGCCGGAATACCCGGGCCCGCGTCAATCACCTCTATCGCGATAGCCGGCCCACCGGTTGCATCGTCGTCCGCCACCAGAATCCGCACCGTGGCACCCACTGGTGAGTACTTCACGGCATTGTCGAGCACGATGAGCGCCAGCCGCCGAATCGACTCGTGGGTGCCTCCAACGAACCACTGGGCGTCCGGTTGCTGTCGATCAAGACGCACACCCTGCCGGGCGACCTGCGGCTGGACGTCCTTGATCGCGTCGTCGAGAGCCTGGCGCAGATCGACGAGATCGGCCTCCGGTGTTTCCACACCCGCATCGGCTCGCGCCAGTACCAGCAAATCGCCCACCAGCGTCGACATTCGTTCGGTTTGCGACAATACGTCCGTCAGGGCCTCTCGATACTCGTGGTCCGACCGCGGCCGACCCAGTGCCAGTTCAGCGGTCGTGTGCGCGACCGACACCGGCGTTCGGAGTTCGTGTGACGCATCTGCCGTAAAGCGAACCATGTCATCGAAGGCCTGTTCCAAACGCGACAGCAAGTCGTTAAAGGTTTCCGCCAGGCGTCGCAGTTCGTCGTCGGCCGGCGGCACGTCAATACGCCTGTGGAGCTGGCGCAGGGATATCTCCTGAACATCGCGGGTCATCTGATCGACCGGTCGCAACGCGCGACCGCTCAGCCAGAAGCCCCCCACCGCGGCCAGTCCCATGACCGTTGGAACCAGGCCGGCCAGCAGCCATCCGAAGCGTTCCAACGCGGCATACTCAGTGCCCATCGGCAGTGCCGCGATGACGTGATACCGATGACCGCCCACCTCCAGTTCGGTGGCCACGGCACGATACGGCTGATCGTGTGTGGTCACGGCGACGACCTGCAGGTCTGTGGCCCGGGACACCTGAGACGTGATCGTGGCCCAGCCGGCGACCGTCGGCTGGCTGAGAATCCGTCCCGTGGCGTCCGAGACTTCGAGGAGCGCATCACCTCCAGTCAGGTCGGCGAACTCCCGGAACTCGTCATGGAGTTCCTCGGTCGGCAGTTCCTTCTGAATGGCCTCGATGAAATGTTTCGTGCCCTCAATCCTAGCCACGAGGGCGTCGTCCGCTGCTCGAACGACGCTTT
>CAYZLT010000525.1:0-2046 GCA_964479175.1 uncultured Solibacteraceae bacterium | reverse complement strand
AGGCCGAACAGGCTGCCGTGGGCCTTCGATCAGACGTCCGGGTCGTCCATGAGCTCTGTGAAAGAGCCGCCGCAACGTCTGATCGGGGACATTATGCTAAGTCTAGGAACCCCTTAAGCTAACGGTCCGGCAGGTGATCGAGCACATTCCTCAGCTTGTGCACGTGACAGCGCGGCACCAGGGCCAGGTCGCCAAACATCTCCCGCACCGCTTTCCGGAGCGCCTTCGAGCCGTCGAGGATCACCAGGAGGCTCCACGCCTCGAGTTGGGCCTGGGTATTGGCGACGAAGCGGCGACTCACCGCGCTCTTGCTGGTGCCGTGACTCTCGATGTCGGCCAGAGGTTCCAGGCTGACGATAAGCCGTATGAAGGGGCTGTTTCGGTGACATAACCTCGAGCTATCAGACACAGCCATGGTATAAGCTGACCGTGACGCTGACCGCGCGCGGCGACCAAACCCACTTGGCCTGGGTCCAGGAGTTTGAAAGCCCCGAGGTCGCTACGAGGATGCGCGCGCTGGACGCACGTCGGGATTCGCCTCGAGGAACGTGGTCGCAGGTCCTGCGGCACCGCGACGTTCTTCCCGTTCAAGATCAATGAGGAACGTGGTTTCGAGAATTACTGATCGGCCCACTTGTCGCTCGGCGCCTGGTCCAAACGTTTCAGCTCTTCGACTCTCGTCAATTCGTCTTCGGTCAACCGCGCGTGCCGAGAACGCCGCATCGTCAGATACGCGCCCGCCGTGACCGTGTCTTCGGGCCAGGTGGCACGCAGCACGACTTCACTGAAGGACTCGGCCGCGTAGCGGCGGGCGGCCTTCAGACGGGTGTAGGCCTCGACCTTCAACGAGATGGTTTTGGTTCCCATTTGTGCAATATGCATATTGCACAGTGGCTATGTCAAGAGGTTTGTTTGTGGGTGCTTAGCGCCTATACGATGAAGCATGGTCCCGCTCTCAGTACTGGAACTCGGACGTGTGCGACAGGATTCGTCGCGGCGGACGGCGCTGGACGAGGCGGCAGTGGTCGCCCGGCACGTCGAGGCCCTCGGGTATCACCGTATCTGGGTGGCCGAACATCACAACATGCCGATGGTGACCACAGCGGCGACTGCCGTGGTCATCGGGCACCTCGCGGCGGCGACGACCACCATTCGTGTCGGCGCGGGCGGCATCATGTTGCCCAACCACGCGCCGTACGTGATTGCCGAACAATTCGGCACGCTCGAGACGTTGTTTCCAGGTCGGATTGATCTCGGACTCGGCCGCGCGCCTGGCACTGACCAAGTGACTCTTCGCGCGCTGCGACGTGATCCCGCCAACGCCGAGCACTTTCCCCAGGACGTGCTCGAACTTCAGGCCTTCCTCGCGCCGGTCTCGCCGGGCCAACGCATCGAGGCCGTGCCTGGTTCAGGCACCAACGTGCCGATCTGGATTCTGGGATCGAGCCTCTTCGGCGCACAGCTCGCGGCCGAGTTTGGCTTGCCGTTCAGCTTTGCCTCACACTTCGCCCCCAAACACCTCGACGAAGCGGTTGCGCTGTATCGCGCACGCTTCAAGCCCTCGCGACAGCTGTCGACTCCCTACGTGATGGTCGGCGTCAACATCGTCGCGGCCGACAGCGACGACGGAGCCCGCCGGCTGGCGACATCACACCGGATGTCGTTCATCGACCTCTTTCGCGGGACCACGCGGCAACTGCTGCAGCCGCCCATTGACGACCTCGACGCTTACCTGTTGCCCGGCGAAAGGGAGACGGCCGGCAAGATGTTCCGCCGTGACATCGTCGGCTCGGTCGAGACCGTGCGCGCGGGCATCAGCACGCTTGTTGCCCGCACGAAGGCCGACGAGCTGATCGTGGTGTCGGATGTCTACGACTTCCCCGCGCGCCTTCGGTCGTTGGAAATCATTGCGGAAGCTGCGGCAGTAACACAGGCAAGGTCCATTTCCTGAGCATGACACCGGCGATCAGCTCATCGGGCTGCCGGCTTCTGCTTTGGCGTCGCGGTCTTCGCAGCCCGGGCGGGTGCGACGTTTGGCGACGCGAC
>CAYZLT010000524.1:0-2049 GCA_964479175.1 uncultured Solibacteraceae bacterium | reverse complement strand
GGCACATACGACGGTAAGGGAGCCGTCGGCGAAGGCTTCCTGGACGCGGGTGCGCTCGGTGTCGCTCAGGCCCGCGTGGTAAGCGGCCGCGGCAAAACCCGCACCGGCAAGTGTTTCGGCGGCGTCTTCGGCGCTCTTGCGCGTGGACGCATACACGAGGGCACGACGAGACCCGATCAGCTCCGGAAGCAACGCACGTTTTTCGCGGTCCCCTGAGACGGGACGGACCTGGAGTTCGATGTTCGGGCGATCAAACCCGGACACAAAGACCTGCGGGTCGTGCATGTCGAGCAACGACGCGATGTCGTCACGCACCTCAGGCGTTGCGGTGGCCGTGAAGGCGAGGATGGGCGGCCGTCCGGGTAATCCATCGCTGCGGCGCAGGAGTTCGGCCACGGGTGCCAGCCGCCGGTAGTCGGGCCGGAAGTCGTGGCCCCAGTCGGAGACGCAGTGCGCTTCGTCCACCACAAACCGCGAGATGGGAATGTCGCGGAGCATGTTGACGAAGTGCTGCGAGGCCAGGCGTTCAGGTGCGACATACAGCAACCGCACCCGGCCGGACCGCACATCAGCGAGCGCGTCGCGCCGTTCGTCGGCCGACTGCATCGAGTGCAGCGCGATGGCGCCGATGCCTCGGCGGACGAGTTCGTCCACCTGGTCTTTCATCAGGGAAATGAGTGGAGAGACCACCAGGCTGACGCCCGGCAACACCACGGCCGGGAGTTGAAAACACAGCGACTTGCCCGCTCCAGTCGGCATGACCGCCAGCAGGTCCGATCCGTCGATGGCCGCCTGGACAATCGGCGCCTGCGCGGGCCTGAAGGCCGCGTGACCAAAATGGGTGTGCAGGAGTTTGTCGAGATCGAGCATGGCCGTCCATCGAGTGTGACAGATTCGTGGCGTCGTGGTGAAAATCCGGCGGCGTCGCCCCGCGCGCGGGCTTCCAGACTACGCTGATACATGCCTGCGCACGCCCTCGTGGTCGAGGACGAACCTCATATTCGCGAACTCCTGGCCTTGCACCTGGGCCTGGAAGGGGTCACGGTCTCCGAGTGTGCCGATGGCGCCCTGGCCCTCGAGGCCGTCGCCGCCACCAGATTTGATTTGGTCGTGCTCGACCTCATGCTGCCGAAGATTGACGGGCTCACCGTGTGCGCGGCCATCCGCCGTTCCACGTTGAACGCGGAGACGCCGGTACTGATCCTCACGGCGAGGCGCGAAGAATCCGACACGGTCCTGGGTCTGGAAACCGGTGCCGATGACTACCTGACCAAACCGTTTGGCATCCGGGAATTCGTGGCGCGGGTGCGTGCGTTGTTGCGGCGGCCGCGTCGCGGTGAGCCCGAGGCGCCCGCCATCGTGGACACCGGCGGTGTGCGGATTGATCCGGCCAGGCGTCTTGTGCACGTGGCCGGAGTGCCTGTGGAACTCACTCCGCACGAGTTCGACGTCCTGCTCCTGCTCGCGTCCAACCCGGGGATCGTCTTTTCACGCGAGTTGTTGCTCGAGCGCGTCTGGAGTCGCGAAACGCACGTCACGGAGCGCTCGGTCGACACGTTGATCAAGCGGGTGCGTCAAAAAATCGAAACGGAGAGCGAGGAGCCCACGCGCATTCTCACCGTCTGGGGCACGGGCTACAAGTTTGCCGATGGCTGACCTGCTCTGGTACCGGAGCCTCTACTGGCGCATCGCGCTGGGATTTGTCGGCGTCCTGGCGATCCTGCTCGTGGCCCAGGCGCTGGTCTTTGTGTGGGTCAGTGGCCGCGCGGCGGATGTGTGGCCCGGCCGCACACCCGTGGAATACGCACAGCTCATTGCGACTGACGTGGCCACGGCGCTGGTCGAACAGCCGGGCCTCGATCTCGAGGCGTACATCACCACCCGATTCCCAGGCACCTATCGCGCGTTTGTCGTCGTCACCCGCGACCGGCGCATGGTCTATGGACGTGGTGTGCCGTCGCCCCCGATGATTGGACGCGCCGCTCTGGGGCGCTTGGGACTGGAAGCGGGCGACCCCGGTGAGCCGCCGCGTGGTGGCCGGGGCGGGGG
>CAYZLT010000523.1:0-2061 GCA_964479175.1 uncultured Solibacteraceae bacterium | reverse complement strand
GTCCACCCACGACCGGCCCCCGCGCTCCGCCCGGTGACACCGCCGGCAACACCTCGTTGCCGACGGGAAACGTCATCGTGGTGCCCGCTGGCGAGGGCCGGATGATCGCTGTGGCCCCAGTGCCAGATGGCACGGGGATGCCTCCGGTGGGAATGCCCTGGCCGGTCTGCATGGTGTCACGCACCATGAGGCCCAGCGCAGACTGCAACTCCTGATTGGTGTCGGTCGTTCGGCGCGCAAGGTCCGTCAATCGCAGCGCACCGCTGAACACATCCAGGGCCCCGAGCACGAGGGCCAGGGTGAGCGCGGTGGCCACGAGCGCCTCGGCCACGGCGATGCCGGCGTCGTTGCTGGAGGTGGTGCTCGCCCGATGGTCAGGCATACGACGACACAAACGTGACCAGTTCAAACGCACGTGTGCCTCCCGCAGCGGGGTAGCGCACGATGACCCTGACGCGCCTCAAGGATGCGGTGAGATCGCGGATCTCAATTTCACGCGTGAAGTTAGCCACCTCAGCGGCAACCACCTGGTCGTCGTCAGCCGTGTTGATGACGCCATCGGGACCGGGACCGCGCAACGGTTGAGGTCCGTCAAGAAACACACCGGCATCGGTGCCGCTCGCGCCCGCAAGGTTTCTGATTTGTGTCCACGTCAACACGCGACTGTCGCGTGCCTTGAAGACCCCCTCGATGGCTTCCGCAGCACGTTGGCTGGCCACGAGTTGGTGTTGTGAGCCGAGCACGCCACGGATCCCGAAGGCGAGCGCGCCGGCAAGCGCGAGCAGGCCCACGCCGAGCAGGCTCATTGCGATCAACGTTTCGATCACGGTAAACCCGTCGGTGGACCCGCCCGGCCGCTCCGACAGGCGCGGCACTATGGTTTCCATGCGGAGCCGTTCCAGCGATAACTGCGCACACGCGCCGACAGGCCAAACACGGTCAACGCGCGCGCGGTCGCCTGTTCACCAGGCCGGGCCAGGTAGATCGTCCCGTTCACAGGATTGCCGGCGGCATCCGTGCACATCCCGTCGGCCGTGAACCGAATGGACGTCGCGCCGCCAAAATCGACAGGCGCCGCCCGTCCGAATCCGTCAGGCGTATCGGTGGTGGAGTTGACGATGGCGAAGTGCATACCGTGTTCGAGCCGGGCGGTCGAGACGACGGTCGTGCCGCCGGGGATGTTGTGGCGCACGACTTCAAGAATGTTGGGGGCCGTGATGCGGAGTTCAAAAGGACGACGCTGGCTGGTCGCCGCGTCCCGCGCATATTTGAGCTGGCCTTCCACGATGCGCAGGTTGGCGTCAGCCTGTGTGGTGGCGGCGATGGATTGGTAGGGAAGGACGGCCATGGCGCTGACGACCAGGCCGAGGGCCATCACCACCAGGAGTTCGATCAGACTGAATCCGCGATCCGCGTGCATACCCACTGGCTACGCAAGGATCGTTCCCGGCCGGGACGGCCATGTTTCTCAGCGCGACCCAGATGGCGTCGTCGAATTGCGGGTGTGGGATTACGGTTTGGAAAGTGAGGAACCTCTGGAGCGGCCGGGCTTCAGCCCGGCTGGCGCCGTCAGGCGAAGCCCGACGGCGCTCAATTGCCCTTGTTTACGAGAGGTCGAAGCGGTCGAGGTGCATGACCTTGGTCCAGGCGGCCACAAACTGCCGGACAAAGGCATCCCTCGAGTCGTCACACGCATAGACCTCAGCGAGTGCGCGCAGCTGCGAGTGTGATCCGAACACCAGATCCACTCTCGTGGCGGTCCACTTGACCGCACCGGTCGAGCGGTCACGTCCCTCGAAGACCCCGGCTGAGGCAGCGTGCCATGTTGTACGCATGTCGAGCAGGTTGACGAAGAAGTCGTTCGTCAACGTCTCGGGTCGCGTGGTGAACACCCCGTGGGTGGCAGCGCCGGTGTTGGCGCCCAGCACGCGGAGGCCGCCGACAAGCACCGTCAACTCCGGCGCGGTCAGCGTCAGCAACTGCGCGCGATCCACAAGGTGTTCCTCGGCCGAGAGGCGCTGGCCAGTTCGCAGGTAGTTGCGGAAGCCGTCGACGGTCGGC
>CAYZLT010000522.1:0-2088 GCA_964479175.1 uncultured Solibacteraceae bacterium | reverse complement strand
CACCGGACACGCGCGCGCGTCTCTACACACAGCTTTCAAAGAGCACGCTGAATTTTGATCAGGCGCAGTCGTTTCGCTTTTTCGGCAAGACGACGCGCGATTGGTTCGACGGCACCTTGATGTCGCCCGCCACACGACAACTCGTGGAGCCGCTGGTCTACGCCGACGGCGACTTCCTGCACTTTGCCGACATTGAATCGGTACGAACACAAATCAGTTCGCCGCCAGAACGCCAGTACCTCGCCAAAGCGCTGCTGAGAAATTCAACGGTGATGATCCGGCTGTCGGTCGACTCACCCGAAGAGGTCAGCGGCCTGGCCAACTACTGGGGCACCGGCGGACGCCGGACCGACATCCGACCGCTGCTGGAGTCCATTTCGGCCGCCAACGACAATCGGTGGATCGACATCGTGCATCTCCTGCCGGCGTTTGCGCGCAATCACCTGTATCGCTATCCGAAGATCCAGACGATGGACCTGACGCGTCCACTGCTGTCGAACTGCCTGTGGAGTTCGCTCAACTTCTTCAAGGACCAGCCGGATGACCGCTACCTGGATGTGGACTTTGCACTCACAGCCCTCAGGACGGAGTACTACGTCGTTGAACACGGCTACCAGCTCGGCGACGTCGTGGCCCTGGTCGACGATGAGGGCGACCTGTTTCATGTGGCGGTCCATCTGGCCGATGGGCTGGTCTTCACCAAAAACGGGACGTCCCCGGTCGCGCCGTGGACCATCATGACCATCGACCAGCTGAAGAGCTTCTACCATCGCCGCGCCGAGAACCCGCGCGTGATTTACCATCGCCTCAACTCGTTCTGAACCATTGGGGTAAGCTAGGGTCTGGGAGGCAGTGTGGCCAAGGTCCTGATAGTTGATGACGAACCCCGCGTGCGCGAACTCATGCGCAGACAGCTGGAACATTCCGGGCACGACCTCTACGACGCTGAGGATGCCCAGGCGGCACTCGACGCCATGGTGATGGTCCCGTGTGATGTCATTTTTTGCGACATCCAGATGCCCGGCCGAGACGGCCTCTGGCTGACGGCGGAACTCCGCAAGCTGTATCCGATGTCGGCCGTGGTGCTGGCCACCGGCGTCAGTTCCGTGCCGCCAAAGGTCAGCATGCAGGCCGGCGTGCTGGCGTACCTCGTGAAGCCGTTCACCAGGCAGGCGTTGCTCACTGCCCTCGCGACCGCGGTGCAGTGGGTCGACGACACCCAGACCCACGGCCCGAAGGCCGAGGATCAGGGCACCAACGTCACCGACTGGCTCGACGAACTCAAAGACCTCTAAAAGAGTCCGACCACACGACCGTCGGCGTCGAGGTCAATTGACTCAGCCGATGGCACCTTGGGCAACCCGGGCATCGTCATGATGTCGCCGCAGACCATGACCACAAACTCGGCGCCGGCTGCGAGGCGAACTTCGCGCACGTTCACGATGTGGCCCGACGGTGCGCCGCGCAGGCTGGCGTCGGTCGCGAATGAATACTGCGTTTTCGCCACGCACACGGGATAGTGCCCATAGCCCTCGTCTTGCAGACGTTTGATCTGGCCACGGACCTTGGCATCGGCTGAGATGTCGGCGGCACCGTAGACCTTGGTCGCAATCGCCTTCATTTTGTCCCACAGCGGCAGGCCATCCTCGTAGACAAACCGGAACGTCGACGGCCCGGCGTCGCAGGCCGCCACAACGGCCTTCGCGAGATTCTCCGCACCCTTGCCACCCTCCGCCCAGTGCGTGGCGAGCACGACGGGCACGCCGCTCTGCGCCATGATCGCCTGCAGCTTGGCAATCTCCGCGTCCGTGTCGTCCGGGAACCGGTTGATGGCCACCACTGCAGGCAGGCCGAAGTGATCCTGCACGTTGTTGACGTGGCGCTGCAGGTTCGCGAGCCCCTGCTCCAGCGCGGGAAGATCCTCGGTGCTCAGGAACGCGCGGTCGACGCCGCCGTGATATTTGAGCGCACGAATGGTCGCGACGATCACGCAGGCGTCCGGACGGAGGCCGGACTTGCGGCACTTGATGTCGATAAATTTTTCCGCGCCAAGGTCGGCACCAAATCCCGCCTCGGTCACCACGTAGT
>CAYZLT010000521.1:1467-2101 GCA_964479175.1 uncultured Solibacteraceae bacterium | reverse complement strand
CGTACATGTCGTGACCGCTGGGGCCGCCACGACGACGCCCACGGCCGAGTGGCAGAACACCGAAGGGCGCATCGAACCCGTGCGCCTGTGGCCGTCGGGCGACGGCGGGTACCGCACCGAGTTCCGTGCGCCGGACGTGCCCGGACGGTATCGACTGGTCGTGAAGGCAAGTGGCAACGCCGCCACTGAAACACGCGCCGAGTTCATGGTCGTCGAGCCTGGGCAGCTGCAGCGGGTCGTCCCCTCTGTCGATGCGCTGCTCTCAGCCTTTGCGTCTTCACGCGGCGGTGTCGTCGTAACGATGCGCGAATTGGCCTCGCTGCCAGGTCGCCTGTCCGCAGCGACTTCGCCAGGTTCGTCGCCCACGCGCTCCAACCCGATGCGCTCGCCCTTCTGGATCCTCCCGTTCGCGGGTCTTCTCGCCGTTGAATGGTGGTCCCGTCGTCGTCGCGGCGCCCGTTAACTACGCCACACGATTGGCCTCCGTTTCACCCGCCAACTACGACTTGACACCGTCGTCTACGACTTCTAACCTTCGACCACCATGCACTCACGCGAGCAGGTCAAGGCAATCACCGACAAAATTTTCAACATGGCCACGGCCGATGCGGTTGAGGTCAATTTCAACTCGTCC
>CAYZLT010000521.1:0-1457 GCA_964479175.1 uncultured Solibacteraceae bacterium | reverse complement strand
CCGAGCGGTCCGGTACACGCTTCGCGAACTCGTCGATTTCGGCAAATCTGGTGCAGTTCGACCAGCAGTTGACCGTCACGACGTACTTCGGATCGAAGTCGGCGAGCCAGTCCACGCGCGACTTCACCGATGCGTCGCTCAAGGCGCTTGTGGCCGAGATGGAAGCCGAGGCCAAGGCCGGCCCCGATCGGCCGAACGCACCGAACCTGATCGGCGCGCAGACCTATATTCCTGTGGATGCGGCCCTGCCCGCGATGAAGGCGTTCGGCCCGGCCGAACGCGCGAAGATGGTGCGCACAAGCATCGACATCAGCAAAAAAATGGGCACCGTCGGGTCCGGCTACATCCCGAAGATGCATCAGGCCACCTGCCAGGCGAACTCCAATGGGCTGTTTGCCTTTTACGAAGTGGCCGAAGCGAGTTTCATCCTGACGTGCCGCATGGCGGACGGCAGCGGATCGGGCTGGGCCGGCACCACCGGCATCAAGGACCTGAGCATGATCGACCCGGTGGAAATCACCGAGGTGGCATCGAAGAAGGCGCTCGACAGCCAGAAAGCCCGCGCGCTGGAGCCCGGTCGGTACACGGTCATTCTCGAGCCGCGTGCGAATGCGCGATTCCTGTCGCTCATGACCGGCATCTTCGGCGGTGGTGGCGGCGACTTCATGCAGGGCAAAAAGCCCGGTGACAAAATCTTCTCCGACATGGTGACGCTCAAGAGCGACATCGGCAATCCCATCCTCCGCCAGTCCACGATTCTCGGTAACAACACGCCCGCCGCTCCGGTGACCTGGCTTGAGAAGGGTGTGCTCAGGAATCTCTCGGGCGGTCCGAACTCCACGAGCCCTGGCGCCGGCATCAACCAGAGCCTCGTGATGGACGGCTCGAATCTGAGCACGGCCGACATGATCAAACAGACCAAGCGTGGTCTGCTCGTGACGTTCTTCTGGTACATCCGCGGCGTGGACAACGCCACGTTGCTCAACACCGGCATGACGCGTGACGGCCTGTTTCTCATCGAGAACGGCGAGATTACGATGCCCGTGCAGAACTTCCGGTGGAACATGTCGCCGCTGGTCGGCTACAACAACATTTCGCTTGTCGGCAAACCTGTCCCGATGCACATGGGCGAGTCGTACGACGGCGGCAACTCCGCGCTCATTCCGCCCGTGCGCATGGAAGACTTCTACATGACGTCGGTGTCACCGGCTGTTTAACTCAGGAAACGAATCATGAATTTCACTCGCAGAAACTTCATCAAGACGGTCGGGGCCTCGGGCCTGGTGCTCGCCTCACACGACTTGGTCGCCGACCTCGTCGCCCAGACGCCGGCCGGCAATCCGCTCCAGTCCAAGTTCAAGGGACTCGCCGATCAGGTGCTGGCGCAAGCGAAGGCTGCCGGCTGCACCTATGCCGACATCCGGTTTACCCGGTCGGCCTCCATGAATATCAATGCC
>CAYZLT010000520.1:0-2101 GCA_964479175.1 uncultured Solibacteraceae bacterium | reverse complement strand
GACCTCAGAGGTCGTTTTGTTGGACACGAAAACGACCTCTGAGGTCTGCGATAGGATCGTGGCCTGATGCGCGTATTGGTGGTGGCCGCGACCGACGGCGAACTCACGTCGTTCCACGAGAACCCGTCGATCCCGGGGCACACACTGGACATTCTGGTGACCGGCGTCGGAATGGTCGCCACTGCGGCGCACGTGTCGCGCGCGCTCGCCCTCACCCGCTACGACATCGCCCTCAATCTCGGTGTCTGCGGCGCGTTTGACCGCAGCCTGGCGCTCGGCACCGTGGTGCACGTCGCGTCCGACAGCCTGCCGGAACTTGGGGTACAGGACGGCCCGACGTTCATTCCCGCCCACCTGGTTGGCCTGGTGCCTGCTGATGCGACTCCCTTCGCAGGAGGCCGGCTGCTGAACCATGCGCCACCGTCATCGACGATCCTGGCGGGCCTGCCGCAGGTCGCAGGGATCACCGTCAACACGGTGCATGGCGAGGATGAGGCGATCGCGGCCGTCGTTGCCCGGGTGTCCCCACAGGTGGAAAGCATGGAGGGCGCGGCGTTCATGTATGCGTGCCTGATCGCCGGCGTGCCGTTTGCGCAAATTCGCGCCGTCTCCAACTACGTCGAACGCCGCAACCGCGCCGCCTGGCAGCTCGGGCCGGCCATCGAGGCTCTGGGCCAGACGGCCTCGGCGCTGATCACGCAACTCCAGGTCCGATGACGCTGTCACTCGCTTTCTCCCCGTGCCCCAACGACTGTTTCATGTTTGATGCGATCGTCCATCAGCGCATTGATCTGGAGGGCTTGACGTTCGACGTCCGGCTCGCGGACGTCGAAGCGTTGAACCGCGACGCGTTTGACGGCCGCACGGACGTGACCAAACTGAGTTACCACGCCTTTGCGTATTGTGCGGATCGGTATGTGATGCTCAACGCCGGCAGCGCGCTCGGACGCCACTGTGGTCCCTTGCTCATCTCGAAACGTCCCATCACCGCCGACGACGTCGCCGCAGGCGACCTTCGCATCGCGACGCCAGGGACATACACCACGGCCAATCTGTTGCTGGGTCTGGCATTTCCGGCGGCCACCCGGACCACGCCGATGGTGTTTTCGGAGATCGAAGGCGTGGTCGCGAGCGGCGAGTACGACGCGGGCGTCATCATCCACGAAAATCGATTCACGTACGAGTCCAGGGGCCTTCGGAAAGTTGTCGACCTCGGTGAATGTTGGGAAGAGACGACGGGGTTCCCGATTCCGCTTGGGGGCATCGTGGTGCGGCGCTCCCTTGAGCCCGATGTGCAGCACACGATGGCCCGTGTCCTTCGCCGCAGCGTGGAATACGCATTGGCGCACCGTGACGTGACGTTGCCCTATGTGCGAGCACACGCACAGGACATGGACGACGAGGTCATGTTCAAACACATCGACCTCTACGTGAATGATTTTTCCGTGGACCTGGGCCGCTCCGGCCGTGAGGCAGTCGAGGGCCTGTTTGCCAGGGCCCGCGCAGCAGGGGTGATCCCCGCCGTCGAGCCGCCGCTGTTCATCTAAGAGCGATCCGTGCTTGCCGCCGACCTCACGTCGACCCTTTCTTCCACCGACCGGCGACGCGCATTCGGCGCCGTGTTTGCCGGTGTCGCGATTTCCACCACGGGATTCCTTGCGTCGAACACGGTGAACGGTCTGGTCGCCGAGGACCTGACCGGCAGCGCGTCCTGGAGCGGCTTGCCCGCTGCCGCGACCGTCCTGGGCACTGCCGCTGGTGCAGCGGCCCTGGCCATGGTCGTCCGGCGATGGGGACCACGGGTCGGCCTCTCACTCGGATACCTTCTCGCAACGGCCGCCATCAGTCTGGCCACCACGGCCATCCTCATCCGGTCGTTCCCGCTTTTTGTCGGCGCCTTGTTCCTCTTCGGCGTGGGATTCGGATCCAATCGCCTGGCGCGTTACGTCGCCGCCGATCTCTACCCTGTCGATCAGCGGGCGACGATGATTGGGTGGATTGTGTGGGCGTCCACGATCGGGGCCGTCGCCGGCCCCGCGTTGCTGGCGCCCTCTCGCGAACTGGCGGAACTGGCCAGCCTCAACGGGCTCGTGGGCCCCTT
>CAYZLT010000519.1:0-2111 GCA_964479175.1 uncultured Solibacteraceae bacterium | reverse complement strand
CTTGTACGAGCGACAAGGGGACCTCGCTCGCGCAGAAGAAGCGTTTTCGTTTGCGGCGGTGTCTGCGGAGGATCGCGATCTGCGATCGAGAGCACTCGAGCGATTGGCGCTGTTGCGTCGTCGCGCGCGCAGGTTCGATGAAGCCGCCGCCGCCTGGCAACACATCGTCGAGCGCGCGACGCGTCCGTTCAGTGCAATCGAGCGTCGCGCTGCGGAAGCGCTCGCGATCCATCACGAACATCGCGGGCACGACCTGGCGTCGGCACAGCGGTACGCGGAAGTGGTGCGCGGGCATACACACGGACGCCGCACCGCAGAGGCGGAACATCGCCTCGGCCGCCTCGCGAAAAAACTCGAGCAGGAAAAACAAAAGGGCGACCTCGCGGTCGCCCCTCTGCTTGATTCTGAGTAGGACTCCGGGACTCCGGGACCCCGGGACTTCGATTAGGCGCTCGCGCCGGCCTTTTTCTTCGGTGTCTTGGCGGCCTTGTTCGCAGCCGTCTGCGCCTTGCGACCTTCCATCGTCTGCACGCCGAACCGCTTGGTGAAGCGCTCAACGCGGCCTTCGGTGTCGATCAGCTTTTGACGACCCGTGTAGAACGGGTGGCAGTTGTTGCAGATGTCGAGGAGCAGCTCATCCTTGGTCGAAAAACTCTTCCAGGTGGCGCCGCACGCACAGCGAACATCAATCTCTGAGTACTTGGGGTGAATTCCAGCCTTCATGGTCAGCTCCTTGCTCCCGAAACGAAACGCTGATTATACCCTTCGACTCGCCTGTATGAAAGCTCCCGGCTCGCTCAGGGAGCGGCCCGTCGGCGTCTATTGCAAATACCAGGGCAACAAGTCTTTATTTTTCAACGGGATAGCCACGATTCCATTTGTAGGGCCGGAGTCGGGTGAGAAGGTCAGCTGGCAGTCCATGCCCGTCGCCGGCTGCCATGTTGGCGTCCACGTGGCGGGCCTTGCGCATGCCGGGAATGACCGTGCTGACGGCCGGGTGCGACAGGATGAACCGCAGGGCCATCTCCGGCAGAGTCATGCCCTCGGGAACTTCGCCCTTGAGTTTCTCAACCCGGTCCACCGCCGCCGCCAACTTGTCGGGAGGGAAGTAGTTGTTCCGGAAGTCCCCCTCTGGCCAGGTCGTGTCCTTGGTCAACGTGCCCGTCAGGCTGCCTTCGTCGAGCGGGACGCGAGCGATCACGGCCACACCCATCTCCTGACACAGCGGGAAGAGTGTGTCCTCAGGGTGCTGGTCAAAGATATTGTGCACGACCTGCACGCTGTCCACCAGACCCGTCCGCATGGCCTCGACGATATTGGTGGGATCCCAGCGGTTGATGGAGATGCCGAACGCGCGAACCTTGCCGGAGTTTTTGAGGATCTGGATGGCCTCCATCCACTCGTCCTGCTCCGCCCATTCGTCGGTCCACACATGGAACTGCTGCACGTCGAGGCGTTCGACGCCGAGATGTTTCAGGCTGCGCTCGGTGCAGGCCACCACCCAGTCCACCGGGAACACGTCCGCCAATGCGTACTCGGGTTTTGCGGGCCACTTGCCATTCTTGGGTGGGACTTTCGTGGCGACGACGAGAGGCTTGTCCGTGTGCGACGGCAGCACCTGACCGAGAAGCTGTTCACTCTTGCCGTCGCCATACGCGAGTGCCGTGTCGAAGAACGTGCAGCCCAGATCGATGCTGCGATGCAACGCCGCGATGGACTCGGCGTCATCCGACCCCGTCCATCCCCCCATGCCCCAGAGGCCGTAGCCAACTTCTGACACGTTCAGCCCCGTTCGTCCGAATGCCCGGTAATGCATATCCCCAATTGTAGGTCGGCGCACCCCGCACCCCGTACTCTGTTGCTACGCCTTGCGTACTAATACGTCTTGCGATATAACTTCCCACGGATTAGCACATGGCCAAAAAACTCGATGAGTCGCTCGCGTCCCTGGGCCGGTTCTCGGAGCCGGCGTTTAACATCCTGGTCGCGCTGGCCGACGGCCCGAAACACGGCTACGCGATGACGCAGGACATCGAGCAGATGACGGGCACGCGTCCCGGGCCCGGCACCCTCTACGGCGCCATCGCGCGCCTCGAAGAACGCCGATGGAT
>CAYZLT010000518.1:0-2115 GCA_964479175.1 uncultured Solibacteraceae bacterium | reverse complement strand
TGTCCGGCGTATTGCCGCGCGAAAACGGCGCCGCATTCTCGGGATTGGGAGGACGCTCACGCGTCGTGGCGCGGCGATCGAGGTCCGAGGCCTCGGCCTGTGGCCGCGGCGTGACCGGCCGCTCCATGAGCGGCTCCATCATGACGAACTGGACGTTGTCCTGCGGTGCCTGCGACTGGACGGGCACCACCGACGAGGTGAAGAGTCCCTCGGGCGTGATCAGATACACGATCATCAACGAGAGGTGGAAGACGAGCGACAACAACACACCCTCCCGCCGTGAAATCACGGGCGGGACGCTCGGCGTCTCAGGGCGGTGGTCGTCGAAATCCAGATACATGCGGCAATTCGAGTCTAACAGGGCCGCGCGGCCGACATCAGCTCAGTGGCGCGTCGCGATATAGAGGTAGACGGTGCCCAGCGTCAAAGAGACGGTGCGAACTGTGGCAAATCCATGATTTTTGAGCATGTTCGCAAAGACGTCCGGCGCCGGGAACTGATCAACCGACGCGGGCAAATACGAGTAGGCCTCGTGGTGTTTGGACCCCATCCGGCCAATCACCGGGAGCAGGTACTTGAAGTACCACTCGTACCCCTGCTTGATGCCCGGCACCTGGGGCTTGCCGAACTCAAGGACCGCGAGCCGGCCACCGGGCTTGAGCACGCGCGCGAACTCGCGGAGACCGGCCTCGTAGTTGTGCACGTTGCGAATCCCGAAGGCGACCATCGCGGCATCAAACGACGCATCGGGTAGCGGAACATTCGTGGCGTCGCCACGAACAAGATGAATCCGGGACCCGAGGCCGGCCTTGCGAACCTTCCCCAAGCCGAGCTTCAACATCTCGCCAGCAAAGTCCACGCCCACCACCGACCGCGCCTGCCCACCGCCCATCGTCACGGCCTTGATCGCGAGGTCGGCCGTGCCGGTGCACATGTCGAGCACGTCTTCAGTACCGGTGAACGCCAATTCGCGGATCGCCCGCGCGCGCCATCGCTGATCGAGCCCGACACTCAACACACGGTTCAGCCGGTCGTACCGATACGCGATGCGATCAAACATGCCGGAAATGCGTTCCGGCTCACGCGAAGTGGAAACCACTACTCCCCTTTCCACGGAGCGAACAGGTGTTGGTCGAACCCGAGGGCGTTCAGAATTTTCCCGGCGATGAAGTCCGCCAGATCGTCAATCGTCTTGGGTTGCTGATAAAACGCGGGCATCGCCGGCAGGATCATCGCCCCGGCCTCCGCTGCGGCGACCTGATGCCGCAAGGCCGGCAGACTCATCGGCGTCTCTCTGGGTACCAGGACGAGATGACGACGCTCTTTGAGCATCACGTCGGCCGCGCGTTCAATCAGACTGCGCGAGAGGCCCAGCGACACGCCGGCCAGGGTCTTCATCGAACACGGCACAATCACCATGCCGCTGCACCGATGACTGCCACTGGCCAATGACGCGCCGAGGTCATTGTTGCTGTGGACCACAAACGTGCCCTGCCGCACGCCGGGACCGTATTTCGCCTCGAGCAGATCCTGCAGCCGACCCACTTTGGCGTCGGTGCCGAGTTCGTCCATCAGGAGTCGTTTGCCGTAATCCGAGAATACGATCTCGAGGTGGCAGCCGACCTCCATCAACGCCGCAATCGTACGCATCGCGTAGATCGCGCCCGACGCGCCGGTGACGCCGACAGCAATGTTTGGTTTCATACCCAATACACATCCGCGGCTGTGGTGATGAGATACAACATCCCCACCCAGCCATTCAGGTCGAACGCGAATTTCACCTGCGAGAGATCGTCGGCTTTCACCAACGACTGCTCGTAGAACAGCAACACCGCAACACCGACCACGCCGGCCGCATAGATCATCCCGAGGTCAGCGACCACGCCAAGCGCTGACAGACAGATGACGGCAATCACATGCATCACACGCGAGATGGCCAACGACCGAGGCACGCCAAACCTGACGGGAATTGACCGCAAGCCTTCGCGCCGATCGACGTCAACGTCCTGGCACGCGTAGAGCACATCAAAACCGCCGACCCAGGTGCCGATCGCGAGCCCAAGCAGCCACGGCTCCCAGCCGGCTCGCCCACCCGCCGCCAGCCAGCCACCAACC
>CAYZLT010000517.1:0-2130 GCA_964479175.1 uncultured Solibacteraceae bacterium | reverse complement strand
GTTCACGGCGAGCATCATCAACCCCGGCAACGTGCTGGGCGCGTCCACGAGCGTGCCCGCCACCATCACGGTGGTCGCACCGGGCACGAGCAATACGCCGCGGACCATTGCGGTGACGTTGACCATTGATCTGACCAACGGATCCACCGTGACCACGCCTATCGGTCAAGTCGACACGCCACTGCAGAACGCGACGGGCGTGCAGGGCGCGATTGGTGTGACCGGGTGGGTGCTCGACAACATCGGCGTGACAGGCGTGAAGATCTACCGCAACTGCCTGTTGTTCGAGAACCAGGCGAGTTGTCAGCCGGTGCTCGGCCACAACGTCGTGGAAGTGGGCGACGCGGCGTTCCTGGCCGGGGCGCGCACGGACGTGGAAAGCGCGTTCACGACCTATCCGCAAAACAACCGGGCGGGCTGGGGCTATCTGATGCTGACCTCGATGCTGCCGCAGGTGAGCACGCAGCAGCCGTACGGCGGCCAGGGGCCACTAACGCTCTATGCGGTGGCCACCGACGTGGAAGGCAACCGGAAGCTGCTCGGCCGCTCGTCCGATCCGGCGAGCGCGGAGTTCGCGGTGCCGACGCAGATCACGATGGCCAACGCGACGATCGCGAAGCCGTTCGGCGCCATTGATACGCCTGGCCAGGGCCAGACCGTGAGTGGGCTGCTCAATAACTTCGGGTGGGCGCTCACCCCCGACAGCAACACGACCGGCGGCGAGGGCGGCGACATTCTGATTCCGACCAACGGGTCGACGATGACGGTGTTTATCGACTCGTTGCCGGTGGCGCTGGTGGCCTACAACCAGTGTCGCGGCTCGGTAGGCAATCCCGTGCCCGTCGGGGTGTTCTGCAACGACGACGTGTCGAACATTTTTGGGAACGCGACGCCGCAGACGGTGCTGACCACGCGCACGGCGAACGCGACGTTGTTTCGCAACCTGGATGTCGCGCGGTCGGCGATTGGGTCCTACAGCTTCAACACGGCGACACTCAGCAACGGGCTGCACACGATTGCGTGGTCGGTCACCGACTCGGCCGGGCGGACCGAAGGCATCGGGTCGCGGTTCTTCAACGTGTTGAACTCCGGCGCGGATCCGCGTTCGGACGCCGCGTTGCGCTCGGCGCCTGCGGAGGTGCAGGGCTCGGCGCTGCTCATCGGCGACCGTGCCCCTGCGACCGAGGGCGTCTACGGCCGCACGGGCTTCGACCTTGCGTCGGCATGGCAGGCGATGCACGTCGACACGAAGGGACAATACACGGTGCGGCTGCCGGAGATGGGGCGGCTCGAACTGTGGCTCGGTGAGGAAGTGGAGGCTGGGTACCTGGTGGCGAACGACACACTGCGCGCGCTGCCGCCTGGCGCGTCGCTGCGTTCCGAAGAGGGGATCGCGTCGGACTTCAGCGACGCGACGTACTCAGTGTTTGGCTGGATGCCGCCGGTGGGCTACATCGGCGACTACCAGCTCGCGTTCCTGCGCGGTGAAGAGCGGATCGACGTGACCGTGACCATCGTCCCGACAGCGGGCCTGCCGGCCGATGACGTGGCGCAGATTCGGATGCATCTGGACGACGTCTCGATTGGCGACGATCTCGATGGCGGGGCTGAAGCCCGCGCCCTACAGCGTGGTGTAGGGCGTGGCCTTCAGGCCCGCCACCTGAGCTCGGTCACCGTCGAAGGGTGGGCGTATGATCCGCGGGCCGCGATTGGCTCGGGGATCGGCGCGGTGCACGTGTGGGCGCGCTCGCTGGTCACCGCACCCGGGGCCACGGCCCCGACGCCGGTGTTCCTGGGGGCGGCGACGATCGACACGCCGCGGCCGGATGTGGCGCGCGCGTTTCCTGGCACACCCGAGCACATGGGTTTCACCCTGACAGCCCCACTGGCGCCGGGGACGTACGAACTGACCGCGTATGTATGGAACGTGCGCACGGCGCGGTGGGAAGATGCGCGGAGCGTCACGGTGATCGTCAAGTAGTCACGCTCCGCGTCGTCGGACGAGACGAAGACGCGCGAACACGGTGGCGACGGTCAAATAGTCCTCGGACGCCGGCGAGGGACCGCCGCCTTCGTCAGTTCATCAGGGCCGGCGCGTGAGCGCCGCGTGCAGTTCCCTGAATGCCGGGA
>CAYZLT010000516.1:0-2137 GCA_964479175.1 uncultured Solibacteraceae bacterium | reverse complement strand
GCAAACAGCAGTGCAAATCCCGCCCCTCGCACTCCCGCCGGCAGCCACGCCTGCACCATCATCGGCACGGCCTGCTGTGCGTCCGCCAGATCCGGCGTCACCACACGCAGGTGGGCGGCAGCCATCGAGAGTCCGCCGTACAGCACGAACACCAGGACCGCGGACCACGCCACGGCCGTATAGGCCGTGCGTTCATCACGAGCCGCGAAGATCTTCTGTCCGTACCACGGGGCCGCGATGTACGTAAAACACGTCAACGCGATAAGGGTGGTCACGAATCGGAACGGCAACGCGGGATGCGTCCACTGCCCCACCGGGTCGACCGTCATCTGTGACGCGTCAAACACCGAGGCCAGGCCACCCAGCGGAGCGCTCATCGACGAGCCGACCCACAACAGGACGGGCACGAGCATCAGAGTGAGCACGAACGAGACGACATCGCTGCGAACCACCGACACCAGGCCACCCGGCAGCGCCACGAGCAGGACCACAGTGGTCAACAGTGCGGCGGTGATCGGCACCGGGATCCCGGGGACGAACGGACTGAACAGGAGCGTGAGGGATTTGACGTACGTGGCCCCGAACCCCACCATGGCGAGCAGGAGCAGGACCGACGCGACGCGACCAAGGGCCGGTGAGTAGCGCACCGCAAACAACTCCGCGACCGAGAGGCGGTTGAATCGTTTCCAGGGCTTCGCCACGGTGACGGTATAAAACGCCAATCCGATGAGGAAGACCAGGGGCAGCGCCAGTGCCATTGGTCCGGCCAGGTACCCCACGGCGCTGAACGCCAGCAACGTGCTGGTGTTGAACTCGGTCATGACAAGCGTGGCGGTCAGGGGAAAGACGCCCAACTGCCGATCCGCGACCAGAAAGTCGTCCTGCCCGGTCGGACGATGGAAGGCACCACCGAGGATGACGGCGAGCACGACTCCAAAAACCGCGACATCAAGAAACAGCGTCACAAAAACCCCTCGTGGCAGACAATACCGCATCGATGTTTGACGAGGCTGTTCGATCACGTTTTGCCAGAGCGGCCGCACCGCTCGCGCGGCGCTGTGTGGCCACCGGGCTCACACCTGGTGTGATCACGGGCGCCGGATTGGTTGCCGGTCTTCTCGCGGCAGTTGCCGTCGCCGGCGGTGCGCCGCTGGTGGCGCTGCTGCTGTGGACTCTGAACCGGATCGCCGACGGTCTCGATGGGGTCGTGGCCAGACACGCGGGCACTGCGAGCCCCTTGGGTGGCTTCTGGGATATCTCTCTCGATATGACGGCATACTCGGCCATGGTGATTGGGTTTGCGATCGCGCATCCGGAACATGGGGTGTTGTGGCCGCTCGTGCTCATGGGATACGTCCTCGCGATTACGACTACGCTGGCGCTCTCAGCCGCCGCCGAACAGCTCTCGCATACAGTCGCCGCCGGCAATCGAACGTTTCAATTCACGCGCAGTTTGGCCGAGTCGGGAGAAACCACGGTGGTATACATACTGTGGTTGCTCTGGCCATCGCTGATTGCACCCGTGGGCTGGGCCTGGTGCGCGATCCTGGCCGCGTCGGCCGTCCAGCGCGGGTGGCTGGCCCACCGGGCCCTTCGACATCTGTAACGTCCCGCCGTTCGTAGAGACCAACACCTATGAAGCTTCGTGCCCTGCTACTCGTTGTGTGCCTGTCCGCCGGTTTCCTCCTGTCGCCAGCCGAGGCCCAGACCCTCGGTGCCACCCTGCGTGGGGTCGTCCGTGACAGTCAGTCCCAGGTGATTGCCGGGGCGACGGTCGTCCTGCGCGAGCCTGCGGGCCTGACCCGCCGGACCATCACTGGAGCGGACGGCGCCTATGAATTTGTGGCGGTGACGCCGGGGACGCCGGTGGGTCTCGAGGTGGCGGCACCAGGTTTCGCCGCGGTCACTCAACAGGTGCGCGCGATGGCGGCCGGTCAGCGGCTGTCTCTCGACATCGCCCTCGACGTTGCGGGCGTGACCTCGCGCACCGACGTGGTCGCGGCGAGCCGACCGGCCTCGGCGGAACTGGGCGGGCAGCTCAGCCGCGAAGAAGTGGAGCGGGTTCCGGCCAACGGGCGGGATCTGGTGGCGCTGGCGTATCTGATTCCCGGTGCCGCACCCGCGCGCGGCTTCTACA
>CAYZLT010000515.1:0-2154 GCA_964479175.1 uncultured Solibacteraceae bacterium | reverse complement strand
GCGCTGGCGACCGATCCGGCCAATCATGAAGCGCATCGGATTCTGGGACTGGTGCGCGCCGCACTGGCCGACGCCGCGTCCTCCACCGCCGATCAGGGGCGGATCGTCGTGTTGGCCATCGACCATCTGGAAAAAGCGCTGGCCGGTGGCCGACGCGATCCTGGCGTCGAGATTTCGCTGGGCCGGCTGTACGTGCGCACGGGGCAACACGCGAAGGCCATCACCACGCTGACTGGTTTCTTGAATGACCAGCCTGGCTACCCAGAGGGCATCCTGCTGCTGGTCGAGTCGCTGGACGCGACCGGCGAGGACGCGCGGGCGATCGCCGTGCTCGAACCGCTCGTACGGGATGAACCGGATCTGGCGCGCGCGCGCAGCTGGCTCGCAGAGTTGTATGACAGTGTGGGCCGTCCACAGGATGCGCTGGCGCAGTGGCGCGAGCTGGCCAAGACCAACCCCCGCAACATTCCGATCCGCACGCGGTTCGCCACGTCGCTCGTCAATCTTGGGCAGTTGGAGGAGGGCCGCACCGTCCTGCTGGAGCTGGCGGGAGAAGTTCCGCGGGATGCGTCGATCTGGTATCTGGTCTCGCAGGTGGAAAATCGTGCGGGGAATGCGGATGGCGCGGAGAACGCGGCCCGCCGGATCTCCGACATTGACCCGGCCGATCCTCGTGGCCCGCTCGCGATCGCCGAAGCGCGGACGGCGCGCGGCGATCACCGCGGGGCGGTCAGCACCCTCGATCCGCTGTTGACGGCCCTGCGATCCGCGCCGGAGACGGGCGTCTACGCGCGCGTGGCCGTGGAACTGGCGGCCGCGCTCGAGGCCAGCGGCGATCGGGATCGCGGGATTCGTGTACTGGAAGACGCGCGTACGCGTGACGAACGCAACCGTGAGGTTCGCGTCGCGCTGGCCGCGGCCTATGCGCGCGCCGACCGTCACGATGCGGCGGAGCGCCTCTACCGCGAGTTGCTCGTGGCCGACGCCAACAACCCGACGTATCTCGATCATCTCGGTGACGCCTTGTTCGCACTCAAGCAGTACCGCGAGTCGGTGACCGTCTGGGACCGCGTCCTTGCCGGCGATCGCGCGGGCATTGATGCCGACGCGGTGACCAAAAAACGCGACCGCGCGCGCCAACTCGCGGGGCGCGAGTGAAATCCTCCGTCTGGTTATTGCCGGTGGTATGTGTTGCCGCCGGCTGCGCGGCTCGTGTCTTGACGCTACCAGCCGGTCCGGCCGTCCCGTTTGCCGAGGCGCCGCAGGTGTGGGAGCAGGTCACCGCCGCCTGCCGTGATGCCCAGCGCTACGTCGCGCAACTCCGTGTCCAGGGGTGGGTGGGATCGCGCGATCAGCGGATCGCGCAAACGCTCAAAGCCGCTGTGACGCGTGGAGACGATGTGTATCTCGAGTTGCAGGTGTTGGGCACCACCGTCTTTCAGATGGCGGGGCAGGCAGGGCAGTCGACGATCGTGTTTCCGCGCGACGAGCGATTTCTGACCGCGCCGACGCGCGACATCGTGTCCGCACTGACCGGCCTGCAGTGGGGTGGCCGTGAACTGCTCGATGTCCTGTCCGGCTGTGTGGCCTCGCCCGCAGGCGCGGTCACCGGTGAACGGGTCGGATCCGCAGTGCGCGTGGCGATCGCGCCGTCCACACATGCGTGGCTGCGCGAGCGCGAGGGCCGGTGGCAGCTGTGGGCCGCGCAAATCGAAGGCTGGCTCGTCGAGTACCGCCTGTTCGACGGCCGCTGGCCCAGCACCGTGCACGTCACTGCGACCGGCGCCACCCCGCTCGACCTTCGATTTACCGTGTCGCAGGTACAGGTCAATATCGATCTGCCCCCCACGACCTTCACGGCCATCGTCGCGAGCCACTTTCAGACGATCACGCTCGACGAGCTTCGCTCCATCGGCCCCCTGCGCGATCGTGGAACGACCAAGTAAATGCCAAGAACGCTGATTCTTCGCCCGACGGCCAAGCTGAACCTCACCCTGAGGGTCGGGCCGCTGCGCCCGGACGGGTATCACGAGGTGCGATCACTCATGCAGTCGATCGCGCTCCACGACACGGTCACCATTTCGGACCGGAAGGGACCTCTGGGTTTGTGGTGTCGCACACCCGGCGTGCCGTCCGACCAGACCAATCTGTCGT
>CAYZLT010000514.1:0-2167 GCA_964479175.1 uncultured Solibacteraceae bacterium | reverse complement strand
CGATGAGCACCGTATCGGACTCGTTGCCACCCGCCCGTGCCGTGATCACGCGCGTGGACGTCGCGGCGGGAATCAGGAGCTGCACCCCAACATCACGGACGGACGGGGCCAGGCGTGTGATCGTCTCGGCCGTCGCCGATGTCAGGGTCTTGCGGTTGGCCTCGGCATCGGACGCGGGTGAATACGGGTCGCCGCCGCGGTGGAACGCAAAAATGTTCTCCGTGCCCAGTTCGCGAAACAGCTGCGCGACCGAATTGCGCAGGCCCACCAGCGTGGACGCCACCAGCACGACCGTGACGATGCCAATCACCAGTCCCACCATGGCGAGAATCGATCGCGCCGTGTGCACCCGGATCGACTCCAGTGCCAGGAGCGTCGCTTCTCGCGCCACATGACGCCAGGAGGTCGACGTGGTCATTCGGTCCTCAGGGCATCAACCACCGCCAGCCGCGCGGCCCGACGCGCGGGATACCAGCCGGCCGCGAGCCCACTGAGGGCCGACGCCAGCACGCTGGCCAGAACGACACCTGGCACCACCGTCAGCGGCAACTCCAGCGCTCCGGCCAGTGCCGCCACCACCCCGGCCGCCACGATCAGTCCCGCCACGCCCCCGATGATGGCCGTGAGCATCGACTCGGCGAGCACCTCGCGGACGATCGCGCTGCGGGTCGCCCCCAGGGCACGACGGACGCCAATCTCCCTCGTGCGTTGTGTCACCGACACCAGCACGGTATTGGTCACCACGACGATGGCCGCCAAGAGCGCCATCAATGAAATGGGCCCCGCGGCCACGCCGATCCGGCGCGTGAGGTTCGCGACAAATCCTCGCGCGGCATCCGGCGTGAGAATGTCGAACGCGTCGGGCTCGCCGGGCGCCTGGCCGCGACGCGCCCGCATGGACACGCGGGCGTGGTCCTCGGCCGTCTGGAACGGCTCACCCGGCGCGGCGCGCGCAAACAACGGCAACGTCCGGGGGGTGCCAAAGGCCCGTTGCCAGGCGACAAATGGCAGATACACGAACCGGTCGAGCGACGCGCCGTTGGAACTGCCCAGGCGGCTCTGCACGCCAATCACCACGAACCGCCTCCCGGCAATCCTGATGCCTTGGCCGAGCGCCGATCCCGCCGGAAAGAGGGTCTCGGCGATATCGACGCCGATCACCGCCACTGAGGCACCCGTGCGGTCGTCGTCGGGCGACAGGAAACGGCCTTCCGCGATGGAGAGGTCACGCAGATCGGCGAGCACGGACGTGGTGCCGGAGACCGCCGCCGTTTCATAGGTGCGGGCGCCGGCGGTGACCTCGGCGATGGTCTGGACGTTGGGGGCATACAACACCCGTCCGTCGGCCACCTGGTCGAGGAAACGCCAGTCCGAGCGACGGATCGGCTGGTTGCGCAGCAGCTGATCCTGCAGCTCCCGTCTGGACACGCGGCTGGGTGACGCCACCTGGGCGAGCAGGAACGTCTCGGAGCCGAAGGCACGGCTGCTGGTGGCTTCCGCAGACGCGGCCACGCCATCCAGCGCGGCGCTGACGATGACCTGGGTGGCCACGGCCACGGCGATGGCGAGCGCCCCGAGTGTGGAGCGAAGACGGTTGGCGGCAAGTGTGGCGGCGGCCTGGCGGAAAGACTCGAGCATGCAGACGTCCGATCCCGGACCATGCCAGTATAGAAGGTATTGTGCGGACGTCTCGAGTGTTGGGTGCAGGCGCGTTGCTGGTGGTTGCCGCCGGCGCATGGTGGATGTTTGGATCGCAGACGGGTGACGCCGTGGAGGTGACCACGACGACGCTGACGCGGGTGGAGGCGTTGCGGTCGTACGTCACCGCCTCGGGCGAGATTGTCGCGACCCGGTATGCGGACCTGGGATCGTCGGTCATGGGCCGCGTGGTGTCGCTGAACGTGCGCGAGGGGGATCGCGTGCGGGTGGGGCAGGTGCTCGCGCAGATTGATCCCGTTCAGGCGCAGAGTGCCGTCGCCTCTGCAGCCGCCGCGCTGCAGGCGCTCGAATCGGAGGCCAGCGGCACCGACAAGTCGATCGCCGCCGCACAGGCCGACGTCGCGGTCGCCGCATCCGCGGCCGCCTGGGCTGAATCGAGTTCGGCTTTCGGCACCAACCCGGAGGCCGCCAGATTTTTCGCGCGCTCCAAGGTCTGACCGGCCTGGGT
>CAYZLT010000513.1:0-2172 GCA_964479175.1 uncultured Solibacteraceae bacterium | reverse complement strand
GTCGACGCCGGTCTGGGCGATACCGTGCTCATCGTGTCCGGCAGCTCCGCGCGCATGGCGCAGGGATTCAAGGACGCACCCATTGATGCGGCGATCATCGGGGTCATCGATCACATCGACATTCCAGGGACCCCCGGGATCCTTCCCAGGACCTAAACGCCATGCAACTGGCCCAGGTCATCGGCGACGTCGTCGCGACCATCAAAGACGCCAATCTGACCGGGCACAAGTTGTTGCTCGTGCAGCCGATCGCCGCAGACCACACGCCCGTCGGGCGCCCCGTCGTGGCGCTTGATGCGGTCGGCGCGGGCGTCGGCGAGCACGTGTTTTTTGTGCGCGGTCGCGAAGCGTCATTTCCGTTTCTCCCAGCCGAACCACCAGCCGACGCGTGTGTCGTGGGCATCGTCGATCACTGGGATCTCGAGACGCAGGACTGACGATGCAGATAGGGCGGGTAGTCGGGACCGTGGTGTCCACGCACAAACATCAGAAGATCGAGGCCGCGACGTTGTTGATCGTGCAGCCCATCACGCCAGATAATCGGCCCAAAGGGCAGACGGTGATTGCGGTGGATTCAGTCGGCGCGGGTATCGGCGAAACGGTGCTGCTGGTGATTGAGGGCAAGGCCGCCGGCGAAGCGTTGCGGCGCAAGGGCGCCCCGGTGGACGCGGCCATCATCGGGATCATTGATGTGATTGATGTTGTCGAGGCTTCTGGAGCCGTCGGCCTGTAGGTTGTGGTCTTGGGAGCCGCCGGGCTTTAGCCCGGAGGGAGCGGGAGCACTGATATGAACGAACACGAACTGCGACTGATGGTGCGCGAGGCGGTGTCGAGACATCTCGGGGCCGGCACTCCATCGCCCCATCCGCCCAACGCCGCATCCTCGCATCTCCCCATCTCCCCATCGTCACATGTGTCCCACTTCCTCCACGCCGGTTTGGTGAACGTGTCAGATGCCTGCGTGATCGAGCCCGCCGTCGCGTGTGATCACTGCGGGTACTGCAAGAGTCACGGGCACTGATTTTGGCAATGAGGCAATGAGGCAATGGGGCATTGCAACGGCACGAATACGCGCGGAGAGACTGCGCGTTTCAGTGGGACGCACCGCAGCCGGTGTCGGCAACGTCTTCGCAGTCAATCATTTGTGCGGACAACTGTCCGGACTGACTGATGACCACGCGCGAAGGCCCCGCGCGTAGTCATGGTTGGACGCCCTGGTGCCTTCGCGGTCTACTCCAAGAGTAGTTAGCCGCGGTCTAACTAACCCAACCATCGCGCCCCGGGCAACTCGGCGTTCCTGCCAAGATGTTGATGGGGTGGATATTAGCACCCGCCAACCACGGCGCAGCGACCGTGGTTACGTGCGGGGGACATGGTTACGCGACCGCTGGCAGCGCGCAACCAACAGCGGCGTTCGGCGCGCATCTTCGCAAACAACTGACACGACGGTACTTGCGCTCGCCGACGGCGTGCCATTGCAACGAATAGCCGCTCCACCATTGCGCGTATCGTAGTTCGTCGGTTATGGCAGCGTCCTGTTTTGGACGGTCGTCCACCAGGGCGAGCGCATAGAGTCGAGTGGGGGCTGTGCCACATGCTCACACGAAGCACGAGTTACGACGAGGCGGTACGGCGAACGTGGCGCCACACCGGAGGTGCCATCTCCGATCGCTCCGCCCTCCTTCGTGAGCTCGTGCGCTACGCGACGCTCGCGCCGTCGAGTCACAACACCCAATGCTGGACATTTGCCGTGCACGAGCGGAGCATCTCCATCGTTGCTGATCTGTCACGCAGATGCCCCGCAGTCGATCCAGACGACCACCACCTTTGGGTCCCGCTCGGGTGCGCCGCCGAGAATCTGATACAGGCGGCCGTTGAGACCGGACCACCCGATGGCATGACAATCACGCTCGAGCAAACAAAGGCCACCTCGTCGGCGCTGTTCGAGGCGATCCCGGAACGCCAATGTACGCGAGCCGCGTTTGATGGGCATCCTCTCTCGAACGAGAATCTGAGACGGCTCGAGCTGGCCGGTGCGGGAAACGGCGTTCAGGTTCTGTTGGTCACCGAGAAAGTGAAGATGGAGGGGATCCTCGAATACGTCGTCAAGGGCACTACCGACCAGATGAACGACACGGCGGGGGTGATTACTGGGCGTCGCAGATCCTACTG
>CAYZLT010000512.1:0-2177 GCA_964479175.1 uncultured Solibacteraceae bacterium | reverse complement strand
CCATCATGCGTGCGCCTCCGGAGCAACACACGACGATGACCGGCGCACGCTGGTCGATGCCCATTTCGATGGCCCGCGTGATTTTTTCGCCGACCACCACGCCCATGCTGCCGCCGATGAACCCGTATTCCATCGCGGCGACGACGCTCGGAATGCCGTCGATCAGGCCCGTGGCCGAGACGACCGCGTCGTTGCGCCCGGTCGCCTTGATGCTGGCGAGGAGCCGATCACGATAGGGCTTGGTGTCAGTGAACGTCAGCGGGTCGGTGGATCGCAGGTCCGCGTCATGTTCCGTCCACGCGCCGTCGTCGAACAACATCGCGAGGCGGTCGGCCGCGTTCATGCGGAAGTGGTGGGCGCACTTGGGGCACACCTGAAGATTGGTGACGAGTTCCTTGTTGTAGATGACCTGCCCGCACAAAGGGCACTTGACCCACAGACCCTCGGGAACGCGGCTGGACTTGTCGCCCTGCGGTTCGATGGGTTTGCGGGTCTTCTTAAACCACGCCATACGGCAACTGTAACAGACGGCGGGCTAGGCCCGAGGCACGTAGTAGCGCGTTCCCCGGCCCATGGACTTCACCTGACGGAGCAAATCGTCCAGCGCTTCGTCCCCCCACGAAAGGTCGAACTGGGACGTCTCCACCACCAACAGGGGGGTGGCGGTGTAGTGGAAGAAAAAGTGGTTGTAGGCCTCGTTCACCTCGGCAAGGTAGTCATCGCTGGGCAGTGGCGTGTCGTCGAACTCATCCCGGGGCCGGTTTCGCACGCGTCGACGAAGGACGTCGGTCGGAGACTGGAGATAGATCACCAAATCGGGTGGCGGCAGGTCGCGAATGAGGAGGTCGAACAGGCGCTGATACAGGAAGAGCTCGTTGTCGTCGAGGGTCAGGTGCGCGTAGATGCGATCACGTTCAAAGAGATAGTCACACACCGTCACCTGGCTGAACAAATCCCCCTGACGCAACGTGAGTTGTTGCCGATGGCGGGCGAGCGCAAAAAACAACTGGGTCTGGAACGCCGCGCCGCTGCGTCCCGCGTAGAGGTCCGCGAGGAACGGGTTGTCCCGGTCGTCGAGCACCACCGTGGCGTCCAGGCGCGCACCGAGGCGTTCCGCGAGCGCGGATTTGCCAAGCCCGAGAGGGCCCTCCAATGCGAGATACCGAAAGTCCACGGCGGCGCGAGTATAACAGTCGGGCTACGATGGGGCATGGGACTCGTACGCGTTGTTGCTCCGGTGATGTTGGTGCTGGCGGCCGGCTGTGCCACAGCGCCGTCGATCCCCCCGGGGACCGCACCTCCGGCGGCGGTGTTCTCCCTAGATCAACGGGTATCCTGGATTCTTCGTCTGGAAGCGCAGCGGTGGCTCGCCGATCCGGTCGTCCCGCCCGCAGACCTCCGTCGTCTTGTGACCGACGCCGACAGATCGGTGCGTCGCCGGTCGGCGCTCGCCGTCGGGCGTGTGGGGCTGACCGAAGGCGTCACCATCCTGACCCCGCTCCTGACCGACGCGGATTCCGAGGTCCGTGCGTCTGCGGCATTTGCGCTCGGACTGGTCGGACAGTCCTCGGCCGAAGCCGTGCTGCTCACCGCACTGGCCGATCCCGATGCGCGGGTGCGAGGGCGCGCGGCCGAAGCCCTTGGTCTCATCGCCTCCGCCACCGGCGGCGCGCGCGAAGCGTGGCTGACCTCGGCAGGGGCGGTGGCCGAGGCGTTTGCCGGCTGCGGCGCGTTGATCGCCGCGATCGCGCCCGATGATGAGACGCCCCAGTCCGATGACGTGGAGGCGTGCCGCCTCGCGCTGTTTTCGCTCGTACGGCTGCGCCACTTCGAGTCGCTGGCGCGTGTGGTGCTCGGTCCCGACGGCCAGCCGGTCTCGCAATGGTGGCCCGTCGCGTTTGCCCTGCAGCGGATCAATGACCCACGCGCGGCGCCGGCGCTTGAGTTCCTCCTGCGCAGTTCCGGCGTGTATACCGCCGCGTACGCCCTGCGCGGACTGACCGGGCAGCCACAGGCGCTGGCGGTCGCGCAGCGGTTCGCCATTGATGATGCCGCCGATCCCCGGCTGCGTGTGACTGCCATTCGGGCGCTGGGTCGTCCAAACCAGTCGGTCGCCGCCGAGACCTTGCTCGGATTGCTGGGCTCGAAGGGCTTGTCGACCACGTTCACGCTTGAGG
>CAYZLT010000511.1:0-2225 GCA_964479175.1 uncultured Solibacteraceae bacterium | reverse complement strand
TGCCGCCGGCCTCCTGCGTCATCGCGCTGACGGCGAAGGGGCACCCGAGCAACTGTCGGGCACGTTGCGCCAGGACTACCCGGCCGCAGTCTCGCCTGACGGCCGATTGTTGATCACGCGGATTCTCCCGGCGAGCAGCGGGGACGTCGTGTGGCTTCCCGTCGAGGGCGGTGAGGCGCGCGTGGTGGTTGGCACGCCGGACTACGAAGGTGGTGCCGATCTGTCGCCGGACGGCAAGTGGCTCATCTATGTGTCGAACAGTTCTGGCCGCATGGAGGTCTACCTGCGGCCGTTCGATCGCACGGATCGGTATCCGGTGTCGACCGCCGGCGGCCTGCATCCGCTCTGGAGTCGCGACGGCCGCCGGATTTTCTTCCGCCAGGGCCAGCAGATGCTCGCGGTTGACGTGACGACAAGCCCCACGGTGCGTCTGGGCGCGCCGACAGTGCTCTTCGAGCGCCGCTATTCCTGGGGACTCAACCTCACGATCGCCAACTACTCGCTCAGCAAGGACGGACGCGAGTTCCTGATGGTCCGCGAAGAGGGCGGCCAGTACCTCAGCCTGATCTTCAACTGGTTGCAATAGACCGCCATGTGATCCATCGACGGCAAGACCGTCCTCATCACCAGCGGCACGCCGGGCATAGGCCTCGCCGATAAGCCGTAGTAGGTGGGGCGTGACATGCGGTGTTGATTCCTAGTCCGGCACATCCGCGGACACGCCCGCCTGTCCTGCGGATCCTTCGCGAGGCAGCGGCTGATGAGCCGGTCGAAGTCCGGGCTCACGTCGGGAATCTGCGTTGACACCAACGGCGGGTGGACGTGCAGGATGGCGCCCATGATGCTTGCCGGGGTGTCGCCCTCGAAGGCACGCGTGCCTGTCGCCATTTCGTACAGCACCGCCCCCAGCGAGAACACGTCGGTGCGCGCGTCGACCGGGCGGTTTTGCAGTTGCTCGGGCGATATGTAGTGCCGCGTGCCCAGGATGGCCTGGTCGTTCGTCAGGCTCCTCATCGTGGTCGCGGTTTCGCCGCTGGCACTGGACGGCAGGCCCTGGCGCAGGCGTTTGGCCAGTCCGAAGTCCAGGAGCTTGAGGCCACGCGGCGTCAGCATGATGTTGCCCGGCTTCAGGTCTCGATGCACGATGTGCTGTGCGTGCGCGTGTGCGAGCGCGCTCGTCACGTCGATGGCGGCACGCAGGATGTCAGCCACCGGCATACGGCCGCGCGTCAGACGTTGGGAGAGCGTTTCGCCGCTGACCAGTTCCCTCACCAGATAGCTTCTGTCGCCGACCTGATCGCACGTGAAGAGCGTGGCGATGTTGGGATGGTTGAGCGAGGCCAACAGGCGCGCTTCGTTGTCGAACCGGGCCAGACGTTCGGCATCCTCCGAGACGCTGGCGGGCAGAACCTTCAGAGCGACCTCCCGCCCGAGTTTGAGGTCTCGTGCGCGGAAGACGCGTCCCATGCCGCCTTCCCCCAGCCGCGAGACAATCGCATACCCGCCGATCCGGGCACCGGGACTGACGTCTGTGACGGATATCGACCGCTCAGGGGCCGACCTCTTCGATCGCGCCTGTCCCTCGCGCGGGGCTGCGCTCCGCGCTCGGGGCGCTGCTGATCGGGATGAAGAGTACGAACACCAGCAGCAGGAAAAACTGCAGCGCATACGCGAAGATCACGAGCAGGGCGTTTTCGATGAAGCTGACGGTCGGCGTGGCGACAAAAAAGACGGACCAGTCCGTCTCGATCACGTCGGCGGCGGTGCCAAGGTGCGCACAACGACCGCCGCAGTTCCAGGTAGGCGCGTCTCCGGCCCGCGGAGTCCTCACTGAGGTCGATGACCTCTCCAGTTGGGGCGGTCCAGTAGCCCGTAAACGCGTAGCCCTCCAGCGTAACGGTCTGATGCGCGCCAATCAGCCAGGCCTACGCGGCCGGCAGGACCGCGCAGGCACGGGCCACCGCATAGTCCGATGTCCGCGACGGGTCGAGCAGGGCCCGTAGCAGTCCGGACGACCAGTCACGCCACCGAGCGACACGGGTGCGAGTCACAGGGAGGCATCCTACTCGCAATTGCCCGGCCGCCCTTGGCGGTCGCGGCCCTGCGGCTTATCGTCGCCGCAAGAAGGCCGTCAAAGCGGCCGAAGCATACAATCCGACAAACCGGCGCTGACGGGTCTCTGTCTAAACCCCCCGTGATGACCATTACCCGTCTCGCCTGGCTGC
>CAYZLT010000510.1:0-2242 GCA_964479175.1 uncultured Solibacteraceae bacterium | reverse complement strand
GTTTGTGGGCCCCCCGGGCGTCGGCAAGCCCACCACCATCGCCAAGATTGCCGCCGGACGCCGCGTGGTCGGGCGCAAGCCCCCTGTCCTGGTCGCCGCTGATGGGTTTCGCGCCGGGGCCGTCGAGCACCTGCGGGCCTACGCGACGATCATCGGCGCGCCGTTTCGTCCCGCCCGCGGTGCGTCCGAATTGGAACAGGCGCTGGGATCGAGCCAACACGGTGTCCTCGTGGATACGGCGGGACGTCCCCCGAGTGACCCGGCCTTTCGCGAGCTCTGGTCGGTGATCGCGAGTCGACCAAAGGTTCGCACCCATCTGGTGCTGGCCGCTGATACCAGTGTGGCGATGGCGCGGCGGGTGCTCCTGCGGTACGCGCCGACGTCGCCGAGCCGCGTGATCATCACAAAAATTGACGAAGCCGAGACGGTGGCACCGCTCCTGGCGGTCCTGCGGGATCAGCGACTGCCGGTGTCGTATCTGGCATCAGGTCAACGTGTGCCCGAAGACCTCGCGGTCGCCACTGCGGCGGGACTGGCGCATGTCGTGCTCGGCACATCGGAGGCAGACACATGTCACTGAGTCCCCGCGCCTGGAGCGTTGCGATCACCAGCGGCAAAGGTGGAGTCGGCAAGACCAGTGTGACTGTCCATGTCGCGACCGCGCTGGCCGAACAGGGTCTGCGCGTCGGTGTGGTGGATGCGGACCTCGCATTGGGCAACATCGACGTCATCCTCGGGCTGTCGCCGCGCTGGCACCTGGGTCATGTGATCGCCGGGGAGCGCACGCTGGACGACATCCTTCTTGACGGGCCCTGCGGCATCCGCATCGCCCCGGCCGGCAGTGGGGTCCGTTCACTCACCACCCTGGACCCCGCACAGTGGGCGCGCCTGTCACACGCCATTGACGACTTCGCCGGCCGCGTGGACGTGTTGCTCCTCGACACCGCGACCGGCATTGGCGACACCGTACTGGATATGGTCGCCCTTGCCGACTGCACTCTCGTCGTCACGACGTTTGATCCGGCCGCATTGGTGGACGCCTATGCGCTCGTAAAGCTGGTGGACGCGCTGGGGGACACTCGTGACATCGGTGTGTTGGTGAATGCCACGCGTCGCGTGACCGATGCCGACACGGCGTTCCGTCAGTTGTCGCTGGTGTCACAGCGGTTTCTCGGACGAACCCTGCGTGATGCGGGCGCGATCGTCCACGACCCCGAGGTGCAGGCCGCAGGGCAGACGACGAGGATTCTGAACGCGCCGTCCAGTGCGGCGAGGCGCGGATTTCATGAACTGGCGCGGCGTCTCTCGTCGTGGTCTGCGGGGGCGCCGGGCACCCACAGTCAGACCACCCGCGTGCGTCCGCCCCGAGTCGCAGACTTGGCCGCGCGTCTGGTGACGGGGGCGCAGCCATGCGCGTAAATCTGGAAATGCCCGAGGCCAGGGCCCAACGGGATCAACTGGTGCTCGACCACTTGTCGCTCGTTCGAATGTTGGCGAGTCGTTTGTCCCGGCGCCTGCCGTCCCATGTGGATGGCACTGAACTGGTCGGCGTGGGTGTGATGGGGCTGGTGGATGCCGCAGGACGATACGAACCCTCCACAGGCGTGCCGTTTGATGCGTTTGCTCGTCAGCGCATCCACGGCGCCATGCTCGACGCGCTGCGGCGCCTGGATCGCGCGCCTCGCGCCGTCCGACGCCAGCAGCGCGCGCTTGAAACCATTCTCAACAAATTGCGCCAGTCGCTGGGGCGCGAGCCCGAGACCGAAGAGGTCGCGCAGGAAATGGGACTGTCGCTCGACGACTACGACCGCCTGCTTGACCAACTCCAGGCCGCGGAGATCGCGACCGTGTCGCGGGCCGGCGGCCCCGACGGCGAGCGCAGCCTGATCGACGTCGCGCTGGACACCCGCGAAGGGCCGTATGCCCAGCTGGAACGGCGCGAACTGCGCAGCCGCCTGGTGTGTGCGTTGCGTGCCCTCCCTGATCGCGAGCGCCAGATCATCGCGTTGTACTACGACGACGAGCTGACGCTGGCCGAGATTGGCAAAGTGTTCGACATCGGCGCCTCGCGCGTGTCGCAACTCCGCACACAAGCCATCGCACGGCTGCGATCCTTGCTGGCGGTGGAAATGCCGCGCCCGTCGACGGGAGAGGGGCAGTGATGGGACGCACGCACCTGGTCTCATCGTCTGAACTGGCGCTGCTCACGGCGGCGTCCGACAGCACGGTGAGCGCCTACAAC
>CAYZLT010000509.1:0-2245 GCA_964479175.1 uncultured Solibacteraceae bacterium | reverse complement strand
TCCTTTCGCCTCATGCCCACCCGACGTGACGTGCTCAAGGCTTCACTGGCGTTCCCGCGATCGACGATGCGCCCCTCGTCGTGGCAGGGGGCGCAGGGTCCGCGGGTGGTGGTGGTCGAGGCCGGCGTCGCGCGCGGGCATTTCACCGCCGCCCAGTGTGCTCCACTCCTGGTGCACGAACGCATCTGCGGCGCCGCCCTCCGCGGATTGCACGCCAGCCTCCAACCCTTCATTCCCCCGCCATTGCCCCCCGCAACACGCCGGGGGCCCCGAAAGCGGGAGTAAGCCTCGCAGCCGGACTCCCAGGACCCCGGAACCCCGGCAACTACGGCACCTCGGGATCTCGCGTCTCTCCGCTCCCCCCCGCCTTGAGCGCCGCGATCGCCTGTTTGGCCGCCTGCTGCTCCCCGTCCTTCTTCGACCGTCCCTGCGCGCGGCCGACGGAGACGCCGCCGACAAGCACCTCCACATCGAAACGTTTGCGATGATCGGGACCGTCCATGGCGGCCACCTGGTAGATCGGCAGGCCGCGGTTGTTGGCCTGCAGCCACTCTTGGAGTGCGGACTTCCAGTCGTCGGTGAAGGACGCCTCGGCCACCTGATCCCCACCGGACGTGATGAGCGGGCCAAAGATGGACACGATGAACGTGCGCGCGGCATCGATGCCGCCATCGAGATAGATCGCCGCGATGAGCGCTTCGAAACAATCAGCGAGAATGGCGTGTTTGTTGCGGCCGCCTGTTTTTTCCTCGCCGCGGCCCAAGAGAAGAAAGCGTCCGAGGTCGATGCCACCGGCGAGTTTGGCCAGTGAGACCGTGGACACAATCGACGCCTTGATCTTCGACTTGTACCCTTCGCTGTGTGTCGGGAATCGTTGGAACAACATGTCCGCGATCACAAATCCGAGCACCGCGTCGCCGAGGAATTCGAGCGACTCGTTGTCGATGACACCACCCGACGCGTCTTCATGCGCGCGCGACCGATGCGTCAGCGCGTGTTCGAGGAGCCCGAGATCGCGAAAGTGATACCCGATACGATCCTGCAGCGGGCCCATGTCCTCGCCCAGTCGCCGGACCTCGGCCGCCGCCGCTTCATCGAGGTGGCTCGCGATCAGCGACATCGCACGCTCCGCCTGGTTGTCAGCCACCGTGACGGTAAATTCCGCCTGTCCCCCGAACCGCAGCGGAAACAACCCGGGCGCCAGCGTGGACGACACCTGCGCCGGCAACCCATGCGCTGCCAGCAGCCCGCGCACGACTTCGGCCTCTATCGAGAGGTGACTCCGGAACACCCCAACGCTCATTGCCTCATTGCCTCATTGCCTCATTGCCTCATTGCCACATTTCCTGATCGACCTTCACAATCACCATCGTCATGTCGTCATGCGGCTCGGCCTCGCCCACGAAGGCATGCACATCGCGCAGGACGCGCTCACGAATGCCTGCGGCGTCGAGCGTCCGATGACTGCAGACCACACGCGCCAGTGATTCGTCGCTGAACAAATCCCCATTCACATTCATGGCCTCGGTGATGCCATCGGTGTAAAACACGATCACGTCACCCGGGTCGATGGGCATCGTGTGTTCTTCCAGCAGTGACTCAAACCGGTCGGCCGCACCAGGCAACCGCAGCCCCAGCACCATGCCGTTTGGCACGATCACTTCGACCTTGTCCTTGCATCGTCTCGAGACGACGATGAGCGGGGTGTGGCCGGCACGCGCGTGGGTCAACGTCCGGGCATCGAGATCGATGACGCCGTAGGTCATCGTGATGAAGCTCCGGTTGTCGAGATGGTCCGCGAGCAGATGGTTCACGCGCGTGAGGAGTTTTTTGGGCGAACGCTCCTCGTGGCTGAGCGCGAGCATCAAGCCCTTGAGCTCCGCCATGTACAGCGCGGCGGACGTGCCTTTGCCTGAGACGTCTGCGACCAACACACCCAGCTGACGCGGGCCCAGTTCGAAGAAGTCGTAGTAGTCGCCACCCACCTCGCGTGCGGGCACGCACAAGTCGGCGATCGTGAGTCCGGCATACGTCGGTGGACGATCGGGCAGCAGCGACGTCTGGATTTCATGGGCGATGCGCAATTCGTCGTCGAGCCGCTGCTTCTCCCGCTGCACGTGCAGCAGATGTTCGATGCTCGCGCTCATCAGGTTGTGCTGATCGCCCAGTGCCCCGAGTTGATCGTGTGATTCATTCTTGATCCGGTAGGTGAAGTCTCCCTGTTGCACACGTTCGGTGCCCACCG
>CAYZLT010000508.1:0-2271 GCA_964479175.1 uncultured Solibacteraceae bacterium | reverse complement strand
GTGTAGTGCTCGGAGCCCTTGCCAATGACCAGGCCCGAGAGCAGGCCCACACACGTCGCGAGCCACACACCCCACCACGTCGCGCCGGGGATCAGGTTGTAGACGTCCGCGAAGCAGATGTAGCAGATGACGCCGGCCGCAATGGCCACGCCGCCGGAGGCCACGTTCACACCGCGGTGCAGCGCGCCGAGCAGTTCCTTGAGCGACGCGTTTTCCTTGGTGCGCACAAGCTGGCTGCCAAGAATGGACAGAAAAATGCCCACGGCCGCAATCGCCACCGGCGCAATGATCATCGTCCACGCCGCTTCGCTGTGCTGCAGGCTGATGGCTGCGGCGGCCGCCAGCGCGATGGCCGCGAGCATCGATCCGAGATACGACTCGTAGAGATCCGCCCCCATGCCGGCGACGTCGCCGACGTTGTCACCAACGTTGTCCGCGATCGTCGCAGGGTTGCGTGGGTCGTCTTCGGGAATGCCGGCTTCGACCTTGCCGACCAGGTCGGCGCCGACGTCAGCAGCCCTCGTGTAGATGCCGCCGCCGACACGCGCGAACAGCGCGACCATCGAGGCGCCCATGCCGAAGCTCACCATGACCTGGCCGACCAGCGACGGATTATCCGGCGTCAGCACCGCGAAGATCCCGAGCCACACAACCACGAACAAGAGGCCGATGCCCACGACCGAGAGACCCATGACCGATCCGGCTTTGAAGGCGACCTGCAGCCCCGCGTTCAGGCCGTTCTTCGCATCGGTGCAGGCCCAGGCCGTGCGGCTCGAGGCGTGTGTCGCGATGTTCATGCCGGCCCAGCCGGTGTAGAAGCTGCCGAGACCACCCGTCACGAAGCCGACGAAGATGAAGGCGGCCATCATCAGGCCGTTGGGCTGCGAAAGCAGTTCGTAGTTGGCGCCGAAGGCGACCAACACACCCACGCCAAGCAGCACCGGCACGACCACCTTGAACTGACGGTTCAGGTAGGCCATGGCGCCGTCGCGCACGTAGCCGGCGATTTCCTGCATCCGAGCGTTGCCGGGATTCGCCTTCATGACGTCGGCCTTGTATTTGACCGCCATTACGAGGGCCGCCAGGCCACCAACCAGGCCAAGCACCAACATCTGCCAGAACGTGTCGGTGACCGGTGTCGCGGCATTTACAGGCATGCCGGAATCGAGCAACACCGGCTCCTGCGCCATCATCACGCCGGTGCCTGCCAGAATCATCAGCGCGGCGACCATCAACACAGTCTTCCAGCGCCCAGTGAACGAACTCGCCATCAGTAACTCCTAATCGAAAACACGCGGCGTACAATGCCAGACATGAAACACGCTGTTGTTGCCGCGATCCTGGTGGCCGGCCTTATGGCCAGCCCTCGTGCTCAGGGGTATCTGCCGTATCGGGTGTTTGATACAACCGCCGGACAGTTTACCGATTTTGAGGCGATGGCGGCAGATCTTGTGAAAGCCGACATCGTCTTTGTGGGCGAGCAGCACGACGACCCCAATACCCACCGGCTGGAGCGGCTGGTCCTTGAGGCCCTGGCGGCCCGGAAGGCCCGGGTCATCCTTTCTTTGGAAATGTTCGAGCGGGATGCCCAGAAACCGTTGGACGAGTTCCAGGCCGGCTACCTGTCTGAGGCCGGTTTCCTGAGGGTTTCGCGTCCCTGGCCCAGGTACGCCACCGACTACAAACCCCTCGTGGATTTTGCGGTGGAACGCCAATGGCCGGTCCTTGCCGCCAACGTCCCCCGGCCCATCGCATCAGAAATCGCCAAAGCGGGGATCTCGGTCCTGGACGCCAAGTCGGGCTCCGAAAAAGCCTGGTTTGCCGCCGATCGGCAGTGCCCGGTTGACGACGAGTACTATGCGCGGTTCAAGGAGGCGATGGGGGCACACCCCACGATGGACGCGCTGCAGCGGTTCTACGACGCCCAGTGCGTGAAGGACGAGACGATGGCCGAGTCGATCGCCAGAGCCTGGACGGCGGCCACGTCCGCCATGTCCCCCTTGGCGCCCGGCGCGCCAAAGCCAGTGGTCGTGCACTACAACGGCGCGTTCCACAGCGACTTCGGCCTGGGCACCGCCTCACGCACGCAGCGCCGCCTGCCCAGTGCCAAAGTGGTGGTGATCACGATGATGCCGCTTGCGGATTTGAAGGCACTCGACGCAGTGAAACCCGAGGGGGAAGACCTGAAACGGGCGCGCTACCTCATCTACACGACCAAGTAGCGCGGCTTCGGACGCGATACACTCCCGGCCGATGTCTCTCTCGAATGGC
>CAYZLT010000507.1:0-2271 GCA_964479175.1 uncultured Solibacteraceae bacterium | reverse complement strand
GGGTCCTTTTGGTCCTTTTGGTCCCTTTGGTCCAGGGGTCCAGGGGTCAAGGGTTCGAACGAGGGCCAGGTTCTTGTCGATCACGTGGCGGGCTTCGCCGACATGCACCTGCTCTGTGTAGAACAATCTTGCGGCGGGTTCGCGCAGGGCCTTGGTGTCGAAGCCAATGACGCGCGTCGCTCCGGAGAGGCGCGCGAGGGCTGCGGACTTCATCAGACCCTGCAGGTCTATGGCGACGTCGTACCGCTGTGCACGCAGTTCTGCGCGCGTCGCGAGCCAGCCGCTCAGTGAGCGGCCCTGCAGCACGATCACATTCGAAATGGCGGGCACCTGGTCGAGCAACGCGGCGTGGGCACGCTCGACGAGCCAGTCTATTTGCGCGTCTGGGTGGGCCGCTCTCAATTTGGCGACTGCTGGGACCGCATGAACAAGATCGCCCAACGAACCTAAACGGATGATCAAGAACCTGCTCACGGGTTCACCAAGGCCAGCACTTGGGCCGCGCTGACATCCAGGCTGTTCGTTGCGGTGTTCACCACGAGGTCCGGTTCGCTCGGGGGTTCATACGGCGCCGACACTCCGGTGAAGTTGGACACCGCGCCCGACCGCGCGCGTTTGTAGAGGCCTTTGACGTCCCGGTCTTCACACACCGCCAGCGGTGCGTCCACCCAGACTTCGCGGAAAGGTTCCCCAACAATCGCGCGGGCACGCGCACGATCAGCGGCATAGGGGGAGATCACGGGCACCAGCACCACAAATCCCGCGGTGTTGAACAGTTTGGCGACCTCGGCGTTCCGCCGAACGTTTTCGCGGCGATCCTCGGCCGAAAACGACAGGTCGCTGTTCAGGCCGGTCCGCATCACGTCGCCGTCAAGCACGATGCAGGGCACGCCGACCTCGCGAAGCCGCGCGTCAACCACATCGGCAATCGAACTCTTTCCGGACCCGGAAAGTCCCGTCAGCCAGATCGTCAGCGGTCTCACGCCGCCCTTCCCCGGCGGGCCCAGTGACGACTCGCTCGACTCTGGAAGCCGATCGATGATCATGCCGGCACCGGCCGTCTCAAACGTCAGGCGGTCGATGACGATGAACGCTCCCGTTGCGCGGTTGCGCTCGTACGGATCCCAGGTCAGAGGTGCATCACACTCCATCTGGCACCGTCCGAACTCGTTCATGGACAGGCTGGAGGCCGGCTCACGGCGCAGGTCATGCACATTGAGGCGATAGTCAATCCCGATCGCGGTCGCGCCCACGGTGGTGGTCAGATGTTTAACCAGATACCGTTGCGCCGGCAGCAGCGGCGCTTCGCCCATCCAGAGCACCATCGCCTCGACCCGATTGGTGACACGTGGACGATTGCGAACGTGAACGATGATGTCGCCACGACTGATGTCAACCTCCGTCTGCAGCTCAACCGTCACAACATCTTCGACGGACGCTGCGGTGACCGCGCCCTGGGTACCCGTGATCGCGCGCACTCTGGACGTCACACCGGACGGCAACGCGACTACGTCTTCGCCCACTCGGAGGGTGCCCGATCGGACCGTCCCCTGATACCCGCGAAATCCGTCATCAGGCCGACACACCAATTGCACCGGTAGCCGAAGGTCGATCGTGTTGCGACCCGTGGCGACCTGCACGGTCTCCAGCAGATGCATCAAGGTGCTGCCTTGATACCACGGCATGGCCGCGCTGCGTCGGACGACATTGTCGCCGGCGCGCGCCGCCAGCGGCACACACTGCACATCACCAACCGTCAGCTTTGTCGCAAAGCCGCGAAACTCCGCGCAGAGGGTGTCGTAGACCGACTGCTGAAATTCCACCAGGTCCATCTTGTTGACGGCAAGGACGAGGTGACGAATGCCCAACAGCGACGCGATGGCCGCATGCCGGCGCGTCTGCGCACGCAGCCCATGGCGGGCGTCGACCAGCAAGACCGCGAGGTCACAGGTCGATGCGCCGGACACCATGTTGCGGGTGTACTGCTCATGCCCCGGAGTGTCGGCAATGATGAACGAGCGCCGGGGCGTCGAAAAATACCGATACGCCACGTCGATCGTGATGCCCTGTTCCCGTTCGGCCTTGAGGCCGTCGGTCAGCAGCGCGGGATCGATCTCGTCCCCCATGGTGCCGTGTCGTCTGGAGTCGAGCACGAGCGTGTCCAGCTGGTCATCGGGCACCAGCCCCGCGTCCATCAGCAAACGCCCGATCAGCGTACTCTTGCCGTCATCGACGCTGCCGCAGGTGAGCACGCGAAGGAGAGAATCGGGC
>CAYZLT010000506.1:0-2292 GCA_964479175.1 uncultured Solibacteraceae bacterium | reverse complement strand
GCACGAGCAACTCGAGTCGGTGATAACCGATCTGAAGCGGCCGGTGGACTTTTCGGTGTTTCCCTCACTGCTCCTGTTGTTGACATTGATCCGGTTGTCGCTCAACGTCGCGGCGACCAGACTCGTGCTCATGCACGGTGCCGACGGCGTCGATGCCGCTGGCCACGTGATCATGGCCTTCGGCCAGTTTGTGGTCGGCGGCAACTTCGTGGTGGGTGTCGTGATCTTTCTGCTGCTGGTCGCCATCCAGGTGCTGGTCATCAACCACGGCGCGGTGCGCATCTCGGAGGTCACGGCGCGATTCACGCTCGACGCGTTGCCTGGCCGTCAGATGGCGATTGATGCGGATCTGAATGCCGGATCCATCGACGAAAAAGAAGCGCGCGTCCGTCGCGAACGAGTGCGACAAGAGGCGGACTTCTACGGATCGATGGACGGTGCGATCAGGTTCACGCAGCGTGACTCCATGGCGGCCGTGCTCATCACCGGCGTCAACATTGTCGGCGGTCTGATCATCGGCGTCGCCCAGCATGGCCTTGACCTTGAGACCGCCGCCCGGACCTACACGATCCTGACCGTGGGTGAAGGGCTGGTGACCGCCATCCCGGCGCTGCTGGTGTCGATGGCGGGTGGTCTCATTACGACACGAGCGGCGTCCGAGTCCAACCTCGGTGACGATGTGGCGGATCAGTTGTTCAGCCGTGCTCGTCCCCTGGCAATCGCGGCCGGGGCCCTCGTGCTGCTCGCGATGATCCCCGGACTGCCGAAGTTCGCCTTTTTCTCGGTCGCGCTTGGTCTGGGCGCGGCGGCGTATTACGCGCGCGCCACGCCGGAGGCAGAGGCCGCGGCTGAACCGTTGCCGACGGAATCGCCGGATGTCGTCGCGCAGGTGGAGCCACTGGGTGTGGAAGTCGGGTACGCGCTGGTCACACTGGTCGACGAAGCGCAGGGCGGCGCCCTGCTGAGCCGTATCCGCGGTATCCGTCGCCAGATCGCCTCCGAGACCGGCATTGTGGTGCCCCCCGTACGGGTGACCGACAACCTGCAACTGGGGCCGCGCACCTACGTGTTGATGCTGCGTGGTGTCGAGGTGGCGCGCGGAGAGTTGTTCCCCGATCGCCTGCTCGCGGTGAACCCGGGACAGGTGACGGCCACGTTGCCGGGCACCAACACCAAGGAGCCCGCCTTTGGCCTTCCTGCGGTGTGGATTGGCCCCGATCAGCGCGACGCCGCGTTGCGCGCGGGGTACACAGTGGTGGATCCGACGACCGCCGTCTCGACACATCTGTCGGAGATCATCCGGACGTACCTGCCGGAGCTGTTGACGCGCCAACAGACCAAGGAACTGCTGGACCGGGCCGCCGAGACGTCGCCGCGACTGGTCGAGGATGTGGTCCCGAAGATCCTGTCAACCGCCGACGTGCAGCGGGTGCTGCGCCAACTCCTGCGGGAACGTGTGCCGGTGCGCGACCTGTCGGCCATCCTCGAGGCGATCGCGGACGTGGCGCCGGTCAGCAAGGACACCGATGCCCTGACCGAAGCGGCACGGACGGCCCTCGGCCGCGCGATCTGCCGGAGTTATCAGACCGAGGAGGGCGATCTGCGGGCGATCACGCTGGCCCCGGCGCTGGAAGACAGCCTGTTGGCGTCGTTGACCAGGACCGACCGCGGACCGGTGCTGGCGGTGGACCCGGCGACCGCGCGATCGCTGGCCGTCCGGCTCGGCGAATTACTCGCCGCAGAAGTGGCACAACCTGTGCTTTTGTGCACGGCAGCGCTCCGACCGCACTTGTGGCGGTTGGTCTCGCGGGCCTTGCCCCAGGTCGGGGTGCTGGCGCACCACGAGGTGCCCAGCCAGGTGCGGCTGAACGTGATTGCGACGTTGGACTGATATGCAGGTAAAGCGCTTTTATTCGTCGAGTGTGGAAGACGCCATGAGAGCGGCCCGCGAACAACTGGGCCGTGAAGCCGTGGTGTTGTCCACCGACCTCGTGCCGTCGCCCGGATGGCGCGGCTGGATGGGACAGCGACTGGTCGCGGTGACTGCGGCGGTGGAGAAACAGTTGTCGGCGATCCGACCAGCAGCGTCGCCCCGCCGACAGTCTGCCGAGCTTCCCGTCCGGTCCGGCGTTGTCGCCCGCCTGGTCGCCACCGGCATCGATTCGGCGCTGGCCGAGCGCGTGGTCGGCCGCCTGACGCTGGCGGAGTGTCGTGTGGGTGTGGAAGCCGCGGTGTTGCGTGAGCTGGCCTACGAACTGACGTCACTGGTCGCCACCGATGATCGCCTTGCGC
>CAYZLT010000505.1:0-2306 GCA_964479175.1 uncultured Solibacteraceae bacterium | reverse complement strand
ACACCGGACGATCCCAGCAGCGCCACGGTTTTGCCGGGCAGCAGGTAGACGTTGAGGGCGTCGAAGTCTCGACCGTCGGCCGCGCTGATGGCGAGCACCGGCACATCCGGGTCGAGGGTCCGCACCAGCGCGATCGCCTCCTCCACCTCGTCAGCCACATCCGCCTTGTTGAGGATGACGACCGGCGTCGCGCCGCTGTCACGCGCGAGCAGCAGGTAGCGTTCGATGCGGCGCGGATTAAAGTCGCCATCAAGGCCGGACACCAGAAACACCGTGTCGATGTTCGCAGCCACGACCTGTTCCTCAGTCCAATCCCCGGCCGACTTGCGCGCGAATCGTCCCGTCCTGGGCAGCACCGCACAAATTTGACAGCGCCCCCCCTCGTCGAGGCGCAACACGACCCAATCACCGACCGCCGGCATTTCATGGCGACCGGCGGCTTCGTGTTTAACCCGGCCCGACACTTCGGCGAGTTGTTCACCGGACTCGGTCAACACGCGTAATACGTGGTTGTGCTCAAGCGCGACGCGGCCTGGCACGTACCCGGGCTTGGCCCACAGGGCATAGGCTTTCGCGAAGTGGTCGTTCCAGCCGAGGCTTGTTAAATCGGGCACGGAACATGGTGGCACGGTCAACCACCGGGGTGGAAACCGCGTCCAATACCCGAATGCGGGATTTGCGTGTCCCGGAACCGCACCACCTCAGATCGCAGATTCAAGGAGGTTTTGAAGGCTAACTGATTGTTGCGCAGCGACTTACACGACATCTCCAGAGTTGGCACGCCATCTTGCATATAGAGGCGGTATGGCAATGGATGTCAAGCGTGACCCAGCAATTCTGAAGGCAAAGCGACGTCGGCAAGCGATCATGGCCGGCATCGGCGTGGTGATCCTCATCGCCGTCTCCGTGTGGGTGATGAATCTCGAGCCTGCCGCACCGACGGTGGACAACAATGCCGCGTGGACGGGCAAGGTCACCCGCGGGTCGATGGTCCGGGAGGTTCGCGGCTCCGGCACCCTGGTGCCTGAGGACATCCGCTGGATTACCGCGACCACGTCGGGACGAGTGGAGCGTCTGCTGCTACGCCCCGGCGCGCAGGTGAAGCCAGACACCGTGATTCTCGAGATGAGCAATCCGGATCTCCAGAATCGGGTGCGCGCCGCCGAGTTGTCACTGCGTTCAGCGGAAGCCCAGTTGCTCACGACGCGCAGCAATTTGACAACGGCGCGACTCCAGATGGAAGCCGATGTCGCCAACGCGAAATCGGATTTTGACCAGCAGCAGTTGCAGTACGAGGCGGACTTGCAGTTGAGCAAGATTGATCTGATTGGTGCGCTCCAACTCAAGCAGAGTCAGGCGCGCGTGGAACGGTTGAAGGGGGCGCTCGGTCTGGCCGAAAAGCGACTGCAGGCCGCCAAGGATGGTGAGGCGTCTCAGTTGGCACCGCAAGAGGCGCAGGTGGCGCAACTACGCGCCGCGTGGCAGTTGGAACAGCGGAACGTCGCTGACCTGAAGGTGAAAGCCGGGATGACAGGACAGCTGCAGGTCCTGCCCGTTGAAGTGGGACAGCAGGTCGGCGCCGGCACCCAGGTCGCGCGTGTCGCGAACCCGGCGCTGCTCAAGGCGGAGATTCGGGTGTCGGAAACACAGACACGCGATGTGCGGGTGGGACAGGCTGCGTTGATTGATACGCGAAACGGCACCGTTCGGGGATTTGTGTCGCGTATTGATCCGGCGGCCCAGGGCGGAACGGTCGGCGTGGACGTCACGCTGGAAGGGGAACTGCCGCCGGGCGCACGGCCCGACCTCAGCGTGGACGGGGTGATTGAACTGGAAAAGCTGGATAACGTCTTGAAGATGCAGCGTCCCTCGTTCGGACAGGACAATGCTACGGTGTCGCTCTACAAGGTCGCGCCCGACGGCATGGCCACACGGGTGCAGGTGCAGCTGGGACGCGCCTCGGTGAGCGAGATGGAAGTGCGGGGCGGGCTCAACGAGGGTGATGAAGTGATTTTGTCGGACATGTCTTCATTTGAAGCGTTCGATCGAGTGCGGATAGTAGGCAGACGATAACTCGTACGACTCGGCGACCAGGGCGGGGGGCTCTGGTCATTTGCAACCCGCGCACGCGGGTTCGAAAGGACGCGACATGAGTAATTCTGGACAGGCGCTTATTCATCTTGATGGCGTGACCAAGGTCTTCTACACAGACGAGGTCGAGACACACGCGCTGGCGGGAATCCATCTGGAAATCCAACGCGGCGAATACATCTCGATTGCCGGTCCGTCGGGCTGCGGTAAATCCA
>CAYZLT010000504.1:0-2316 GCA_964479175.1 uncultured Solibacteraceae bacterium | reverse complement strand
CTAGCAGCCCGTGGTTAAAGCCGGTTGCTGAGGCTTGAGGGGTAGAAATTCCAACGGCCACGTGGACGTGAGGTACGTCGACGCGGTGCGGCCGGTGGCGTACTAACGGCCGACCACCGCGACGAGCGTCGCTCACAGTGCCCCGAGGGCGGCGACGGCATGCCCAGCGCGGCCCTGGAGCCCCCGCGGCGTGCCGACGCCGACGGTGCGCCGCATGAGCAGCCCGAGATTGAAGGCGGCGGCGTGCACGAGGAGCCGCTTGGTGATGTTGGCGTGGCCGCGGAGGTGCGTGCGGCGCATCCCGCCGGTCTCGTCAAGATGTGCGTTCGGTTGCTCCAGGCGCAGGCTGCGGTGGCGTTGGAGCGCGCGCCCACGCAGGCTCGCGATGCGTCGACGATTCGCATACACCGCGGCGCGCGCGTGCGGCTGCCCGCGCCAGCAGCGACGGCCGCGTGCCGGCTCCGCGACGAACGTGCGGACGCCGGCCTCGGTCAGGCCGACGAGCACATGGGTGCTGTGATAACCCTTGTCCATGACGACGTTCTCAATGACGCTCGTGAGACCGTCCGTCACCGCGGCGACCGCCTCGAGTGCGTCAGCCGCCTCGATGAGCGTCTCGGCGACCGTCGTCGTGTCACCCTCGTCCGCGCCCTGCACCGTGATGGCCACGATCGCGCCGGTGTCCATGTCGACGGCGTGCTCGGCCTTGTGCGCCAGATGCGTGCGGCCGTCCTTCATCTTCGTGATGCGCGCGTCGGGGTCATGCGGATGCTGCCAGTCCGCGTTGCGGCCCTTCTTCGGGCGCCTGCGGTCCAGGCGCGCGAGGTCCGCGCGCGTCGGCGTCGCGATCCCCGACTCCACCGCCAGCCGCGTCAGAAACGCGTCGTAGCGCTCGCCCGAATCCCGCCGCACGATGCTGCGGAGCGCCGCGTTCGCTTCGAGCGTCGTGGCGTCCACGCCCACGGTGAACCCCTTCACGAGATCCGCCTGGGCCAGCACCTGCAGCACCCAGGTAAACACGGCGCGGTGCGTCTCCAGATCAATCACGCGCCGCGTGCGCGAGATCGTCGAGTGCTCCGGCGTCGCCTCCTCCAGCCCCACACCCAGGAAGGCGCGCAGCGACAACGAGTCGGCCGTCCGCCAGGCGATGCCGCGCTCGGAGTCCTGGCCCTCGAAGTACCCGATCAGCAGCAACCGGAAATACCGGCCCGGCAACAGACTGGGCCGCCCGACCGTCGCCGCGTAACACGGGGCGCATTGCGCTTCCACACACTCGTCGAACCCCTCGGCATCGAGTGCACGATTCAACGCCTGGTAGAACGGATGCCCTGGCGACGTCGGCAACGTGTGCGTCGCGACCCACATCTCCGGCGTGCGTCCCTGGTCCTTGCGTCGTCCCATCGCCATGGCGCATCGTAGTACGAGATCAGATCCTTGTCGATCCCTTTAACCACGGGCTGCTAGCGGTCGCGTCCGCTCAACAATGGACGCCCACTCGCGGTAGCGATGGGCCACACGGCGTACCGCCTCTTGTCGCGTCACCCTGCGTGCTTCGTAGTCCGCAACGGCGTCCCAGAAGGTCGTGCGTCCCACCGCGAACCCGATGAAGCCGGGCACCGATGCGGCGGTTTCGCGCCAGCGCACCAGCTTATGTTCATCGGCGCCGCGGCCGAGCACGATGCAGCTGACATGGCCCCGGCCATCACGCCGCGCCATCTCGACGACCCGCTCGCAATCCTCCCGGCGATCGAGCCCTTCGATCTTCCAGATATCCGGATCGACGCCGGCGTCCTGCAGCGCGCGGATCGTCTGGAGCATCAATCCGGGACGAAGCCGCCGATCGAAGATCTCCGTGTTACCTTCGGCGCGGTCCAGCTGTGCAGGCGTGGCGGGGACCAGCAACTCGAACATGAATCGCTGATCCGCGGTCCGACAGTATTCGGAGAGCGGTGCGAGCCGCGCCGTCTGGCGGCCATTGAGCTCGGCATCGCCCTCCGGGTTGTAGCGCACGAGGACCTTGGCGAAGGTGGGACGGAAGGACTCGATGTGTTCGGCGAACCTCGCGCCGTACTCGAAGTCAAACTCGTCTGAGCCACTTTACTCCGTTGACAACGCGGTCACGTAACCCCGCCCGATCGCATCGCGGAGAATGCTCGCGCCGAATTCTTCGTCGACAAGGATCCCGGCACGAGGGTTCGGCACGCCCTCGTCGAGCGCCTGTCGGAAGCCGTCAGAGATCACCCGCTTGCTCTCGGCGATGATGTTGTGCTCATCGGCCGTGAGCGGCGTGGTGAACTGGAACATCCCGGTGGCGTA
>CAYZLT010000503.1:0-2319 GCA_964479175.1 uncultured Solibacteraceae bacterium | reverse complement strand
GTCCTCCTTTGGTCTGCCACAGTGGTAGCAGACTTCGTGAGGCAACGCCCCCCCCCCTCGGTAACAGAAAGGGCGAGTCAATGCGCCGGCGAAAGTAGTTGACGTTGCGCACCAGGTTGAACCGCCCAGTTCACTTTGTCTCCGCCGACGAACCCACATTGCAGCAGCGCGACTGGATTGCGCAGCACTGGGAAACAGGTCGTCATTTGGCGCTCGGGGCCGGGCCTGATGGCGCGATTCTGGTCATCGACGAAATTCAAAAGATTCCCGGGTGGTCGGAGAGTGCCAAGCGCCTCTGGGATGAGGACACGGCGAAGAACATCCCGCTCAAAGTCGTCCTCCTCGGATCGGCGCCGCTGGCGGTGCATCAGGGGCTCACCGAAAGCCTCGCCGGTCGATTCGAGGTCATCCGGTTGCCGCACTGGTCGTTGACCGAGATGCGTGACGCGTTTGGCTTCGACGTGAACCAGTACCTCTACTTCGGCGGGTACCCTGGCGCCGCCCCTCTCGCCTCCGATCCCGCGCGGTGGGCCGCGTACATCAAGGACTCCCTGATCGAAACCTCCATCGCGCGCGATCTGCTGCTGCTCACGCGCGTGGACAAACCCGCGCTCCTCCGCCAGCTCTTCATGCTGGGCTGTCAGCATTCCGGCCAGGTGTTGTCCTACACCAAGATGCTCGGCCAACTGCAGGACGCGGGCAATACGACGACGCTGGCGCACTACCTGACGCTGTTGTCTGCCGGAGGTCTTCTCACCGGCGTGCCCAAGTACGCCGGCAACGTGGTCCGCCAGCGCGGGTCGAGTCCGAAGCTGATCGTGCTGAACACGGCGCTCATGACGGCCCTGTCCGGTCGGACACCAGACGAGGCGACGGACGACCGGCCCTGGTGCGGCCGCCTCGTGGAGTCAGCCGTTGGTGCCCACCTGGCGAACGCCGCGCAGACCGGCGCGTGCCAGCTCTTCTACTGGCTTGATCGCAACCGCGAGGTGGACTTCGTGATCACCGCGGGCGACGCGATCGTTGCGATCGAGGTGAAGAGTGGCCAACGACGCCAGGCCCTCCCAGGCATGGATGCGTTCGTCGACGCCTTCTCACCGACGCGCACGTTGCTCGTCGGCGGGGATGGGATCCCCGTCGAGGACTTTCTGTCGACGCCCGTCGACCACTGGCTCACTTCGACGGCACGATAGTCTCGCCGCGCTCCAGCATCTCCACCAGTGCGGCGATCTTTTTTGCGCGTCCGGCCGGGGTCATGCGGTTTGCTTTGGTCAGTCTGGCGACGTTGTCGCGGTTGATCTGACTCCAGATGCTCATTTTGCCCCGAGGGGTGAATCGCTGGAGGAATGAGTGCTCGTCAAACGATTTCACGATCCCGTCGATCCATCCCCGGCACAGAGCCACGTCGAGCGCCCCGGCGTAGGTCACGGTGGGCAGGCCAGACGCCTTCTTGTGAATCTTCAGCCACAGCTCGGTCTCACGTTCGTGATTGGCGGCCAGCCACTTTTCAAACGCGGCTTCACTGGTGAAGCTGCGGATGTTCTCCGGGTTGGGAATCACAGGGGCCATGGTCATCGCGGATCTTATCCGCACGGCTCGACCTGCTGCCAGGTGAGCACTCGCGTGCCGGCTCGGTGTGCTGGTGTCTGGTTGCGGTCAAGGGACTCGAGCTCCAGCTAGAGTCCGGCGGCTACTGTCTCCGGCTTCGTTCGCTCCGTCAACTGCCGTGCGGAGGCCGTCGGAGTCATGCCCCCTAACAAGTGCTTCTAGGTACTCGAATGGTAATCCTCGTGTCCAAACGTCTTCATCGATGAAGAGGGTCCTGTTAGCCGGATTGTAGGTTCCGTCGGAATATACGTTTTGGAACAACCACGATCGTGATCGACTTTGCCTGCCCTGCCGGTCCTGGTTGGACTCGAGAACCAAGACCACGGCTCTGAACCTGCTGGTTCCAAGCGTTCTGCTCACTTGTCAGCGCCATTTGTAGTTCTGCAGAGCGCCCAGGCGCACACTCGCGGCCTTCGAAGTCAGGCCGCGCTACAGGGGCGATTACAGACCACGGCCGCCGACAGGCGCGGTGACGATGTGTTTGTCGAAGGATGCAATGAGGGGTTTGCCGACGCGCATGGCCACCTGGACAGCGGGCGTCAATGCAACTGCCCGCTGTCCAGGTGGCCATGCGCGTCGCGCTGGCCGGGTGTGGCCGTGATGCGGCCAATCAATCCGTACATGGCAGACTCGCGATGTCAGGCCTCGGGATCGGGTGCGTCAGTCGCGTCGGTCGCCTTTTTCACCATCTGCATCAACCGATCGTTTTCG
>CAYZLT010000502.1:0-2342 GCA_964479175.1 uncultured Solibacteraceae bacterium | reverse complement strand
CGCATGCTCGACAGCTTCCGCCGCGACCCGCCTCTACGAAGGTGACAAAGTAGTGCTAGGACTTCCCGCGCGGCTTCGGTCGGTCGAGATCGTTGCGGCGATCATTCGTCCACGGAGCCATCGGCCAGCGCTGACAGGCGTTTCGGGGACCGAATAATCAGACGGCGGGCGTGAGACGACAGGATGCCGTCGCTTTGCCATTTCGAGAGCGTCCGGCTCACGGTGTAGAGCGTCGTCCCCGTGAGGTCAGCCAGTTCTTGTCTGGTCAGGACATGGGTGAGCAGAATGCCGTCGGCCTGTGGGCGACCGCCTTGGCGCGCAAGGCGCACCAGGGTCATGGCCAGTCGTCGCCCGACGCGTTGCGTCGTCACTTCCCGAACACGGGTCAGTGCGTCGGTCATGTGCGCAGCCACTTCCCGCATGATGTTGGTGGTCAGGCGCGGGAACCGGCTGACCAGGGCCTGCATTCCGGCAGCGGACCAGCCATGGAGCGTGGTGGCCTCGACGGCCAGTGCGCTGATCGGATACGTGGCATGCTCCAGCACGACCACGCCGCCGAAGGGATCACCCGATCCGACGAACCGCACGATCAATTCCTGTCCTTCAGGAGTGTTCTGGACGAGTTTCAGCGCGCCGGTGGCAATCAGATAAAACGTCGTCGCCGGGTCGCCTTGTCGAGCCAGCCACTGCCCGGTGCGGGCCGTCACCACGGTGGCACTCGCCAAACAGATGCGCCGGTCGGCCTCCGTCAACCCATCGAACACGCGCGAGTGCAGCACGTCGCGCCCAGTGTCCATGTGCGTGATTGTACCCAATGTTGCGCTGGCGCAAAGACGGCCGCCCGCAAGCCCGCTACCGTGGGCCCATGAACATCACCCCACAGACGCCCATCGCCACGCTTGTCCGCGAGGTGCCGGCGTCCATCGCCGTCCTCCAGAAACATGGCGTGGCCTTCTGTTGCACCGGTGCGACGCCGCTGGCTGCGGCCTGTGCACACCACGGGATTCCCCCAGCCCGCCTGCTTGAAGACATCGAACAGGCGCGAGTACGCCAGACACAGGTGCTGCCAATGGACGCGCCGATCGTGGGCGTCATCAGACATATTCAGCAGTACTACCATCAGCCGCTGCGAGAGGAGTTGCCGCGCATCTCGGCACTGTTGGCCAAACTCGTGCTGCGTCACGGCGAGCGACTGGCAGACGTGCTTCCGCCACTCCAGGTCACGTTCGAGCGTTTGCGTGCGGAGCTCGAACAGCACATGACCAAGGAAGATCAGGGTCTGTTCCCCGCGCTGATCAATCTCGACGCCGCCACACCCGGCAGCGACACGGCGCGACACTGGATTCACAATCCCATCGAGATGCTGGAAGCGGAACACGACGACGCGGTCGCGGCACTGCAGCGGATGCGACTGCTCACCAACAGCTACACGCCGCCTGATGATGCGTGCCCCACGTTGCGCGGTGCCTACTATGCGCTCGCCGAACTGGAACGCGACCTGCAGGCACATATTCGTCTGGAGCAGGACATGCTGTTTCCACGTGCGCTCGCGTACGCCGTCAGTCTGGAGGCCCGATCATGATTCCCACCGCAGAAGTGCTGTCCGTCGCGTCACTGGTGACCCCCGTTGAAGGCGGTATCGGCAGCCGCATTCTGAGCAAGGCGCCCGGCGGCACCATCACGTTGTTTGTCTTCGATGCGGGCCAGGGGCTCACCGAACATACGTCGCCGTACGACGCGATGGTCCTCGTCCTCGAGGGGGAATTTGTCCTGGTGATCGGTGGCGTGGAGTGCCGGGCACCGGAAGGGTCCATCGTGCGACTGCCGGCCAATGTGCCCCACGCGCTGGACGCGCCCGTGCGCTCCCGGATGCTGCTGATGATGGTCAAGTGAGCTAAGTGAGGACACCATGACCTCAGGACTCTCGGCCCCACCGGCAGCCGGAGGCACACGCGCGCTCGTCCTTGCGACGGGCGCGATGATGGTGTCGTTTCTGGCCTGGGCGCTGATTGGCGGCCTGGCCCCGCAGTTTGCCGCGCTGTACAACCTGAACGCGTCGGCGACGGCATTCCTGGTGGCTGTGCCGGTGTTGCTCGGCTCGATCGCGCGCCTGCCGGTCGGCATGCTGACCGACCGCTTCGGCGGCCGGATCACGTTCACGGCGGTCCTGCTCTGCGGTGCCGCCGCCGCGTGGTTGGTGCCACAGACATCGAGCTACCGCGAGCTGATCGGCGCCGCGTTTTTGCTGGGGATCGCCGGGTCGTCATTTGCCGTCGGCGCGGCCTTTGTGTCGCGCTGGACACCTCCGGAACGGCAGGGCACGGCTCTCGGTATGTACGGGC
>CAYZLT010000501.1:0-2363 GCA_964479175.1 uncultured Solibacteraceae bacterium | reverse complement strand
AGGCCGTGAACTCACACCCGAGCAGGCCCACGCGTACCGGCACATGGAAGAGGCTGTCCTGGCGGGACAGTTCAAGACGATGCTGCTGCAGGGCGTGACCGGGAGCGGCAAGACGGAGTTGTACTTGCGGCTCGCGGATCTCGTATTGCAGCGAGGCCGACGTGTGCTCGTGCTGGTGCCTGAGATCGCCTTGACCCCCGCTGTGGCCGGCTTGTTTCGCGCGCGGTTCGGACGCCGGGTCACGATTCAGCACAGCGGGCTGTCTGACGGAGAGCGCCACGATCAGTGGCATCGCATCCGGCGCGGGGACGTCGAGGTGGTGATCGGCACACGCTCGGCGGTGTTTGCCCCGATGGAGCACCTCGGTCTCATCATCGTGGATGAAGAACACGATCAGGCCTACAAGCAGGAAGAGACGCCGCGGTATCACGGGCGCGACGTCGCGGTCGTGCGTGGGCGGATGGCTGGTGCGGTCGTGGTGCTCGGCAGCGCGACGCCGTCGCTGGAGTCCGCCTCCAATGCCGCAGCGGGCCGGTACGGCCATCTCACCTTGACGCAACGCGTCTGGAATCGCCCGCTGGCTGAGGTGCGCCTGGTCGACATGCGGCAGGAGTTTGCGACCCACGGCGCGGATGTGATGATCAGCCAGACCTTGTGGGACGCGCTGGAATTGCGCCTCTCACGCGGCGAGCAGTCGATGATTCTGCTCAATCGTCGCGGGTTCGCGACCGTGGTGTTCTGCCGGCAATGTGCGGCCACACTGGAGTGTCCGCATTGCTCGGTCACGCTGACGTTTCATCGTGCGATGCGAAAGGTGCGATGCCACTACTGCAATTACGCCTCGGTGATTCCCAAGGCGTGCGGGACGTGCGGCGGTGAATTTCTTGAACAGTCAGGGTTCGGCACCGAACGGGTGGAGGCGGAGGTGCGCGCCAGATTTCCAGGGGCACGCATCACCAGAGTTGATCGCGACACGATCCGCCGACGAGGGGCCATAGCGAACGTGCTCAACGCGGTGACGCGTGGGGACGTCGACATTCTGGTCGGCACGCAGATGATTGCCAAGGGGCACGACTTTCCGTCGGTCACGCTGGTGGGCGTGGTCTCGGCCGATGTCGGGCTTGGTGTCTCGGACTTCCGCGCGGCGGAGCGGACGTTTCAGTTGCTGACGCAGGTGGTCGGCCGTGCGGGGCGGGGCGACATGCCCGGCGAAGCGATCGTCCAGACGTTGTATCCCGAGCACTACAGCGTGAAGGCGGCGTCCGCCCAGGACTACGCCGCGTTTTACACGCAGGAGATCGACTTCCGGCTCCGCATGCACTATCCGCCGACCACCGGCCTCATCAACGTGGTGGTGCGCGGCCCCTCGCTGGGCAAGGCCCTCGACGATGCGCATGCGCTGGCGAGCCTCACCAAACAGGCCGGGCCGCGTGCCACGGTGCTCGGTCCCGCGCCAGCGCCGATGTCGAAGATCAAGGACGAATACCGCGCCCAGTTTTTCCTGAAGGGCACGCACCGCCGTGCGATGCGCGACGCCATCGAACGCGCCCTTGAGCAACGTCCCGAGCTGCGGCGAAAGACCGTGGTGGACGTGGACCCCTACAGCACGAGCTGAAGGGCAAAGGAAGGCCAAAGGTTGCAGGCCGAAGGGAAAAGGTACGGAGCCATCCGTACCGATGGCCTTTCGCCTTCGACCTTCAGCCTTTTGGTGCCGAGCGTCAGAACGTGATTGAAATCGGTTCCGGCGTAAAACACCCGAGGAGGATCGCCAGTGCGATGAGGGCGACGATGAGGCGACCACGATTGAGGGGCGTCCAGTCGTCGAGCGGCGCGGGGTGGCGGAAGCCCATGAAATATCCCATCGCCGACAGCATCACGGCCATCACAATCCAGCTGTAGGACACGACGGCCAGCGTCACGACCAGGCCGAGCGTCGCGATCGAGACGTAGCGCGCGCGTGGCCCGAACACGGCATCCGCGAGATGCCCGCCATCAAGCTGGCCAAACGGCAGCAGGTTGAGTGCGGTGGCAACATGCCGAACCACGACGCGTACCCCAGCGGATGAATGAACAGATCGGTGCCTTCCAGCATCGGACCGTGGATGACGCGGGCGAGCGCCTTGAAGAGCAGCGGCTCACCCAGCCAGAGGCCGGCGCCCCCTTCGGGGATCACGTCGATGGTGGACCAGTAGATGCCAATCACGAGAAAGGGCAGCAGCGTGACAAAACCCGCGATCGGCCCGGCAACGCCGATGTCGAAGAGGGCGCGGCGCGAGGGGAAGGGCTCCCGGATACGAATGACTGCGCCGAGGGTGCCGGTGAGTTCAAGAAACGGGGCAGGCAGAAAAAACGGCAGCGTGCAG
>CAYZLT010000500.1:0-2368 GCA_964479175.1 uncultured Solibacteraceae bacterium | reverse complement strand
TCATTGCCTCATTGCCTCATTGCCTCATTGCCTCATTGCCTCATTGACAGAAATCCAGACAAATGATCAGACCCTATCGCGGCCAGCTGCCGACTATCCACCCGACCGCGTTTGTTGACGACAGTGCCCAGGTCATCGGCGACACCCACATCGGCGCCCAGAGCAGCGTCTGGATGCAGGCCGTCATTCGCGGCGACGTGAATTACATCCGCATCGGGGATCGCACCAACATCCAGGACGGCACCATCGTGCACGTCCAGAACGAGACGTGCCCCACCGTGATCGGCAACGACGTGACCGTGGGTCATGGCGCCATCGTGCACGGGTGCACCATCGCGGACCGGGTGCTGGTTGGCATGGGCGCCATCCTCCTCAACGGGGCCGTGATCGGGGAGGACTGCATCATTGCGGCCGGCACCCTCATCACCGAAGGCACCGTGATTCCGCCCCGGTCGATGGTCATGGGCAGCCCCGGCACGGTCCGCCGCCCGCTCACGGACCGCGACGTGGCCATGATCCTGGAGTTCTCGGGCAACTACGTGCGATACCGGCTCGACTACCTGCCATAATGGATGCAGAACGGGCATGATTCCAGCAATTCGCGGTACGCACGACATCCTCCCTGGCGAAGTCGAAAAGTGGCAATACGTAGAACGCACGGCGCGAGCGCTGTGCGACAGGTACGGCTACGTCGAAGTGCGCACGCCGATCATCGAACGGGAGGAGCTGTTCGCGAAAGGCACCGGCGAAACCACCGACATCGTGACGAAGGAAATGTATTCCTTCGTGGACAAGGGCGGCGACCGCATCACCATGCGCCCCGAGGCCACACCAAGCATGGTGCGTGCCTTTGTGGAACACAACCTCGAACACGCGCTCGCGTCGCCCAAACTGTTCGCGATGGGGCCGATGTTCCGCTACGAGCGGCCGCAGAAGGGCCGCTACCGCCAGTTCCACCAGTTCGACGTCGAAGCCTTCGGGATTGAAGACGCGGCTGTGGACGCGGAAGTGATCGATCTCGCGTGGACGCTGATCTCCACGCTTGGCATCGCCCAGGCGGAGTTGGTCATCAACTCCGTCGGCTGCCCGTCGTGCAGGCCCACGTTCCAGAAGGCGCTGCTCGAGGCCCTGGGTGATGACCTCCCGACGTTGTGTGGTGATTGCCAACGACGCGCCACGACCAACCCGTTGCGGATTTACGACTGCAAGGTGCCCGTCGACCAGCCGATGATCGACGCGCTCCCGCACTCGACGGATTACCTCTGCGAACCGTGCGCGACGCACTTCGCCAGCGTAAAAAGCTACCTCGACGCGGCCGGTGTGCCGTGGCGCCAGTCGCACCGGCTTGTGCGTGGGCTCGACTACTACACCCGCACGACCTTTGAGATTCTGGGCATGTCACTGGGCGCGCAGAATGCGCTGCTGGGCGGTGGCCGGTACGACGGCCTTGTCAAAAAACTCGGCGGCGCAGACCGCACCGGTATCGGCTTCGCCGCCGGCATGGAGCGCCTCGTGCTCGCCCTGCCCGACACGGCACCGGTGTCCACCCCTGCCCGCGCCTTCATCGTGGCCATTGGCGACGACGGGCGGACCGCGGCGTGGACGTTGCTCCAGTCGCTGCGCCGCGCGGGCCTGGCGGCCCAGATGGAATTTGACGCGCGCAGTGTGCGCGCACAGATGAAACGAGCGGACCGCCTGGCCGCTCGCGTCACGCTCATTGTGGGCGGCGATGAATTGGCGCGCGGCGAGATCACGCTGCGCGACATGGTGACCGGGGATCAACACGCGATCGCCCGCGATGCCATTGTCGAGACTGTACGGACGTACCTGTGACCACCTATCGCACACATACTTGCGGCGCCCTGCGTCATGCACACGTCGGCCAGACCATCCTGCTGCAGGGATGGGTCCATCGCGTCCGTGACCTCGGCGGCGTCACGTTTTTTGACCTGCGCGACCGACATGGCCTGACACAAGTGGTGGCGCGCGAGGGGAGTGCCCTGGCGCAGGCCGGAAAACTGCGCACCGAATTCGTGGTGGCGGTGACCGGGATGGTCGAGGCGCGTGATGCCGGTGTCGTGAATACCAAGCTCGCGACCGGTGAGGTCGAAGTCGTCGCGACACACATCGAACTGCTGAACGAAGCCAAGACCCCGCCGTTCCCGATCAACGAAGACACCGTCGTCTCTGAAGAGACGCGGCTGAAATATCGCTACATCGACCTGCGTCGGCCGACGCTGCAGCGCAACCTCATCCTGCGGCACCAGGTCTCCATCGCGGCCCGCAAATATTTCGACCAGGAAGGGTTCCTCGAAATTGAGACGCCGATCCTGACGCGGTCCACGCCCGAAGGCGCACGCGACTACCT
>CAYZLT010000499.1:0-2376 GCA_964479175.1 uncultured Solibacteraceae bacterium | reverse complement strand
GGCGCCGCCCATGAGCCGCCCGGCCTTCGTCGACATTCCGATTGGAGTCGGCTTCACGCCGGCATTCACTCGGCACCGCTTCACGGTGGCGCCAGGTGATCGCATCCTGCTCATTACCGACGGTGTCCTCGAGACCGCGTCTCCTGACGACCACCAGTTCGATCGAGAGGGGATCGACCGCCTGCTCGATGCCGGAGATGGCACCTGCGAGGAAGTGGCTGGTCGTCTCCTGGCGGCCCTGCACGCGCACGCGGACGCCGATGCACTGGCGCACGACGACGTGACGTTTTTCCTGGGAGAGTTCGTCGAAGGCCCTCCCGGCCCCGCGCTGTGGCACGTGGTGAAAAACCGGTTGCTGAACCGCGTCGCTCGCCGTGCGTAGCGCGGGCACTCCGTTGAAGGGCCCCAGGTCGTCATCGCGCTGGAGATGTGCCAGAATCGAGGTGGGATCATGAGCCAGCCACCTTTTTTTCACCGCCCCACTCCTCATTACCGGATTACCGGCATCCTTGGGATTCAGCAGATGATCCACGCCATGGGTGACAGGCTGGAAGGCATCTCACAGGCTGCGCAGTTGCGGGCGGCCACGCGCCGTGGTGAAGGGTAGGCGAGTGGTGCCTGGAGACACTGCCGCCACTCAGTCGGCGCCGTCAGTTGACGGATCGACGATTCGTGACTGGTGTCGCCTGTTGTATATGCCCGGCGACGTGTTTTATGTCACGGCCACCGATGGGGCGCGCACCTGGGCCGGAGCCTTCCACTACAACGACCTCGACGCTCTGGTCGAGCGGCTTGAGACGATGTCGCGAGCGACACCGCAGTTGGCTGTGTCGGCCTGTGTGAATCCCGTGAAGACCGAGTTGTTGTCTCGAGTGCCGTTTTCGAGCGGGGCCCCGGCGGCGGTGGCGACCGACGTGCGTGAGTGGCGGTGGTTGCCGGTCGTGATTCGCGGCGATGCCACCCAGGCTCTCGATCTGGCCACCAGGATGTCGTCCACGTTGAGTGCCGAGGGGTGGTCGGCGCCCGTGATCGTGCGATCGCCCGGGGGCGCCGTGCTGCTCTATCGTGTGCGGCTGCGCACCGATCCGGATGACGCGGATCTCGTGCGCCGCTGCCAGCAGACGTTGGCCGCGCGGTTTTTGACCCAACGTGCCGAAGTGACCCTCGACGGGTGCGCGGTCGAGCTGGCCACGGGGGTGCCTGGGCTGGGCGGACGTGAGACGCGTTGGCGCGTCGAGCGTGCACCGGCCCGGCTTGATCTGGTCGCGCGTGATCTGCTCACCGCCGGTCGGGCCCCCGAAGTGCAGGCGCCTGCCTCGTGGGACCACGATGCGTTTGAATCGGGCCTCGAATTGCTGGAGATGCAGCTGGCAGCGCCCCCCGGATCCGCCGCGCGTCGTGATGTCCTGGAGTTTGGCGACTCGCCCGCGCCAGCCCCCGGGTCGCCTGTTCCGGCACCCGCCCCGCTCCCGGTCGCGGCCGCTCGTGCCGTGATGGCGGTGCGCTCCGCCGTGGTGCCGATGTCGACACGGCTGCCGGTCACCGACTTCGGCGAGGCGTTCGATCGGTATCGCGGGCAACACGGCGAGCCGGGCGCGCGTCTGGGCACCTCGTTCCCCGACGTGGATCGCCTGGCCGGCCGATTGCGCGGTCTGGTGTTGCTGGAGGGCGGGGCCGGCGAAGGCCGATCCACCATGGCGTTGCAGATCGCCGCGCAGGCATTGCTGACCCACGGCGCCGAGGGTGTGGTGGTCACGATTGCCTCGACGACGCTGAGCCGGCAGGACGTCACCGATCGGCTCGTCTCCCAGGTGGCACGGTTGCCCCTCGATGCCCTCAACCACGGCCACGCGCGGCACCGTGTGCACGAGCAGGATGGCCTGCGGCTGGATGCCAAGGAGCGCAAGCAGTTGAAGGACGCCCTGGCGAAGCTGGCGGCCGCACAGTCGCGCCTGTTCATCGTGGATCCGGAGTGGCTGACGCAGGTGACCACCGGCGCGCGTGCGCGCGACGGCGTTGCCGGACTGATGGCCGACGCCAAGCGGTCACTCGGCGCCCGTCGGAGCCTGTGCATCATCGATGACCTTGACGGGTTGCGCGCGTTGGCGCCGGAGGTCGACTGTGTCGCAGAGCTGCAGCATGTCGCGCGTACGCATCAGGAGGACGTGGTGCTCGTCGTCACGACCGGCGCTGGCCCGGACGGCCTGCGCCAACACGCTTCTCTCCGTTTGACGCTGTCACGCGCCGTTGGCGATCCGCGTCCAGGCATGGAACCGATGCGGCTGTCGGTGTCCACCCGGCGCGGCGAGGCCGCCGATGGTCACGTGCCGCTCCGGTTCTTCTTCCGTGAACATCGATTCGAGGTCGAGCCCTAGG
>CAYZLT010000498.1:0-2382 GCA_964479175.1 uncultured Solibacteraceae bacterium | reverse complement strand
CCAGCCCCTGGGTCTGAATGTCGAAGAGTCTCTGTGGCGGCCCTATCTCAAGCGAACCCGCCCGTTCGGATGTCGTCACCGCCATAAGTCCGCCGTGCGTTTCAAAGAACAACTCGCGGCCGTCGGCACGCCAGACCGCGCCGAACCCACCACTGGTCGACACCTGCTGCCGATCGCCCGGGCGATCGAACGGCTGGACAAACACGTCTGATCCCCCAGGAAGGGCCAGCGAATACGCGAGCCAGCGGCCGTCCGGCGACACTCGTGGGCCATACGCGTTGACCGACTCTCGCACCAACACCCGGCGTTCTGACGACGCACCGATTCGCTGCATCCAGACCGCGGAAGGCTCCAACGACTTGAACACCACATACTCGGATGACGAGGTGATGTCTTCGAAGTGGACGAATTTCCCGGGATTGTCAAACGGCTGCGGCTGGGCCGCGCCTGACAGTCGCACCGACCATTGCTCGAAGCCAGGCATGGTCGTGAAATACACCGCGTCGCCCTCGCGGGTCCACAACGGCCGTCGTGTATCGATCTGAAACGTCAGCCGCGCACCCGTGGGGCGTTGTCCGTCGAACAGCCAGAGATCACTCTGTCGTGAACTGCTGTCGGTGATGTTGGCCACGACTCTGCGCTCTTCGGGCGCCAAGGCGAAATCCCTCACGTGCGCGACGGGACCAACCGTACCGAGCACGCGACCCACGCGGTCGATCCACGTCAGTTGATGCACCTGCGGCGCCGTCCTCTCGACGACGACGGCGTTCAGAGACGCGGAGAACCTTTTCACCCCGCGCGTGTCTGCAGGCGCAAGTTGGTCGTGGACTTGCCGTGGCGCACCGCCGAGCGTCAGACGATCCAAATCGAACGCTTGCGCCATCAGGCTGGCCGGAGCCGCCGTCGTCGTGAACAACTCGCCCGACGCATAGACCGCGCCGCCGCTGCTCTCGATCACGCGGGTTCGGTCGGGGTCATCAATCGCGACGGCCCAGATCACGCCCCTGGTCGCGCCCGCAGTCAGCGCCAGAAACAGGACGCGCCGCCCATCTGGCAGGAATGACGGCGATGCGTGGATCACCTCGCCGCCTGGCGCGTCGAGCGACGTCAGGGGAGTTGGGGTGCCTCCGCTGTCGGGCACCTGAAACAATCTGCCGTCGGGCGATGTAAAGACGATGACGCCACGTCCACCCCACGTGCCGGCCGATCGGGCAAACAGGCTGCTCTGAACCGCACCGGGGATGGCGCACAGGCGACGCGGCGCGGAGTCGCCCAGGTCCGTACGGTACAACGCGCCCTCTCTGGTGAAACCCAGGACCCGGCTGTCCGGCGACCAGAACGGTAGTTCGCCATTCTCAGTGCCGGCGACCGGTTGGGCCTCGGGCTCATCGAAGCGCCGAATGAAGATCCGGCTCCGGCCATCCGCTGCGGTTGCCGTGAACGCCAGGGCGTGACCATCCGGCGACACCTCAAACCCTTGTAGTGCTGACCGCGATGCGCCGAACGGCGGCGCCACATTGAAGCGGGTGAGCGCGCCCTGGGTGTCCTTCGGGCCGAACTCCGCCACCGCAAGGACCGCGGCCACCAGCATGGACAGGCCCGCGATGGCCCATGGCAGTGCGCGGCGCCACGCCGGATCGGGCGTGATGACACCGCTGACCGAGTCCGGCGCGCCGCTTTCGATCTTCGCGATCTCCACGCGCGCTTCGCCGATATCGCGCAGGCGTTGCTTGACGTCGCGATCAAGGCAGCGCTCAAGCAGCACGCGCAGACGCCGTGGCGTGTTCGATGGCAGCGCGTTCCAGTCGATGTCCTGGCGCAGCACGGCGGCGAGCACGTCGGTGACGTCGCCACAGGAAAACATTCGCGCGCCGGTCAGCATCTCGTAGACGACGACGCCGAAGGCCCAGATGTCGGCGCGGCGATCGACCGCCTTGCCGCGCGCCTGTTCAGGGGACATGTACGCCGCGGTGCCGAGGATCATGCCGAGCTGGGTCATGGCGGGCGACAGGACTGTCGCCGCGTCGCCCGCATCCGCCGTGCGTGGTGCGGAGTGCGGAGCGGTCGCATCCATGGCCTTCGCCAAGCCGAAGTCCAGCACCTTCACGGTGCCATCCGCGCGGACCTTGATGTCGCGGGCTTCAAGTCGCGGTGGATGATGCCCAGTTCGTGCGCCGCTTCGAGTGCTTCGGCGATCTGGCGCGCGATCGGGAGCACGTCCGCCAGCGGCATCGGTCCGCGCGCGATGAGCACTGAGAGATCGTCGCCCTCGACCAGTTCCATGACCAAGGCACGGGAAACGACCTCAGAGGTCGTTTCCTCGATTCCGTAGATCTGCGCGATGTTCGGATGATTGAGCGCCGCCAGCGTCTGCGCTTCGCG
>CAYZLT010000497.1:664-2398 GCA_964479175.1 uncultured Solibacteraceae bacterium | reverse complement strand
GCACCGCAGCCGCCCACGCCGACGCCGGATGTGAATCCGACGGCGGCGCCCATTGAGGCGCCCGCGGAAGTGAAGCCCGAGCCCCCACCTCGTCCGGCCGCAGGGTCGATTGGTGTGGTCGGTGGTGTCGCCGGCGGCATCCCCGGAGGTGCCATGGGTGGCGTCGTTGGTGGTATTCCTGCTCCGCCTCCGCCACCGCCGCCGCCCGCGCAGCCGGTGCGTGTCGGTGGACAGATTAAAGAGCCGAAAAAGATCAAGAACGTCGCGCCGATTTATCCGCCCATCGCCCAGTCCGCTCGGGTCCAGGGCATCGTCATCATTGAGGCAACGATTGGCGTGGACGGTCGGGTGACCAACGCGCGCGTGATTCGTCCCGTGGCGCTGCTCGATCAGGCGGCGCTTGAAGCCGTCAAACAGTGGGTCTTTACGCCCACGATGCTCAATGGCCAGGCCGTCCCGGTCATCATGACGGTCACGGTGAATTTCACCCTGCAGTAAGTCGGTTCGCTGAGTTTCTTTGTATCGTTCACGGTTCGTTCGGGTACTTTTTTAGGTTTTCGGAGGCTGTAGATGACTGGTGAGATGGATCTGATGCACATGTGGGAACAGATGGGCTTCGTTGCGAAGGCCGTCGCGTTCATTCTGGTTTTCATGTCGATGTGGTCGTTTGGCGTGGCCATTGAGCGCTACTACACGTTCTCGCACGCGAGGAAACAGTCCAAGCTGTACGCCCCCCAGGTGGCCAAGCACCTCAAGGAAGGCCGTCTGAAGGACGCCATCACCGTGTCGCAGTCGAAGACCTACCAGTACAGCCACCTCGCGAAGGTCGTGCTTGCCGGTCTCCAGGAATACCAGTTTCAGGTGGACTCGGGTGCCACGCTCACGCGTGATGACCTTGTAGACACGGTGCGTCGCGCCATTCAGCGCGCCACGGCCCTGACGGCCAACGACCTCAAGAAGGGCATCCCGGCGCTTGCCACCATCGGCGCCACGGCCCCCTTCGTCGGTCTGCTCGGCACGGTCGTCGGTGTTATCAACGCGTTCGCCGGTATCGGCCAAGCGGGCTCGGCCGGTCTGGCCGCGGTCTCGGCCGGTATCTCGGAAGCCCTCATCGAAACCGCACTCGGGTTGGTCGTGGCCATTCCCGCCGTGTGGATGTACAACTATTTCAGTGGTGCGCTCGAGTACTTCAACGTCGAGATGGATAACTCGTCGTCGGAGCTCGTCGACTACTTCATCAAGAAGACTTCTACTTCGTAAAGGGAGTTACCTATGTCGATGGACGTTGGGGGCGCCAAAGGCGGACCCAAATCAGATATCAACGTCACCCCGCTGGTGGACGTCATGCTCGTGCTGCTCATCATCGTGATGGTAATCGCGCCGATGATGCAGCAGGGCGTGCAGATGACATTGCCAGAGGCGAACAACTCCGGCGACAAGCCGGATACGGCGGACCAGACCGTCGTACACATTGATGCCAACAGCAAGTTGTATGTGAACGCGATCGAAGTGAGCGAGGGTGAGGCCATCAGCCGTCTGCAGACCACTCTGGAGAGCAAGACGGACAAGATCGTCTATCTCAAGGGTGACAAGGATGCCCCGTATAGCGCCATCATGAAAATGATGGACGCGCTGCGGGGTGCCGGGATCGAGTCGGTGGGCCTCATCACCGAGAAAAAAGGCGGCAACGTCGCGGAAGGGGGCCAGTAACCATGTCACGCGCCCACATGCACC
>CAYZLT010000497.1:0-654 GCA_964479175.1 uncultured Solibacteraceae bacterium | reverse complement strand
CTCGAAGGCCGAAGCGTCGTCGGACATGAACGTGACGCCGCTTATCGACGTCCTGCTCGTGCTCCTGGTCATCTTCATCGCCGCACTGCCGCTCACCCAGAAGGGGCAGGACATCAATCTGCCGCTTGAAGTGAACAAGACCGCCAAGGCGGCCGAGGTGCTCGGTCAGATCGTCATTGACTACGGGGCGGACCGCCGCCTCACGGTCAACAAGACGGAGATCGGCATCGGCGCCCTGCAGGAACACCTGCGGGTGCTGTTCGAGACCCGTAATGAAAAGACGGTGTTCATCATCGGCGACGGCTCGGTCCGTTACGGTGAAATCGTGGCCATCATCGATGCCGCCTCCGGCGCCGGTGTGACCAAGGTCGGTATCGTCACCGACGGCATGCGCGCCGGCGGCTAGGCACCACCACCCACCTCGGGTTGGTTCTTCGGGCGCGCTCAGGGTTTCCCTGGGCGCGCTTTTTTTTGTACGCGTCTCTGCCTCGATGTCCCGAGGTCCCGACGTTCCCAAGTTCACGAGGTTTCCACGCGCCCGGTACATCGGAGGTCCGTCGGCCGGAGGACAGCTGCACAACGACAATTAGATCTGCCGGCGCATTGACTCGCCCTTTCTGTTACCGAGGGGGGGGCGTTGCCTCACGAAGTCTG
>CAYZLT010000496.1:0-2399 GCA_964479175.1 uncultured Solibacteraceae bacterium | reverse complement strand
CCCCGAGGCTGTGGCCGGCGACCACAATGGGGACCCCCGCGTGCGCCGCAGCGAAGCCTGACACCCACGCCAGGATGTCGGTGGAGCCTCCGCCGGCTGTCGGCGCAGCCATGTTCCTGAGAATCTGCAGACCATCGACGGTGCCCTTGGCGACCGCGACGTCCGGCTCACGGTCGCCCGCGGGTGAGTCCGGACCGTGCATCACGGTGGACCATGGCACCATGTGGGCGACGTCGAGATCTTCATAAATCTGTTGCAGCAGTCCGCGCAGGTCGCCACGCTCCTGTGTATCGGTGCCGCGAATACAGACGGCGGCCACCAGTGGCAGACCACTCGCGTGCTCACGGCACACCGCGACGTACATCAGGTTCCCGTTGTCGGCGGTGACGACGGGGCCCCACTCGACGCGCCACGCGCACCACCCTGAGGGGGCCGCAAATCCCGGTGGCGGCGGCAGGTCCGGCAGGGCTGCCACGGCGGTGGGCAGGTCGGTGCCGACACCTTTGACCATGGTCGCGGCCTCATCGGTGTAGGCAAGTTGGGCGAGCGCAAGCCAGACGAGGCCGTAGTACGGCGTCGCGGCCTGTTGCTGCGCGGCAAGGCCGATGGGTGAGAGCAGTGATGGCATGCAGGGTCTCCGACGGCGCCATTGTAGCGGATGGGCCGGCGCGATCGTGTTGACCACGTGGCCCGGGGCCGCACATGATCCGCCTCATGGGTTGTCGTGTTCCCGTGGCGCTCGACGTTGGCCCCCCCGCTGCCCTTCGCTGGTGCCCGACCGACGGATCACGTTTCACCGAGCCGTTCTTTGACGACACGCTGCGTCGCCTGCGCCGCGCCGGTGTCGGGGCGGGCCGCCTGCACGGCTCGCTCGACGAGTGGGCGGGACCGCCACCGGCGCTGCCGCCGGTGATGATCCTCTTTCATGTCTCACGCTGCGGGTCCACGCTGGTGTCGCGGATGTTCGGGGCGCTGCCGGACCACCTCGTGGTGTCAGAGGCCCCGGTCCTTGATGACATCCTTCGCGGGGCCCGCGCCGACACGCGCGTGTCCGATGCCGATCGTGCGCGGTGGCTCCGACACGCCGTCGCGGCGTTTGTGGCGTCGCAGGCCGAACCCTCCGGTCGTGTGGTCGTCAAGCTGGATGCCTGGCACCTCTTCGCCCTGCCGCTCGTTCGGCAGGCGTTTCCCGACGTGCCTTTGGTGTTTGTCCATCGCGATCCGCTGGAGGTGCTGGTCTCGTTGATGGGGCAGCCGTCGTTGACGATCGTGCGCGACACGGTGACGCCGGAGGAGATTGGTATCCCGCGCGAGACCCGAGACGCGTTGTCGCGCGAAGCGCACGCCGCGGCCGTTCTTGGTGCGTTGTATCGTGAGGCGGCGAGGCATCGCCACCAGGTGACACCCCTCGCGTACTCGGCGCTCCCGGACGCCGTCTGGACGTCGCTGCCCTGGGGGCCGGTTCCCGTCGCCGATGTCGACCGCATGCGTGTGGCCGCCGGTGCCGACGCCAAAATGCCTGGTGTCGCCTTCGTGCCTGACTCGGATCGTAAACGTGCGGCGGCGTCTCCGGCCGTCCGTGAGGCGTGTGCCTGGTGGGCCGAGCCGGCCTACAACGCCTGGCTTGCGTCGATCTGACGCGCGCGGGTGAGCAGGGCCTCAAGCCCGGGTGACATCGGCGCGTCGATCACCAGATGTGTTCGCGGCTCGTCGCCGTTGTTGCGGACCGAATGCGGGTCGGACAGGCGCAGATACCAACATTCACCCGGCGCCATCACGACCGGCGTGCCATTGAGCAGAAACTCGACGTCTGGGTTCGTGCGCACCGGGATGTGCAGGCGCGCCCATCCCAGCGACGCGTCGAGATCGGCATCACGATGCGTCAGGATCGCGGACCCAGGGTCGAGACGCATCAGGCGGACCGGGCCCACGGGGACGCCGAGGTCGCGCAGTACCTGCGCAAAGTACGGTGCGGCGTTGAGCGCCGGCGTGTCGACGAAGTCGGTCATGCCCGGATGGGAGGCAATCTGCAGAATCGGATGCTGGCCGTCGGTGCCGGCAGGGGCCCGCAGCGCAATCACGGTCCATCGTCCCGTGTAGTTGCGCGTGACGAAGTGGTCGGTCCAGGTCCTGTCCTCAAGCGCCGTGAGCGCCGCGTCAAGCCTCGCCGGATCGCAGGCGAAGGGCAGGCGGAGTCGGTCGGGCCAGGGCTGGGGCCCGGCTTCCAGGCGTGGTGACGGTCCCGGCACATACCGAAAGGCGATGACCGATCCCGGATCGGTCGCCACGCCCTTCGGGAAGGGCCGCGGGTCGGTCAACCAGGACTCATAGGCGTCGAGCCGTTCGTGGCCATAGGTCTCGATGCGCGTGAACAGCTTCGGCACATACCGGTCCTCGAT
>CAYZLT010000495.1:0-2401 GCA_964479175.1 uncultured Solibacteraceae bacterium | reverse complement strand
ATTCTCATTTCTCGCCGGCGCCTCGCTGCCAGAGACGCTGGTCAAGCGGGCAGCGGACCTCGGCTATCCCGCGCTTGCGCTGCTTGATCGCGACGGCGTCTACGGCGCCCCGCAGTTTTATCGCGCTGCCAAAGCCGCCGGCCTCAACGCCATCGTCGGCGCCGAACTCACCATCCGCACCTCGCACTCCGCACTAAGCACTCCGCACTCCGCACCGAGCACCCCGCACTCCGCACTCAGTACTGTGCTGCCCGTCCTTGTCTCTTCGCAGACCGGCTATCAAAACTTGTGCCGGCTGATCACGCAGGCCAAACGTGACGCACCCAAAGGCGAATCACGTCTGGCGCTGGAGGATCTTGACGGCCACACCAACGGATTGATCGCGCTCGTCGGTCGTCAGGCGCTGGTGGCCGAACGGCACGGTGTGGGCGGACTCGTCGACAAGGTCGTCGGCATCTTCGGCCGCCAGAACGTCTGGATGGAATTGCAACGGCATCTGCGTCGCGACGAAGAAGCCGCCAACGCGTCACTCCTGGATTTGTCGGCGGCGTTTCGTGTACCCGTGATGGCATCTAACAACGTGCGGTTTGCCACGGTGGAGGAACGTCCCGTCTACGACGTGCTCACGTGCCTGCGCTACAAGACCACGCTCAAAGAAGCGGGACGCAGGCTGAGCGCGAATGCAGAGAGTTACCTGAAGCCGCCCGCCATGATGGAGCGGATGTTCAGCGACATCCCGCAGGCATTGGCAGGCACGGAAGCGCTTGCTGAGCGACTCGACTTCACACTCGCGAATCTCGGCTATCAGTTCCCTGATTACCCCGTGCCGGCGGGGGAGACGCAGGCGTCGTTTCTGCGACGCATCACCATGGTGGGCGCGCGAGATCGATATCACCCGCTGGACACGGCGTTTGACGGTCGCGCCAAGGCCCAAATTCAGCGCGAGCTCGATCTCATCGACAGACTCAACCTCGCTGGCTACTTCCTCATCGTCTGGGACCTGGTGAATTTTTGCCGGCAGCAGGGCATTCTCGTGCAGGGGCGCGGGTCGGCGGCCAACAGTGCGGTGTGTTATTCACTCGGCATCACGGCTGTGGATCCGGTCGGCATGGAGTTGCTCTTTGAGCGATTCCTTTCAGAAGAACGCGGCGAATGGCCCGACATCGATCTCGACCTGCCCAGTGGGGATCGACGTGAACGCGTGATTCAGTACGTCTATCAGCGATATGGTGCGCTGGGCGCGGCCATGACCGCCAACGTGATTTCGTATCGCGGACGAAGCGCTGCGCGCGAAGTCGGCAAAGTCCTCAGCATGGAAGAGGACGAGATCGACCGGCTCGCCAAGATGATGAGTCGCTTTGAATTTGTCGACCCCGACGAGACGGTCACCAAACATCTCAAAGAGGCCGGACTCGATACCGGTCGCGAGGTGTACGGCCAATTCGCAAAGTTGTGGACGCAGATGCAGGATCTGCCGCGCCATCTCGGTCAGCATTCCGGCGGCATGGTCATCTGCAAGGGGCGGTTGGACGATGTGGTGCCGCTGGAGCCGGCGTCGATGCCCGGCCGCGTGGTGGTGCAGTGGGACAAGGATGATTGCGCGGACCTCGGCATTGTGAAGGTGGACCTGCTCGGCCTCGGCATGATGGCGGTGCTTGAGGAGTCAGTCGCGTTGACCGGTGTGGACCTTGCACACCTGCCGCCCGATGACCCCGAGGTCTATGCGATGTTGCAGGCTGCAGATACGGTCGGCATCTTTCAGGTGGAGTCGCGCGCGCAGATGGCCACATTGCCGCGCCTCAAGCCGAAGAATTTTTACGACATCGTGGTGGAGGTGGCGCTCATCCGTCCCGGTCCCATCGTTGGTCAGATGGTGCATCCGTATCTGAAACGTCGGCGTGGTGATGAACCCGTGACGTATGCACACCCGTCGCTCGAGCCCGTGTTGAAGCGTACGTTGGGAGTGCCGCTGTTTCAGGAGCAGTTGCTGCGCATGGCGATGGTGATTGCCGGCTTCAGCGGTGGGGAAGCGGAAGAGCTGAGACGGGCGATGGGGTTCAAGCGTTCTGCGAAACGGATGAGGGACATCGAAGGGCGGTTGCGCACCGGCATGGCGCGCAACGGCATCACCGGGGTGACGGCCGATCAGATTGTGTTGTCGATCTCGTCGTTTGCGCTCTATGGATTTCCCGAGTCCCACGCCGCCAGTTTTGCGCTCATCGTGTATGCGAGTGCGTATTTGAAGGCGCATTACCCGGCCGCGTTTTATACGGCGCTGCTCAACAACCAGCCCATGGGGTTTTACGGGCCCGCGACGTTGGTCAAGGACGCCCAGCGCCGCGGCGTCCGGTTCGCCCCCGTGGACGTCCAGGTCTCCGACTGGAGGTGCACGATCCAGGAC
>CAYZLT010000494.1:0-2401 GCA_964479175.1 uncultured Solibacteraceae bacterium | reverse complement strand
TCTCACACGCGCTCCGCGCGGAATGAGGCAATGGGGCAATGGGGCGGGAATGGTCGAGGGTCCTGCTGACGATTGTCGGCCAACTTGCTGACGCCACCACGAGCGTCGCCGGCAACCACCGCGCGGTTCGCCGCTCGCGGTCCACCAAGGAGTTCGCGGCAAAACTCCAAATTGTCAACGAAGAGATTGACGAAGCCGTTCACTGGCTCGAAACGATCCAGACAATCGGCGCATGCCGTTCCCCCGATCGATTGTCCGAACTCCTGAGCGAGGGTCGCGAGCTCAGGTCGATGCTCGCCGCAGCCCGTCGAACGACCAGACGCCTACGTTAGCGTTCCCATGGCCTCCTTGCCCCATTGCCTCATCTGGGAGCGTCAGTACCCGGAGGTCAGTACGGAAGGCGGCCAAACCACTGCAACGGAGCCAGCGTCAGCCACGGAAAGTACGTGATGAGCAGTACGGCGATGGTCAAAATCGCAAGCATGGGCAGTGTGGCGCGCATGACCTCAAGCGCCGGCCGCTCGAAGCGCACGGACGCGACCAGCAGATTCAGTCCCAGCGGCGGCGTGAGGTAGCCCAGCTCAAGGTTCGCCACGAAAATGATCCCGAGATGAATCGGATCAATCTGATAGGCCTCGGCCACGCCTGAGATCAGCGGGACGACAACGACGATGGCGGAGAAGACGTCCATGACGCATCCGACCAGCAACAGGAAGACGTTGAGGGCGAGCAGGAACATCAGCGGCGACTCGATGTGTTCGGTCGTCCACGCGATCAACGCATCGGGGATCTGCGCGTTGATCATGTAGTTGGTGAGCCCGACGGCCACGGCCAGAATCACAAGCACGCCGCCGACCAGGCCGACCGAATCTGCGGTGACCTTGACCACCTCACGCATCGACGGAATATCGCGATGGATGAAGCGCTGCATGATGAACGCATACAACGCGGCAACAGCCGCCGCTTCCACCGGGGTGGCGTAGCCGCCCAGCAGCGCGGTCATCACCACGACAGGCAGACCAATTTCCCACTTCGCGGTCCAGAGGGCGGCGCCGGCTTCTTTGGCGACGAACGGTGAGCGCTCCGCGCCGGACCGAATCGCGTGGCGCACCGCGTACGCCGACAACATGACCAACATCAGGATGCCGGGCAACAACCCGCCGATGAACAGGTCCTCCATCGACTGGTTCGCGATGATGGCGTACAGAATCAGCGGCAGCGACATCGGGAACAGCAGGCCGAGTGAGCCGCCCGAGGTCAGCAGGCCGATGGAGAAACGCTGACCGTAGCCTTCTTTGAGCAGCGCCGGCAGCAATAGGCCGCCCAGGGCGAGGATGGTGACGCCAGAGCCTCCCGTGAGTAACGTGAAGAACGCACACAAGGCGACGGTAGCCACGGCGATGCCGCCAGGCAACCACCCGAACAGGCCACGGAAGAGGCGCAGCAGGCGCTCGGACGACTTGCCTTCGGCCAGCAGGTAGCCGGCCAGGGTAAAGAGCGGAATGGTCGCGAGCCCGGCCGACCCTGTCAGTTCCTGATATGCCGTGATGAGGAGCACGGTCGGCTTGCTGCCCTGCGCCATGAACAACACGGCAGCCGAGCCGCCGAGCAGCACAAAGATCGGCGCTCCGATCAATGCAGCAAACACGAGTACGGCCAACCATGGCCATACGGCCGCGCCCTCGAGGAGTTCTGGATGTGTGGCGATCCAGTACCCGGCCACCGGCCCCACAAGGGCGACGGCGCGCAGTGCCGACGAGGAGGACGCTCTCCAGAGCAATCGCGCGGCAATCAAACCGAACGCGATTGGCAGCACAAGGTCCGCGACCCAGACGGGGACGCCCGCCGCGATCTCGCTGCCGTCCACACGGTCCAGGGCGACGAGATTGATCCCGCCGACGGCAAACACCGTCGCAACAGCCGACCCCACCAGGGCCGCCGCGAACTTCGCAATATCCGCCGTGCGGCTATGCGCGAGGAACTCGCCGGTCGCCAGCGACAGCAGTTTTCCGTCGCGTGCGGCGATTGCCGCACCGAGCATGCCCACCCACATCGTGAGGTGCTGCGCAAAGGGTGCCGCGCCGGGAATGCCGGTCGCGAACCACTTGCGCAGCACGATCTCCGCCAGTGGGATCACTATGATCCCGGCCATCGCGACGAGCGCAATGGAATTTTCGAAACGAACCGCGATCGAATTCGACGCGACGGGATCGGCCGTAATGCTCGCTGTCGCCACGGGGACTTATTTGACGCCCTTGGTCTTGCGATAGGCCGTGCGCGCCTGCATGGCCGCGTCAAACACGTCGGCCGGCACCGTGGTGCCACGCATGGACCCGACCAGCGCTTCGGCCGTCTTTCGGAATTCGGCGGTGGCCGCAGGTGTGAGCGTCGTGACCTTGAG
>CAYZLT010000493.1:0-2404 GCA_964479175.1 uncultured Solibacteraceae bacterium | reverse complement strand
CGAATACATCGTCGCCAGCCACGCCACCAGCAGCGCGACACGGTTGGTGTCACCGTCAAACCCCCCGACGATGTCGGGGATGACCGGGCTCAGGAGCATGAGCCCGGCCGCGTCGAGGAAGACAATCAGGAGAATCCAGCGTAGAGCCCGAGGTGGACTGCCCGGCTGCGCCAGGCCACGCTGCGTCGAAGCCAGCATCAACTACAGTCTAGTCGCTCCTCAGGCCCTGGCAGAAGTCGCGCTGATCTCCGTGGCTCTGTGCCTCCCTGTGAAACGGAAAATCCGCTACTTGATCAAGTTCGCGAGAATCCGGTATGCGCCGGGGACGCCGGCCGGCAACTGACGCCAGAGGCCGAGGCCCACGTAGGTCCAGGTGCCTTTGCCGAGTTGGGCGACGGTGAGCATGCCCTTCTTTTCGCCGGGGTTGAACGCCCACGGGTCCGTGGCCGCGAGGATGTCCGTGTAGCGCGGGTCGTTGGCCCCGAAGAAGTAGAGACCACGTTCCTGCACCCATCCGTCAAAGTCGGCCGCCGTGATGCGGTTCGGGCTGCTCATCTCGGTGGTGCCATCTTCAAGCACACGAATCGCCGCCTCTTCCACGGTGACACGGTTGCTCGTGATGCCGCCGGGGTACGGCACGTACGGGCTTGAGGGTGGGGCCGATCCTCGGCCGCCGCGGCCGCCACCACCGGTGAACGCCCCGGGAGGCGGACCGGCCTGACCACCGCCGAGCTGATTCATCGCCGTCTTGTTGTACTGCACGACCAGATGGCCGCCGTTGCGCGCAAAGTCGAAGAGGCGCTGGTTGTAGGCCCGCACATCCGGACGTTTTTCATACGCACGGATACCAAGGACGATCGTGGAATATTTCGACAGGTCGCCAAACGCGACATCCTCCGGCGAGAGCATCGTGACCGTCGCACCGAGTTGACGGATGGCGTCCGCGACTTCGTCGCCTGAACCCATCACGTAGCCCACCTGACGATTGGCCGGGACGGCGACCTCAATCATCTTCACCTTCGACAATGCGGGGTGGAAGAGGTGGCGCGTCTGGATGTGGTTGTAGGCGATGACCTGATACCCCTCGCGGAACGTCTCGTCACCACGGACGGCGACGGCGCGGACCTCGGCTTCGCCGGGGGTGACACGTGCGGGTGGCGTCACAAAAAACTGCGCCGACATCTCCTCCTCTTCGACCGAGAAGTTCAACGTCGTCGACGCCGGTTCCACGCGCCAGCCCGTCGGGACGTCCAGTGAGACGCGCACGGCCGAGGCCGACGCCGCGTTGTTGAGCACCGACACGCGGAATTCCTTCTTCTGTCCGCCGGCCGCGACCGGCACGACCGCGATCGACGGCGTCAGTTTCATCGACACGTTCGGGACGATGTTGACGACCTTCTGTTTTTCGCCGCCCACCCAGGGACCGTCGTAGCGGTAGTAGGCCGGCGAGGTCAGAGACGCCGTGGCGCCGCCGGCCGTGTATGTGACCGTCGCCGTCACGTCGGGCGGGCTCCAGGGCAGCAGGTGATGCTCGGGAATTTCGATCTCATACCGGTCCGACCCGGGCCCCTTCGTTCCGCTGCGCTTCCAATAGGGCTGCGAGTACCGCGCGTTGGGCCCGACCGTGACGCTGTAGATCAGCGTCGCAGCCTCGTTGTAGGCGATGGCGCCCGGCTGTCCCTGCTTGAGCGTCGCGGTCCAGCCCTGCGGCACCTGCAACGCCACGTCGTTGACCGTCATCGGTTCAGGGCCGGTGTTGAACATCTGCGCCGTGACGTCGAACGTCTGCCCGCGCACCACGTTGCCATCACCCACGGTGACGTGAACGACCAGGCCCTGCGCAAACTGGAGGGCCTTCAGGAAGTCCTGTTCCTTGCGGTCGAGACGCCACAGCAGTTCCTGTCGCGCGTCGGTCGACAACGTGCTGCTCGCCACGGCCGCCCGCAACGCACGTACCTGGCCGAGGCCCTTCGCCAGCGCGGGCATGGTCTTGTGCGGCGCCCGGGTATCGAACGCGTCCATGGCCTCACGCGAGGTGGCGTAGAGGGCGTCGAGGTCCTTCGCGAGCGTCGGCACGGCCGATTCCTGACCCGCGGCAAATCGCGCCATGCGGCGAACGGTCGTGTCCACGTCGGCGAGGATGTCGTCTTCGGTGCCCGTCACACGAGGTTCGCTGTCATAGAGAGAGAAGGACCCGCCGGACTCGCCCGGGCGCGTGTCCATCTGGCCCATGCCCTGGCACAGGTGGTTGGCTCGGGCACGCTGGCCAAACTGCGCCCACGACATCCCGAGGAGTGCATCAAAGTCACCGGTCGGCACACGCACCGGGGTTTGCGGCGGTGCCGCACCACCGGCGGCCGAGAGCGCCGCGCCCCCACCAGGATTGCCGCCGCCGGCCTGATAG
>CAYZLT010000492.1:0-2424 GCA_964479175.1 uncultured Solibacteraceae bacterium | reverse complement strand
AGCTGGCGGTGTATCTCGGCACGGCGGTCGCCAACATCGTGGCGGTGCTCGACCCCGCGCTGGTGGTGTTTGGTGGCGGCCTGAGCCACGCGGGCGATCTGTTGTTGAAGCCGCTGCGACGGGTGGTCTCGAGCATCGTGCCGAATCTTCCCCGACTCGAAATTTCCTCGCTGGGTGACGACGCCCAGCTGATGGGGGCGGTCAACTCGGCGATGGAAATTGCCGAAGACCGCCTCGCGACGTGGCTGGGCGCCACGTCCTTTCCCTCCCGTGCGGTCAGCCGCACGGGGACACGATAGGAAATCATGCCGTTTTCTCCCGACTACGTTCGTATTGTGCTCAACGAAAATTTCGAGGACGCCAAGGCGTTGTTTCTCGATCCGTTGATGGCCATTCATTACGCCCATCTCTGCATGTTGCGTGAGACCGGGATTGTCTCGCTCGAGGACGCACGCACGATCAAACGTGCGTTGGACGCCATCGATCTGGAGGCCGTGCGCACCGCGAAGTACGACGGGTCGTACGAAGACCTGTTTTTTTATCTGGAACGCCAGGTGGTGGCCGCCTGTGGCGATGCGATTGCCGGCCGCCTGCACACCGCGCGCAGCCGCAATGACATCGACATGACCATGTACCGGATGTGCATCCGGAAGTGGGTGCTCTCGCTCATGGAAGCAACGGTGCAGTTGCGTCACTCGCTCGTGGACCTGGCCGCCCGGCACCGGCACACGGTGTATCCCGCACACACGCACACGCAGCCGGCCCAGCCCTCCACCGTCGCCCACTATCTGCTGGCCGCGATCGAGCAGTTGGAACGTGACGGCACGCGCCTCAAGGCGGCGTACGCCTGCGTGAACCAGAATCCGCTGGGCGCCTGCGCCATTACCGGCACGGGGTTTCCCATCGACCGCGAACGCACCAGCGCCCTCCTGGGATTTGACGGGCCGACGGGCAACACCTACGGGTCCATTGCGACGGTGGACTATCTGCTCGAGAGCGCGTCGGCCGCCGCGGTCACGCTGGTGGGCGTGGGCCGCGTGGTGCAGGACCTGCTCCTCTGGTGCACGATGGAGTTTGGCTACCTGCGCCTGACTGACGGATTTGTGCAGGTGAGCAGCATCATGCCGCAGAAGCGCAATCCCGTCGCGCTTGAACACGCACGTGCACTCGCGTCGAAGGCGTTTGCGCAGGCCGGCGCGATTCCCGTCGCGGTCCACAACACCCCCTTTGGCGACATCGTGGACACCGAGGACGACCTGCAGCCGCTGGTCGCGACGATGTTCAAGGACGCGATTCGTGCGGTGTCGCTGGTCGCCGTGGCGCTGGAAGGCGCGGACGTGGACGTGGCGAAGATGCGCGTGCGCGCCGGCGAAAACTGGATCTCGGTGACCGAATTGGCCGACACGCTCGCGCGCGACCGTGGTCTGCCGTTCAAGGCAGGCCACACGATCGCCGCACGTCTGGTGCGCGGCCGCACGTCGCGCCCCGACGCGTCGCTGTCTGAACTGGTCGCGGAGATTTCGAAGGACGTCACCGGTACGGCCGTCGAGTACACGGAAGACGAACTCAATACCCTCCTGAGCCCCGAACACTTTGTCGCGATCCGCCGCACCCTCGGTGGCCCCGCCCCGGAGGTCACCGGAGCCGCGATCGAAGAGTCGCGTTCAAAACTCGCCGAAGACGCCGGCTGGATCGCCTCCAGTCGCGCGCGCCTCCTCGGTGCCGAAAGCGGTCTCAAGGCGGCGACGGTGGGAATGGGATGAAGGCCAAAGGCAAAAGGCTAAAGGCTAAAGGTACGGACTGGGGCTGCTCGTTTCGTTGTACATGATTCGATGCTGACCCCACTCAGCGTCGCTGTTTTTCGGCGATGCTGGGCGCATGACCACCGAACAAATGCGCGAGCGGCTCATGGTCTTCGCGATCGACGTGCTGCAGATGACCCGTCGATTGCCGGACGACTATTCAACGCGCCATGTGTGCGGACAGCTGTTCCGAGCTGCGTCTTCTGTGGCCTGCAACTATCGGACGACGACGTTGGCGAGAAGCAGCACCGAGTTCCTTGCGAAGCTCGGCGTTGTGCGTGAGGAAGCCGACGAAGCGATGTTCTGGTTGGAGTTTCTTGAGCGAGCCAACATGCTCACCCCCGCCGCGACCAACGGACCACGCCTACGGCAGGAATCCGGCGAAATTTTTGCCATGGTCTCGGCGGCGTACCGAACCAGCCGCGACAAGTACGGGAAGAACGCTGGGAAAGGGAAAAGTTAAAAGACAAAGGACAAAGGTTAAAGGGCATAGGCGAAAGGTACGGAGCGGATTCGCGTTGTCCGCAGTTCGAACCTCCCTCCCCGCACCGGGGATGTCCCGGTAATTGTTGAAATTTGAAGCGGCGGCTCCCGCTGCTCGTGATATCACGAGTGGTGTCTA
>CAYZLT010000491.1:0-2448 GCA_964479175.1 uncultured Solibacteraceae bacterium | reverse complement strand
ATGCACCCACCACATCGCGCGGCATCGCGCATCGTCGGGACATGCACGGCCTCCAAAACACTCGATCTCAGCTCGCGCAGCCTCTACATGAATAGAGCGGGGTAGACCATCACGCATCTCCCTTAGCTCCCTTCGTACCACCAAGACTGAGTCGATGAGATACCAAGCTGCGCCAGACAACAGTATTACGACAAGCGCCAGAAGTACCCAGGCTACGATACGACCTGCGCCTGAATCCGAGAGCACCGGGCGAAGTTGCATGAGCAGCAGGCCTGCGGCACAAGCCACCATAGCCAGCGCATCTAACGATGTAAGTCGCCGCCGCCGCTGTATCATGAGCCAGCCAACGCCAACGACCCCAATCGCAAAGGACCAGCGTACGTCTAGCAGCAGCGCGGCCGCCATCCATACTATGGAATACAAGAATCCTGGAAGATGACGCCATCGGTCGACACGCAAATCCCGCCGAGGAACATGGACATCAGGCAATTTGAGGCCTCGTTTCTAAGACTCAGAACCTATCTGCTATCAATGGCTCTCCAACCAATGAGAGCGCCCCGAACGGCTCCTCACTCTCGAGCAGGTCATAATGGCACTCGATGAACTTGTACGCGAAATACAACGCACCTGCACCTAAAACGCCGACAGCAATCCAGCCAAGACTCAGCGAACCGACGAAGCTCATCACCGCACCTGCGATCATGTCAGTCGCAACGGCATATGAAATGCCCCCAGCTGCATACGCCGCCCAGTGGCCAGAGACGAGCACCCGCAAGGTCGCGATGCCCGACTGGAGGCCGTCCTTAAGGTGGACCGCTTCCCTGACAGCTGAGGTGGCCCCCATGATCGCTGTAACCAGATTATCTAAACAGTCGGCCCTGTTTGAATCTGCCGACGCGGAGGCCCCGTCCGGCGACTCCGGAACAATCGACGCCGGGCAAACCTCATCCGGATTCTCCATGTATTGCCTGAGATCGGCCTCCAACGCAGCGTACTCGTATTCAGCCGCGTCGGCCAGCGCCATGTGGACATCGGTCCACTCCTCCGCTTCCTCAAGAGTCTGTGGATCATTAAGTCGAGTAGTGGTTGTGGTTCGACCGCCCGAACCGTCAGGCTGCTGCGCCTGGGGCTGGCCGCTGGCCACATAACTTGGCAAGACTGGCCGTCGCCAAAGTGGTCTCTCTATGTCCCCCACTCTTGCTACTGAACTCACTTCGCCGTTTGAGATGCGTCTCAGCAAAGTAATCCCAAGATCGGCAAGGGCGGACCGCTTGGCATCAAGATCGGGAAGTTCACCTGCGTCCGAAAGTTTTATCAATCGCTGTAGACGCTTGACCAACGCCGTTGGCACTCGTTGCGTCCCAAGACGAAGGATACGCCCTCGTACAACCTCAAAGCCGATAGTCCGTATGAAGGGGCTGTTCCGGTGACATAACCTCGAGTTATCAGACACAGACAGTGCGACCGTTGCCGACTTGCCCCCCCCAGGGCAATGTGCTACATTCCCGCGCGTGCTGAACAGCTTTTGTGGCCAACCGTAGGGAGGTTCCTGATGGCTTGCGAAAAGAACTGCGGTTGCGAGGGCGAAACGGGCACGGGACACCGCGATTGTGAGGACACCGAAGATGGTTGCCACGTCACGTCCTGCTCCGGGACGAGGCCCTCAGGATCTAACTCTTGCTGGGGGGCTGACGCGCTGGTCGACATGTGTGGCGGCGGATCGACGTGGTGGGGTGGCTGTGGCAGTCCGTCACTGCACCTCTGTTACAACAGCTGCGATTTGCACCTTTAGGGGCCCCCGATGCTTAAACCTGTCTATCACCGAGGTGACACCTCGTCTGCGTGGCGCCGTTGGACCACCAGGGCGCTGTGCACCGCTGCGTTGATGCTAGTGACCTGGTCGAGTCTGGGCGCGGTCTCCCGCGCCTCATTGAGAGCGGAACGGCACGATCGCGTGGGACCTGAAGCCGGCTTTCAGGATTTCGCGAATCGCTCAGACGTGCTGCGTGTCGCCACTTGGACGCAAGAAGAGCGAACCGTCTCGGCGAACGGGTTACGACGTCGCTTGGCGTCCCTGCAAACCACGGCCATTCGAGCCGACGGCGCCCGGGTGACCCGTCTGGGACCAGAGGGATATGGTGGTCGGACCTTGCGCCTGCCAGGCAACGTCATGGTGCTCACGCACGACGAACTTCGCACACGCAGCACCCTGCACCGTTCGCATCCAACCACCGGCCTTGCCCGCCGACCCACTCGTGGGTGCGCTGCCGAGACAGGCGACGAAGTGATCCTCGGGGTCGAACGTCTGATGGATGTCGAAGTCGTCAAGATTGTGTCGGCGCAACGAACGACGTGGTACGCGCTTGAATTTGGGTGCGTGGCGTTGCGTCAGGTGGTCGCCCACCCCGACGGGTCTGTCAGCCGAACCGAACTCACCGAATTCAGCCT
>CAYZLT010000490.1:0-2454 GCA_964479175.1 uncultured Solibacteraceae bacterium | reverse complement strand
CGGTGCGTCAGATTCCGATCACCTTCCGGATGATGGAGTGGTTCCTCGCCGGACGTGCCTTCGGAGAGATGACTGAAGTCGCGCCTGACGAAACCGTGCGCGCCGGCTCCACCCACATTTGGGAGTTCGTGAATGCCGGCGGCCCGATGGGCATGCAGATGGCGCACCCGATTCATATTCACGGCAGCCAGTTCCGTGTGCTGTCGCGCACGGGCGGCAAGGCCGACAACACCCTGCGCGAGGGTCTCGTCGACGGCGGATGGACGGACACGGTGCTCGTGTTACCCAACGAAACCGTGCGTGTCCAAGTGCCCTTCACGACGCACCCGGGCCTGTACCTCTACCACTGCCACATCCTCGAACACGAAGACATGGGCATGATGCGCAATTTCAGGGTCATCTAAAGGCAATTCACAGGGAGACACAGAGACTGTGCCTCCGGCCTCTCTGTGAATAAAAGCTCTTGTCTACCGTTCTACCGTGCCCAGGTAGAGAACGGCTCCCGCGCCAAGCAGGAGTTCCGATAGCGCCGGTCGTTGGTGACTTCAACGCCGGCCCACGGCGGCAATGTCACGACGTCTGTTTCCGTGCGCATCTCGACCTCCGCCATCACCAGCCCGTCGTTGGCTCCATGGAACACGTCGATTTCCCATGTATGCGCGCCGTGGACCTCGAGGTATCGATGTTTCTCCACGATGGCGGAGCAAAGGGTAGCGAGCATCTCGACGGCGTCAGCCACGGGGATGTCGTATTCAAATTCAAGGCGTGAGGTGCCGACCGTCGGCCCCTTGAGCGTCAGGTAGGCGCGGTCGGCTCGCGTCCGCACACGAACGGTGCATGCGGGCGACGATGCGACGTAGCCCTGCCGGATATGGTCTCCCCCGTCGCGGGGAACCCAGCTTGGCAGGACAAGGAATTTTCGTTCGATTTCGACAGCCATATCGGCGTCTATGCAATGAGGTTGGTGGGCGCTATAGGACTCGAACCTATGACCCTCGCCGTGTGAAGGCGATGCTCTACCAACTGAGCTAAGCGCCCAACCCGAATCGCGAACCGCACAAGCTTACCAGATCACGCGATCGCAGATCACCCGTTCACCCGATAAAAAGCGCATCTTCATCGTCGCGCCCGTAGCGACCTTTGTCCTGGCGCGCGCGGAAGACGGCAATGGCAGCCTTGAGACCGGCCATCACGGCCGCGCCCTGCTTGACGGGGGCGATGAGTGACTCCTGCACGATGTGCAGGGTGTCGTCGATACGCAGGGCCGTGGTGGCCATGATCTGATCCACACGCTCGACTTGGGTCAGCGCCAGGGCGCTGACCCGACCAGCGTCGTCAGCGACCTTGTGCGCCTTCTGGATGAGCGGCCGCACCTCGGTGCGGAACTCCTGCATCGTCGCGGCCGCGTCCTTGGCGACCTTCAATACTTGCAGGCCCACGACAATTTGTACGACGGCCATGGTCAGGACGGCGACCGCAATGATGCCCAACCAGACTTCGTTCACAGAGTCTCCTTGCGCACCTGCTCGAACGTCTCGCGCCCACGCTCGACGGCCGCACTCAGGTTCTCGCGTTGACGCGCCAGGAAGTCACGGCCCTCGCGTGCCACCGATTCCGCCTTTTCGCGTCCCTCGCGGGCTTTGTCCGCGAGCTTGCGTCGTGTTTCTTCTCCGGATGTGGGGGCGTAGAGCAACGCGACGGCCGCCCCGGCCACCGCACCGAGCACAAACGCCAACAACACCGGCCCCGACGAATTTTCGTGATTGGACATATGGCCTCCAGACCTTGACGTGTTAACCGCCGCCGAAGATGCTGACCCGCACGGTCAGATACTTCCGCGGATCCTGCTTGATTGCCGCGATGAGTTCATTGAGCGACGTCGCCGCCTGATTCATGTTGTCATAAAGTGCTTTGTCTTGCAGCAGCTTCCCGGCGGTCCCCTGCCCTGTCGAGAGGCCGGACACCAGCGAGTCGAGCCGCACCGTCAGCGCATCGAGACGGTTGTACAACTCACTGTCGTTGATGAGCTTGCCGACGGTGCCCTCGCTGCGCGTCAGTCGCCCGGTCATCGTCTCCAGATTGGTCGCCGTGCCGGTCATCGATTTGGCCAGCGCCTCGTCCGCGAACAGGCGCCCCAAGGGCCCCTCCCCGCGCTGGATCTTCGACGTGATGGCCTGCAGGTCGTCCAGCGACGCCCTCATGGAATTGTACGCGGCCGGGTCATTGAGCAACGCGCCCACGGTGCCCTTGCCCGAATTGACCTGCGTCGCCACCGTGTTGGCCGACTGCAGCAAGGTGGTGAATTCCTCGTAGAGCACCTCGTCGGTCACCAGTTTGCCCAGCACGCCCTTGCCGGCTTGCACGCCAGTCAACATCTGGCGAACCTGATCCATCGTCGCCCCGGCCGCCGCCGCCACATCAGCCAGCGCACCCGCCCACGCACTGGTCTTCAGA
>CAYZLT010000489.1:0-2457 GCA_964479175.1 uncultured Solibacteraceae bacterium | reverse complement strand
TTGCGGAACTTCGGCACGCCGGTCTGGAACACAAACGTCCCGCCGCCCTTCGCATCAGGAAGGGCGAGGCCAACGTTCAGGGCCAGGTGCACATTCCGATCGGCCTCGTGCCCGGTCGGACGCAGCAGGCCGACCTGCCGAATGGAATCGCCGTCGAGATTCAGTTCCGAGATCAACGCCCCGGTCTCAGGCGCATTGATGAAGAACCGATCGCCGGTGAACTGCAACGATCCCACGCCGTTGAGAATCACGGGTCCCATGGTGAGTCGCGGACTGGCGAGTCCCGGTCGGAGGAACGCGCGGATCTGCGACCCACGTGCGGTGAATACCTGAATGCGTTCCTGACCAAACGGTGCATCCGTCACTGCATACGCATCGTCTCCCGCCATGCTGAGGACGGCCGGCTGCAGGACTTCGCCCTTCTGCAGGCCGGCCTCCATGACTTTGGTGAGCCGTGTGCCGGTGCGATCGACGCTGTAAATCGTGTGGGCGCGGCGGTCGAGCAGGAAATACCGGCCGTCGCTCGCCTGCACAAACGCGATGGGTTCATGGAGTGCGTCGCAGACGCGCGCAGAGAGACCACCGACCGGTCGCAGGATCTCGACCGAGCCCTGCGCCGAGACGTGCAGGACGGTCGCAGCAGCCGCGAACAACGGCACCAGCACCAGGAGCGCCCCGGGGCTCCTGGCGGGCCTCATCTAGTACCGCGCGGTTTCCAGAATGGCGGCAAGCACGTCTGCGGATCCCGGAAGAATCACTTCTTCCAGATCGGGGCAATACGCCACCGGGCAGTCCATCGCCGCGACACGTCTGACCGGCGCGTCGAGGTACTCGAACAAGTCGCTCGCGGTGCGTGCGGCCAGTTCGGCGCCGAAGCCACACGTCAGCTGATCTTCATGCGCGATGATCAACCGGTTGGTCGCCTTCACCGCGTCGGCGATCGCGTCGAAGTCGTACGGCATGATCGTGCGCAGGTCGAGCACCTTCACACTGATGCCCTCTTTCTCGGCCTGCTGCGCCGCGAGCAATGTGCGCTGCACCAGGGCGCCCCACGTCACCACGGTCACGTCCGTGCCTTCACGCTTGAGCGCAGCCTTGCCGAACGGAATCATGTAATTCGGACCGGTGTATTCACCCTTGTTGTAGGTCTGGCGATACAGGTGTTTGTGTTCGAGGAACAACACCGGGTCGTCACAACGAATCGACGTGCGCAGCAGTCCGGCCGCATCCTGCGCGTTGGACGGATACACAATCCGGATGCCGGGGCAATGCGCGAAGATGCTCTCGCCCGACTGGCTGTGGTACGGCGCACCACCACGCAGGTAGCCGCCGATCGCCGTGCGGACCACCATCGGGCACGAAAAATAATTATTCGACCGGTACCGCATCATCGACATCTCGTCGCGCAACTGCATCATCGCCGGCCAGATGTAGTCGAAGAACTGAATCTCGACGACGGGCTTGATGCCGCGTGTCGCCATGCCGACGGCGCGTCCGATGATGTTGGCCTCGGCCAGCGGCGCATTAAACACGCGCGTACCGCCAAACGCCTTCTGCAGGCCGTGGGTCACCTTGAAGACGCCGCCCTTGCCCTGCACTTCGCTCAGCTTGGCCTCATCGGTTGCGTCCGCCACGTCTTCACCAAACATGACGATGCGCGGGTTGTGCGCCATTTCGTCCTTCATGGTGCGATTGATCGCGGCGACCATCGTGTCGGGTTTGCCCTCGGGCACAGCCGGGCTGTCGAAGTCCGCGCTCGTGGGATCAACGTCCGGTGAGTACACGTACCAGCCGGCCGTCTCCTTGGCCGGTTTCGCCGCCTTCACGGCGGTGTCCGCTGCGGTGTTCACGTCAACATCTACTTCCTTGGCGATGGTGGCGATGTCGGTCTCGGTCGCGAGCCCTTCGGCCTTGAGCCAGGCCACAAACTTCGTGAGCGGGTCCCGCGTCGCTTCCTCGGCACGTTCCGACGGCGTCTTGTACAACTTCTCATCGTCAGACAACGAGTGGGAGTACGGGCGGACGACCTTTGCGTGGATCAGCGCAGGGCCTTTGCGGGAGCGGCAGTACTCGAGCGCGCTGGCGGCCGTGCGGTAGCTGTCGAGGAAGTCCGTGCCGTCGCAGCGGAGGACCTCAAGGCCGGGGAATCCTTCCACGAGCTTCGACATGTCACCGCCGGGCGTCTGGACTTGCACGGGGACGGAAATTGCGTAGCCGTTGTCTTCGACCAGGAAGAGTACGGGGAGTTTGCTGACACACGCGGCGTTGAGCGATTCCCAGAACTCGCCCTCGCTCACGGTACCGTCGCCAAGCGAGACGTACACGACCTCGTCCGTCTCGAACTTGCCTTCACGCTCGGGGATGTCGGTGAGCTGTTCGTACAGGCGTCCGGCTTCCGCGCATCCGATCGCCTGGAGGCACTGCGTGCCGGTCGGGCTGGACTGCGAGACCAGGTTG
>CAYZLT010000488.1:2196-2479 GCA_964479175.1 uncultured Solibacteraceae bacterium | reverse complement strand
ATCCGGGTACAACCTCGCGTATCGAGCGGCAATCAACCGCGAGGACTGCCGGGGGCTCGACGGGTCCGAGGCACCGCCGGCACCGCTGCCCACTCGAAAGGGCGGGCGCTGATGGCTGTGCACGAGTCGGACATCTGCATCATTGGCGGCGGCATCACCGCAGCGATGGTCGCCGAAAAAATCGCCGCCATCCGCCCCAGTCGCTCCATCATCGTCGTCGAGGCTGGCCGGTCGCTCTTCGACGTCGAGAATCGCGCGGAGTATCGGCAGCGGAGCCTGGAGT
>CAYZLT010000488.1:0-2186 GCA_964479175.1 uncultured Solibacteraceae bacterium | reverse complement strand
GAGAACCAGTGGCCCGGCGACTTTGTGGAAGACCAGGCCGCCGACGGCATTATTTCGCGGACGATGGCGGTGGGAGGTTCGGCGTTGCACTGGGGCGGCGTGTGCAACCGGTTCTCTGAAGAGGACACGCGATTGAAGTCGCTGTATGGCTTGGCGGTGGATTGGCCGATCGAGTGGAAGGAACTCGAACGGTTCTACTGCGAGGCCGAGCGGCGCATCGGCGTGTCGGGTGACCCGGGACCTTTCACCGAGGACGCGCGGTCCGAGCCGTATCCCATGCCGCCCATGCCGATGACGCACAACCTTGTGCAGCTCAAGGCGTGGGCTGAACACAGCGGTCATCCGTTCTGGACGACCCCGCAGGCAAAAAATACGCGGCAGGGATACGGCGGGCGCAACATCTGCATGCGCTGCAACACGTGCGAGATTTGTCCGACCGGCGCGCGGTATTCGCCTGACTACACGTTCCGGCAGCTTCTGGCGGACAAGAAGATTCAGCTGCACGATCAAACGCTTGTGCGACGGCTCGAGCTGCAGGACGGCAGCGACCGGGTGGCCGTGGCCAGGGCGGTCAGGCAGGACGGCACGGGGCGACCCGAACAGCACACCGTCGAATACAGAGCGCGAACATTCGTACTGGCCGGCGGGTACACGTGGAGTCCGCACCTGCTGCTGCTGTCGGCCAACAGCCGTTTCCCCTCGGGGTTGGCGAATCGATCCGATCACGTCGGCCGGTACATGACCGGGCACCTGGCGTATCAGACGACCATCGACACCAACCTCCGGATCTACCCGGGCATGAACGAGCAGCACAGCCTCGTCTCGCGCGCATTCTTTCGCCGCGCGACCGATCAGCCCTACGTGCGCCACGACCTGCGGGTGTGGGAAAGTGGCGGCGGTCGCGCGCCTCGACTGCGCGACGCCGAGGGCCGGCTGCTCCTGGGGGACGCGGTGCTCGACGAGTGGCAGACACGCACGTCTCGCGGCACGGCCCGCGTGCGCGGCTACTACGACGTGCACCCGGATCGCGAGAGTCGGCTGACGCTCAGCCCCACTGCGACCAACCGGTGGGGCGATCCTCTCCCCGTCGTGCGGCACAAACTTGACGCCGCCTCGGTGGCGCGCGAGCCGGCCGTACGCGCGCACTTCGAGACGCTCTTTGACTTGATGGCGCGGGCCAACGATGGCCGGCGCGGCACCATCAGCGGCTTGTCGTATCAGGATCATCCCGCCGGCGGATGCCGCATGGGCACAGACCCGGCCGGCAGTGTCGTTGACCCGAGCGGCCGCGCACACGACCACGACAACCTCTTTGTGGTGGGGTCACCGACACTTCCCACGGGCGGATGCACCAATGGGACACTGACGTTCGTGGCGCTTGCGCTCAAGTCGGCAGAGGCGATTGCCTCGTCGTAGCCTTGGCCGGCGCCCGATCACGCTCACGTCGGCGTGGATGAGTGCAACGCGTCCTCAATTGCCGTCCCAAGCCAGTGCCCTGAGGTGAGTGAAGTTGAGAACGGGACGCCCCTGCTGGCTCAGCTGAACGTAGAGGGGCAGGTCATCAGGGAGGATGCCGGTTCCGCGTCCCGCCAGCAGTGGCGGCATCAGTTGCGAGTCGACGACGACTCCAGCAGACCGATGCCGCCGAATAAAGTCGTCAAGCTCGCTGTTCACTCAGCTCCCGAACCTTGACAGACATGACCTCTCCGTCCTGGTCACGAACGGTGAAGACCTTGAAGTCGCGGGAACTTGGCAGGTTGACGAGGACGGCCATCGTGCCCCTGCGCTGAACGAGGCCCTGAGAACCGAATAGGCGCCCGGCAAGGGCACGAGTCGCCCAGCAAGCCGAGGCACGCCAGATCGCCGTCGCGGCCTACCAGCGGATCACCACAGCCACCGATCGCGACCGGCCGGTGATGATCGGTGCGACAGTCAGACTCGTGCGCTCGAAGATCACCTGCCGCCCCGGGTTTGCCGCATCGAGGAGGCCGCCGACGATCGCGCCAACGACTCCCCCTAGCGCGGTACCTACGACCCCCATCTTCAACACATAGGAGCCACAGCTGTGTTCGCAGATGGCGCCTGCCAGCAAGCCCGTACCCACCCCACCCGCAATGGCCACCCCGACGGCACTCGCCAGTCACTCGCGCCACCGTGCCCTGATGCACCGAGGCGTCAGCCATCGT
>CAYZLT010000487.1:0-2484 GCA_964479175.1 uncultured Solibacteraceae bacterium | reverse complement strand
CGCCGGAAGAGAAGGCGCGCGGCATCACGATCTCGACGGCGCACGTCGAGTACGAGTCCGACAAGCGCCACTACGCGCACGTCGACTGCCCGGGCCACGCGGACTACATCAAGAACATGATCACGGGCGCGGCGCAGATGGACGGCGCCATCCTCGTGGTGAGCTGCATCGACGGCCCCATGCCGCAGACGCGCGAGCACATTCTGCTCGCCAAGCAGGTCAACGTGCCGTACATCGTCGTCGCCCTGAACAAGGTCGACGCGGTCGACGACACCGAACTGGTTGACCTGGTTGAACTCGAAGTCCGCGAGCTGCTCACGAGCTACGGTTTCCCCGGCAACGATCTCCCGGTGGTTCGCGTGTCGGCGCTCGGCGCCATCAACGGCGACCCCAAGGGCGTTGAATCGGTCACCGCGTTGATGGACGCACTCGATACCTACATCCCGGTGCCGCAGCGCGACGTCGACAAGCCGTTCCTGATGCCGATCGAAGACGTGTTCTCGATCTCGGGTCGTGGCACGGTCGTCACGGGGCGTATCGAACGCGGCAAGGTCAAGGTTGGCGAAGAAATCGAGATCGTCGGCTTCACGCCCACGACCAAGACCGTCGTCACGGGCGTCGAAATGTTCCGCAAGCTGCTTGACGAAGGTGTCGCAGGCGACAACGTCGGCATCCTGCTGCGCGGCGTGGAAAAATCGGACGTCGAGCGCGGCCAGGTGTTGGCCAAGCCCGGCTCGATTCTTCCGCACACGAAGTTCAAGGCCGAGGTGTACATCCTGTCCAAGGACGAGGGTGGCCGTCACACGCCGTTCTTCAACGGGTATCGTCCGCAGTTCTACCTCCAGACGACGGACGTCACCGGTACGCTGCACCTGCCGGAAGGCATCGAGATGGTGATGCCCGGCGACAAGACGACGATCACGGGTGAACTGATGGCGCCGGTCGCCATCGAAAAGGGCAGCCGTTTCGCGATTCGTGAAGGTGGCCGCACGGTCGGCGCCGGCACGATTACGGAAATCATCAGTTAATTGGCGGTACACCCTTGACAGGTCGGGCCGGGCGTTGCCCGGATGTCACGACCTGTCAAGGGGCACCGCTGAGTCCGTGAATTAGAGGGCAATCATGCGAGAGATCGTTTCGCTGGCGTGCACAGAGTGCAAACGCCGCAACTACAGCACGACCAAGAACCGCAAGAAGAGTTCTGAGCGTCTGGAGTTCAACAAGTTCTGCCGGTTCTGCCGCAAGCATACCGGTCACAAGGAATCGAAGTAAGCGACTCTGTTCGGGGACGGTGCGAGCGGCGGTCAGCCGCGAGCCACCGGAGCGGAGTGGGGCGACGGGGCCCCATGAGCGACGGTGTAGGGAGTCTGAGGGCGAAGCCCTCAGACCAAGGAATGTTTAGGCCAGTAGCTCAATTGGTAGAGCATCGGTCTCCAAAACCGAGGGCTGGGGGTTCGAGTCCCTCCTGGCCTGCCAGATCAACGACGCGGGCAGCAAGGCAGACGGGGTCTTAGACGGACATGACTGAGAACGAAAAGGGAACAACGGAACAGGGTGGTGGCCGGTACGGTCGCGCCCGCCGGTTCCTGACGGAAGTGATTGCCGAGCTGAAACGTGTCACCTGGCCGTCGCGGCGCGAAGTCTGGGCCACGACCGTGGTGGTGCTCATCGTCTCGGCCGTGTTCGGCGTGTACCTTTACGCCGTTGACCTCGGGGCCTCATCAGCCGTCCGGTGGATCTTCGTGCGATTTGGTGGGGCATGACCGACGTCGTCAAGCCCAAGCAGTGGTACATCATCCACACCTATTCGGGATTCGAGAACAAGGTGCGGGAGTCGCTCGAGCAGCGTGTGCAGGCCTACGGGCTGGCGGATGAAATTGGTGAGGTGTTGATCCCCACCGAGGACATTGTTGAGAAGCGGGGCGGCAAGGAAGTCAAGAGTTCGCGGCGGTTCTTCCCGGGGTACATCCTTGTGGAGATGTTCATGTCGGACAACGCCTGGCATGTCGTCAAGAACACGCCGAAGGTGACGGGGTTTGTGGGCGCGGGGTCAAAGCCGCAGCCGCTCACGCGGGAAGAGGTTGACCAGATCCTGCATCAGGTGACGGTGGCCGCGGAGAAGCCGAAGCCCAAGTACACGTTCGACAAGGGCGATCAGGTGCGCATCAACGAAGGCCCGTTTGCCAGCTTCAACGGCGTGGTCGACGAGGTCAACAACGAGCGCAACACTTTGAAGGTGATGGTCACGATTTTCGGACGTGCCACGCCGGTCGAGTTGGACTTTTTGCAAGTCGAGAAACTGTAAGACGTTTCGTAGGCGAGGTAGGGCGTGGGCTTGAGCCCGGCCGAACCCCGCCGAAGCACGGTAGAGAGACAAGAACATGGCGAAGAAAGTACAAGCGCAAGTGAAGCTCCAGATTGCCGCCGGCAAGGCGACCCCGGCGCCCCCCGTCGGCACCGCGCTGGGTCCGCACGGCGTGAACA
>CAYZLT010000486.1:0-2488 GCA_964479175.1 uncultured Solibacteraceae bacterium | reverse complement strand
GACATCCAGGAGGAAGGTCACGGGAAATCCGAGAGCAGTTCGCGCACCGATTCAGTGGTGAGCGGCGGTTGGTGTTCAGGTGCCGCAAAGATCATCGCGCCCGTGTGCGGGCAGCGGACCCGCCGAGGTTTCCGAGAAGCAGGCGGCGAGGCGCTCGCCCGGCGGCGTAGATATTCCGAGACGCTTACCCCTTCCTTCTTGGCCCGAGAGCGGATCAGGCGGGCGTCGTCCTCCGTGACTTTGAAGGTTATCGTTGGCATGGTAATACGGTATTGCCTTGTGCCGGAGCCCGTCAACGTTCAGGCAGGGATCGGGCAACGATGCTGTGTCGTCGTCGCCCAGCTACCGTCGGCGCCGCGTCGCTGCGCGGTTTTACCTGTGCCAGCGCCCTCGGCTTCCGTGCGCCCGGGCAAGTTCTTGTAATTGCCAACGGGCCTGGCACAGAATCGATTGTCACGCCTACGTCACCGAAGGAGGCCCGTATGTCAGGACTCACTCGCCTCGTGGTTTTCACCGTTGTTTGCAGCGGGCTGTCATTGTTGCCAGCCGTCGCCTCCGCCCAGCACGATCAACACGCCGGCACCCCGCCAGACGATGTGGGCGCGGCGCATGTGAAGTTCGCCACGTCCTGTGCGCCGACCGTTCACGCCGCCTTCAACCGGGGCGTCGCCTTGCTTCATTCGTTCTGGTTCCCGCAGGCCGTCACCACGTTCCAGTCGATCCTGAAGACCGATCCGGACTGCGCCATGGCGCACTGGGGGATCGCCATCAGTCGATGGGGGAATCCGTTTGCCGGACTCAAAGGTGCCCCTGCCGTTGAAGCCACACGCGCAGCGGTCACCGACGCCCGCAAGACCGGCACCCCCACACCGAGGGAACGTGCCTACATCGAGGCGGTCGCGGCACTGACAACCGACACCACACCTGGTTCACATGCCGCACGGATCGCCGCGTACGAATCCTCGATGGCTGCGCTGACCAAGGCGTATCCGGACGATCGCGAGGCGCGGATGTTCTACGCACTGGCGATTAATCAAACCGCCTCGCCCAGCGACAAGACCTATACAAAACAACTGCAGGCAGCCGCCATCCTCGAACCGCTGTTCAAGGACATGCCGGATCACCCCGGTCTGGCCCACTACCTCATCCATTCCTACGATACGCCGGCGTTGGCTGACCGCGGACTGGTGGCCGCACGGCGGTACGCGTCGCTCGCGCCGGCAGTGCCCCACGCGTTGCACATGCCCTCACATACGTTCACCCGCATCGGATTGTGGAAAGAATCCATCGACACCAACCTCAAGTCGGCCGACGCGGCGAGGCGCGACAAGGGCGTGGGTGAAGAACTGCATGCCTTGGATTATCTCGTCTATGCACATTTGCAGATTGCGCAGGACACAGCCGCCAAAGACGTGCTTGACCACGCTCTTGCTCTGGCCGTGGCAGACGGAGGAACGGCCGCCGGGGCCGCAGGCGCGGGTGCCTACGCACTGGCAGCCATTCCGGCGCGGTATGCGCTTGAACGCGGCGCCTGGAACGACGCGGCTGCGCTGACCGTCCGGCCTGCCACCACACCACACACCGAAGCCATTACTCATTTTGCCCGTGCGCTTGGCGCCGCACGACGCGGTCAGCCTGCCGACGCGGCTCCTGACCTCGCGCGACTGGCTGAACTGCGGGACAAGCTGCAGGCCAGTCAGGACGTTTATTGGTCCGGACAGGTGGACATCCAGCGGCGTGTGGCCGCCGCATGGGTTGCCTACGCCGAAGGACATCGCGACGAAGGGATCGCTGCGCTGTCGGCTGCGGCCGACGCCGAGGACGCCACCGACAAGTCGGCGGTCTCGCCGGGCCCGCTCGCGCCCGCGCGCGAGTTGTTGGGCTTCATGCTGATGGACGCCGGTCATTATCGTGATGCGCTCGGCGCCTTTGAGGCAACGATGAAAAAGGAGCCGAATCGATTCCGCGGCACCTACGGCGCGGCACGCGCGGCGGAACTGGCCGGCGATCGGACAACAGCGACAACGTATTATCGGCGACTGCTCGACGTCGCCACGGCAGCCGACACCGAACGACAGGAGATCGTCGCGGCCCGCGCGTTTTTAGGCAGGGAATGATCGCCCGCGTGCACGGACGTCATCACGCTACTTCGCGTCTGTCGTCGTGCCGCGGTCGCCGGACAAATAGGACTCGTGGCGCGGACGCGTGGGCCAGTGCTTCGCGGCAGCTGGTCGTCACGCCATCAGCGCTCAGCCCAACACCCAAGTGGTCGAAGGAGGGACTCTTCGGGTCAGACGAGGAACTGCCTCAGGCCGTGACGGTGATGGCGCCGAGACAGGGAAACAGCTGGCGCATGCGGAATTAGATTAGATGTCTACGCCGGCGTCGCGGAGGCACTCGACGAGGCGGCCGGGCTCGGGCGCATGCAGCGCGTGCAGGCCGACGGCCCGCGCCCCCGCCACGTTCTCCTCTCGATCGTCCACGAACA
>CAYZLT010000485.1:0-2495 GCA_964479175.1 uncultured Solibacteraceae bacterium | reverse complement strand
GGGATACGGCGCACCCAACGCGACCGTGCGTTTGTAGGTGCTGCGGTTCAGAAAGACCGTCATGAACAACGACTCACCCGTGAGCAGGCGCTTGCCAGCCCCCATGAGCGCGCCCATGAATCCCGACTTCCCCTGCGACGACCCGTCACCAAAGATGGTCTCCATCTCGATGCCGTCGTCCATGTACATCATCCCGCCCGCTTCGGCGACCACCGCCTCGCTGGGGTCAAGTTCCACTTCGACGAACTGCATGTCGTCGCCGAAGATCTTGTAGTCAATTTCGTGCATGCCTGCCATAAACGTGTCTCCTCGCGCCAGACAGTGTACTGATTCACGGCGTTTTTAGGAATGCGACTACGCCCGCCAACACCGATCGGATTGACCCATCCGGGGGCACTCACCCCCCGTAGACCCCACGAACACAACCGACCCGGACACTTCCTCCGGATCGGATCAAAGGAGGACCTATGAAACGACTGACGACTCTCATCGGACTCGGCGCCGTGATGCTCACCGCACTCGGCACAGGGTGGGACCACGCCACCGGAGCCTCAAGCCATCGCGAGGCGCCACTGATCAGTGGTGACCCGCTGGCCGACAATACCGACCTGTATGCGTTTGTCAGCCCCAACAACTCGGACCGGGTGACACTCATCGCGAATTTCATCCCGTTCGAAGCGCCGTATGGCGGACCGAACTTCTTCAAGTTCGACGACAACGTGCTCTACGAGATCATGGTGGACAACAACGGGGACGCGGTCGAAGACGTCACGTATCAGTTCCGCTTCAAGTCGCAGACGCTCAACGCCAACACCTTCCTCTACAACACCGGCACGATCACGTCGCTGGACTCGCCGGCGTTCAACGTCCGTCAGTCGTACTCGGTCACGCGGGTCGTCGGCCCCCGCCGCACTGGTGCGGCGACGGTCCTCGCGTCCGATCTGCCGACCCCGCCGGTCAATGTCGGGTTGCGATCCACACCCAACTACGCCGCCCTGGCACAGGCGGCCGTGCGCCAGTTGCCCAACAGCACCCAGGTGTTTGCCGGACAGCGCGACGACCCCTTCTTCGTGGACCTGAACGTGTTTGACCTGCTGGCCGTGCCGCCTGCCGATGTGGACAACAGCGACTCGCTCGCCGGATTTAACGTGCACAGCATCGCGATTGAAGTGCCCATCACCGCGCTCACCGCCAATGGCGGTCGCCCGAGTTCCGCCACCGACCCGAATGCCATCGTCGGCGTCTGGTCCACGGCCAGCCGCCCGTCCGTCACCGCGCGCGCCGGTGCCACGGGCGCGTCGTCCACACGGTACGTCCAGGTCTCGCGTCTCGGACATCCACTGGTGAATGAGGTCGTGATTCCGCGCAGCACGAAGGACACGTTCAACGCCATTGAACCCACGAGCGATGGGGCCGCGTTGGAGTTTGTGCTCAACCCCGAAATACCGAAGTTGCTCAGTGCGCTCTTCGGCATCGTGTCGCCGCCCGCACCGCGCAACGACCTGGTGACGATCTTTCTCACCGGCATTCCCGGCCTGAATCAGCCTGCGGGCGTGACGCCGTCCGAGATGCTTCGCCTGAACGTGGCCATTGGCCCAGTGGCCAATCCCAATCGTCTGGGCGTGCTCGCAGGCGACACGGCGGGTTTCCCGAACGGTCGCCGACTGGGCGACGACGTCGTGGACATCGCGTTTCGCGTGATGGCCGGCGCGTCGCCGCTCACGCCCACCTTCAACACCGGCATCAACGCACAACTGGGTGACGGCGTGAACGCCAACGATGTCCCCTTCCTCGCCACCTTCCCCTATGTCGGGCTGCCGCGCGCCGGCAACCGCTGATCGTCCTTTCCTGGAGACATTCACTATGCGAACGAGTATTCGACTCATGTTGGCGGCCGCGGTGTTGACCGTGCCGTCCTTGGCGCAGGCCCAGATGGCCCAGGCCCCGATGGCGTCAGACGCGCGACTGATGGTGTCGCCCTTTGCGGGCGTCACCTTCGGCGGCGACACCACCACGACCGGCGGCACCGTCGGGATGTCCGCGACGTTCTGGGTCAAGCCCTGGATCGGCGTTGAAGCCGACGCGGCCTACACGCCGATGTTCTTCGAGCAGGACGGCTTCCTGATCGACCGGAGCGTCACGACGGTGACCGGCCAGATCATCGTGGCTCCGCCGATGCTCAGCCGCGGCCGGTTCACGCCGTTTGTGACCGCAGGCCTGGGCCTGCTGCGCCCGAACCTCGCCGAAGCCGGCGAGTTGTCGGTCGTCAAGGGCAACACACTGGCGATGTCGGTCGGCGCCGGGGCGATGGGCTTCTTCAACGAGCACATCGGCTTCCGCGGTGATCTCAGATACACGCGCGGTCTTCGCGAATCCGAACTCGACCAGAACGCCTTCGGGGTCGACTTCTCGAAGTTCTCCTTCTGGCGGACGACCGCCGGCCTCGTGGTGAGGTTCTAGTCATGAGACGACGGCTGATCACGACGTGGGCACTC
>CAYZLT010000484.1:0-2515 GCA_964479175.1 uncultured Solibacteraceae bacterium | reverse complement strand
GACTGATTCCAGTAGGCGTCATGGTCGTCGTAGGGCAACTTGTCGCCGAGGTAAAACTGACGATTGCGCTGCACGTCGCTCTGGGCGTACATCGAGATCCAGTTCGACGTGCCGGCACCGGAACTGATCGCCTTGAACCGATCGGTCTGCGTGAGAATCCAGTTCGACCAGTGACCGCCAGCGCTCCACCCAAGCACACCCATGCGATCCCCATCGACCACTCCCTGCGCGATAAGGTGATCCACGCCGGTCATGATGTCTTCGTACCCGGTGCGGAAGTAGTCGCCGACGATGTCGGTCTTGTGTTTAACACCGTAATTGGTTGACCCGCGGTAGTTGGGACGCAACACCACGTAGCCGGCGCCGGCGTAAACCTGCGCGCCGTACCCGCCGTTGAAGTTCAGGATGTCGGCCGATGCCGGGCCGCCGTGAATGGCCACAATCAGGGGATACCGCTGCCCCGCTTGATACCCCACGGGTTTGTGCAGCACACCACCGACCTTCGTGCCGTCCTTCGACGTCCACGTGATCTCCTCCTGGCTGCCGAGCGCAAAGCCGCGCACCTGCGGGTTCGTGTCGGTGAGCTGCTTCCAGCTGGCGCGGGTCCCGACGCTGTCGAGCGACGTCGTCGTGAACACGGTGGTCGGCGTGGTGCCGTCGGCATACGAGATCAACACCATCCCGCTGTCGTCATCACGGTCCACGGACACCGACGCCGCCTCACGCGTGATCTGGCGGATCTCGTTCTGCGACACCTCCAGCGCAAACAGCTGCGTCGTGGCCTTGAGGCCGGTGTTGAAATAGATCGACTTGCTGTCGGGCGACCAGAAGCCCGTGTTGAGATCCCCATCAAAGCCACCGTCCAGTTTGCGGAATGGTTTGCCGCGATCGGCGACCGCGCGCAGATAGACGCGCCCATTGGTCATCGAATATCGCGTGGTGTCGTCTGGAGCACCGAAGGCGAGCCATCGACCGTCTGGCGAAAAGCTGGGGCCGGACTCACCCACCTCCACATTGTTGGTCAGGCGCTCGATGTGCCCACTTTCCGCTTCCATCAAATACAGATCGCTGTACATGGTCTCCGACGTGATGTTGCGCTCGTACCGCTTGGTGGACCCACCGCGAAACGCCACCCACTTGCCGTCGTCGCTGATGGTGATCCCCGACACCGAATACGCGCCCTCTGGTGAAAGACGTTTGGCGGCTACCGGAGCGAGGTCCAGCGTCCACAGCCCCAGGAGGGAGGTCTCGGCATTCCGGATGTTCACTGTAAATTTGGCGTCGCGGCGGGCCTTCTCATCAGTGTCCGCGCGGTCGGCGGTCGTCAAGTAGATACGGTCGCCGGCTCTGGTCAGCGACCAGGCGTCAATGCCGGCGGGCTGACGCGTCAGCGTTTCGGCAGCAGGCAGCCCTTGCGCGGGCTTGTCGGTGCTGATCCTGAAGAGTTGCCGTGTTTCCGCCCGCCCGGCGCGGAAGTAGATCCATCGACCATCCCGGCTCACGACAAAGTCCGAGACGCCATCGCGCGCATCGGTAAGTCGCTGCGCTTCCCCGCCATCAGGCCGCATTCGGAACAACTGCGTTTGTGTCGCGGCTGTGGTTGGCGCCTCACGATTCGAGAGGAAGAAGAAGGACTGACCGTCGCGCGCCCACGCGGGTGCGGTCTCGTTTTTTTCAGTCGTGAACGTCATCTGCCGCGTGGACGGCAGCCCTTCAGTCGTCGACACCAGAAAAAGATCCGTCTGGCGCCGCGCTTCTTTCCAGTCAGGGAACGAGACCGTGTAGAGCATCCACTTCCCATCTGGACTCGGCGTGGGAGCGCCCTGCTGATTCATGAGCTGCATGTCGAGAAACGTCATCGGGCGCGGCGTGGTCGGCTGACTCTGCGCCACCAGCGCGGGCGCCGACGCGGCCAACACCACGAAGACGCTGGACACGATGAGACGCGTTCGATAAAACTGGAAGGGCTTGGTCATGGTGGCGACAGTCTACAGCCACCCGGTGCGGCCGCCCCCGTATACTCCTGTGCATGACGTTCCTCCTGACGATCGTCCTGCTCGCGCAGACTGCCGCGACCACCCCGGCGGCACCGCTCTCACCGATCGGGTATTGGCAGACCATCAGTGACGTCACTGGCCAGCCTCAAAGCGTCGTGCAGATTTATGAACGCAGCGGGAGGCTGTTTGCTCGCGTGGACACGGTGCTGGTCACCGAGGGCGTTCCTGCCACCTGCGTGAAGTGTCGCGACGACCGGCAGGGCAAGCCGCTGGTCGGGTTGATCCTCATGCGCAACATGCGCAACGCCGGCGATGACTACCGTGACGGCGACATCCTCGACCCCGAGTCGGGCAAGGTCTACCGGTGCCGGATGACACTGGACGTGACCGGACAACGGCTGACGATTCGCGGATACATCGGCATCTCGCTCTTTGGGCGGTCGCAAGTCTGGCACCGTAGGTCCGGCCAGGACTGACTGAGCGGCGAACGGCCGTGAACATCGCTCATGGACTTGTAC
>CAYZLT010000483.1:0-2527 GCA_964479175.1 uncultured Solibacteraceae bacterium | reverse complement strand
CAGACGCCTGGCTGCGGCTGGCCACACGCCGCTTCGTGCGCGATTCGGGTGACACCCCGAACAACTACGGATTCACGTTCTGGACGCACAACGGCGAGGCAGGCGTCCCGCCTGACCTGTTCATGTCACGCGGCCACAACCTGAATCATAGCTACATGATTCCGAGCCTCGATCTGGTGGTGGCACGATTGGGCAACGACAGCCGGCGCCAAACCAGCGGCCCCCCGCTGGCCACGGCACTGATTCAGCACATCGTCGCGGCGTTCTGACGACCCTGCCGGCACCGATGACCAGGATGTGCACGGGGGATCCTCCCTGCTATCGCACCGTCGTGGTCGCGGTGCCGAGCAGGTCCGCGCCCTGGTCGTACACCACGACCTTGATGTTGCGCGGAAGCGCCGAGGCCTCGAGCGTGCCGGTCAGTCGCAGGCCGTACGCGCGGAACCGCTTGAGCACATCCGGGGGCATGTCGGCGGTCACCGTCCGCCACGACTGGCCGACGATCTGGTTGCGTGAGTCTGTGGCGAACATCGCGACCTCGATGGACACGCGGGTCAGCGCAGGATCGGCCGCGGGCTCGGTGTGCAGCCGCTCCGGCCCGACGATGATCTCGATGGTCACCGACGCGGCACCCTTCGCCCCCTTCGGCATCGATGCCGCGATCGTCAGCCCGATGTCCGGAACGGCCCCCGGGGCCATCAGCGCACCGGCAATGCGTGACTGCGCCGTGATCAGCGCCGGCGTCAGCCCGATGGGGGTTCCGCGCGCGAAGTAGCCCTGCCGGTGGAACACGCGTACGCCCGGCCGCGTAACGCGCACCTGGATGTTCTTGAACTTGCCGTCGAGTGCCGGGTTTGCCGGGGAATACCCAAGCAGATACTGGAAGCGGGTGGCGCGATCGAGCTGGTCCATGAAGCGCGGCCCCATGGTGGTGCTCGAGAATTGTCCGCCCGTCATCTGGGCGACCCGGCTCGATGTCTGCGTGAAACCGCCGCCACCGGTGATCATCGTCCCGCCGGTGTGCATGACGTGCATCGCCACGCGGGCGTCGGCCGCCTGCGACGCCAGGCTCCGGTCATCGTCGGCGCTCGGCAGGTAGGTGCCGAACTCAGTGAGGAAGATGAGGTGTTTCTCCCCGCTTAGGTGCCGCATGTACGCAATGCCGGAGTACAAGTTGGTGAGGTCCTGCTGCGCTTGCCGGTTGATGCCGACGAACTCATCGAAGGTGAGGTCGAGGCCGAGGCGGCTGCGTACCGACTCGGCGTCCTGCCCGACCGGCGTGATCATGGTGGTGCCGCCTGCGGCTGCCCGGATCTCGTTGGTCATCAGGTCGTTTCGGATCGCCAGTTCCTCGCGCGCCCCGACAGCGGTGAGGGTCTGCTGACCGGTCGCCATGGTCGCCCCCCGCTCTTCGAACACCGCGTCCACCTGCTTCTGGATGTGGGCGGGCAATTCGGGTCCGCTGTACACCGCGGCGAGGCCGCTGAAGTGATGGCGCAGGTCCTGTTCGATCTTCTCGTGCCGCAGCTTGAAGCGCTCCAGGAGACCCACGGTCTTCGCGTGATCCGTCGTGAACGACGTGGCGCGTCCCCACGCGATCACGGCCACGTAGTCCTGCGGCAGCGCGTGGTTGCTGACGAACGCGATCGCCGCATCCGCGCCCTTTGACGGCGGCTGCAGGCGGCCGCGGCCGAGGACGAGCAGGAACACCCGCCGCGTCGGCGATTCCAGGAGCGCATCGGACGTCAGCAGCCCCGCCAGCGGCCGGGCGGCCGCGGGCACGCTGAGGTCCACCGTGGAGAAGTGGCGCAGGGGTTGCGGCTGCCCGTTTTCGAGGATGGTGAAGTCCGACTCCTTGAGGTCGGTGACCGGGTTCCCCTGTCGATCAACGACGCGGACGTCCACCGGGACCACCAGCACGCCGCCGCGAAACTGCGGCGGCTGGGCCGCGGGTGGCGACTGCGCGGCTACGACCATGCCGCATGTCACCGCCAGGACGGTGCCGGAGATGAGCGGAGACAGTGATCGAGTCATCGGACCTCACGACGAACAGCGGGGCTGGCGGAGGAAAGTCTACACGGGAACAAACACCCTTTCGCCATTACCGGCGGCCGCCCGGCTGACCGGTCCGAAGTGACGATCGGTAATCGTGGCGAGCTCCGGCATGGACGTGTATTCCATGGTGGCGCAGGACTCGTCACAACTACCGACGATCAGTCGAGAGATGACGCTGCGCCGGCCGGCGTTGTACAGCAGCAGCACTCGTTGTCCGGAGATCGCCGCTCGACCGAGGACGACACCCACGTCGAATCCGACCCCGTAGCTCGACCCAGACGCGTTGGTCGTGTTCACGTAGACGAACGGACCTGGCACGGCGGCCACCGACAAATCATCCGACGACGACACTGGTCAGAACAAGTTTGCGCATGGCTGGTTCTCCTCGGGGCCGTTCTTCGCGCAGAGGGCGGGGAGCCGCATCTATCTCGCCACCGGCGCCACCGATATGCGCCGATCGATCGATGGCCTG
>CAYZLT010000482.1:0-2548 GCA_964479175.1 uncultured Solibacteraceae bacterium | reverse complement strand
CGTGGGGCAACTGCGCGAGTTGCCAGGGGACGGCGTCGATCAGACGTGTGCCTCCGCCCACGACCGGCACGGGGAGCGCGGGCGCGTCGGAGCGGGGCGCGGCCCCTTCCACACCCGCGTAGCCGCCGGCGTCGAGGCTGAGCACCTGCGCGCCACGCACCGCGGCGACCGGACTGCTGTTGGCGTGGAGACTGACAAACAGATCGGCTTTGTTGTTGTTGGCCAACGCGGCCCGACGATCGGCCGTCGCAGGCGCATCCCCGTCACGCGTGAAGATCACCCGCACGCCAAGCCGCGCTTCGAGCAAGGCCTTGACCCGCTGCGCCACGGCCATCGTCACATCTTTTTCGAGTGTGCCATCGGCACCGCGTGCGCCCAGGTCGTCACCGCCGTGGCCCGCATCGATCGCGATGGTGCGGATCCCCGGCGCGCGATCGAGGGGAGCGATGGGCGTCAGCGATGGCGCGGCGGTCGTTGGAGGCGCCCCGATCAATTCAATCGTGACCCGCCCAGCATCGAGACCGTCGTCACCCCGGACGTTGGTGACCGCGCTCCCAAGGTCCACGAGCAGTGACGCGCCATCACTGCGCAGACCGGCGATGAGGTCGGCCGGTGCGCCCGACAGCGGTTCCACATCAAGACCGCTGGCCTGGAAGCGGACTGAGATGACGTCGCCGTCGCGGGTGACACGCGTCGTCACCCCAGGGTCGATGGACAAGAGAAGGCGTCCCCCCGTGGCGGTGCGCTCAAACTGCGGGATGACGCGTGGCACCACGGCCGGGGCCACCACAATCAGGCGCGATCCGCGCCTCACGTCGATGCCCCTGTTTAATGCGCGCAGGAAATCGACGGGGACCAGCCAGGTTGAGCCCGACCGGGTCACCGGCGCCGAGAGTGAGACGAGTCGACCGGCAGAGGAGACGGTTGATTGCCCCGCCGTGAGCACAACGCGGTCGTTGCCTGACACCACGACGACTCCACCCGCGCGGGCGTCATCACGCACAAGAAGCCTGAAGAGTCGCGCTGCGGCATCCAAAGTCACGATGTCTGAGGTGCCCGTTGATGCGTGGACCGGCAGCAGGCTCGTGCCATCCGTCGTGATGACGCGATACGGCACGGGGTCCTGCACACGCGCACCGGTGCCCGCCGCGAGCGCGGCCAGGAGGGCGGCGATGAGGATTCGATGCGTCAAGCGTCCATCATATTCCGGCGGTCGGCGCATAATGTGGGGGACTTCACGATGGGCGACTGGTTCACCGGGGCATTATTGGTGTTGGCTGCGGCGTTACTCGCGGTGGCCTACCGGCGAACCATCGCGTTGCGCCGCACCATTGCTGCGCGTGAAGAGCTGCAGTCGCAGGCACACGCGTTGTTTGAGGGCAGTCCCATTGCCTCGTGGGTCTTCGAATACGGGAGCCTGCGGTTCCTGGAGGTCAATGCGGCCGCGCTTCGCCAATACGGTTACAGCCGCGATGAATTCCAGACATTGACCCTGAAGGATTTGCGCGTCGAGGGGGAGTGGGCCACGCTCGAGGGTTTGTTGGCCGACCCCACAGCGGAGCTGCCGACGCAGATGGCGACCCACAAACGCAAAGGCGGGTCGCTGATTCAGGTTGAAGTGCATTCCCGCCCCGTCAAGTATCGAGGGAAACCGGCGCGTCTGGCGCTGGTCGAGGACATTACCGCGCGACTGGTCACGGAGCGCGCGCTGCGCCAGAGCGAGGCCGAGTTTCGCGCGATGGCGGATGCCTCACCGGCAGGCATCGCGATGATGACGCCTGAGGGCGGCGTGCGGTATCTCAACGACACGGCCCTGCGCCTGATCGGCATGCCCATGGAGCGGGCCCTGGCCGGTGGGTGGGTGGATGGGTGCCATCCCGACGATCGCGAGCGCGTGGCGGCGTCCTGGGCGGCCGCCGCAGCCGCCCGTCGCAACCACGTGGACGCGGGCCGGTTTCTGCATCCCGACGGGCGCGTGTTCTGGTGGCGCATGCGCACGTCGCCCATCTGGGCGGGTGCACAGTGTCATGGCCACGTGGCCGTGATCGTGGATGAGACGGAACAACGCGCGGCTGAAGAAGCCCTGCGCGAAAGTGAGGAACGGTTCCGGCAGTTGGCCGAACACATTCCCGCCGTGGTGTATCTGGTCGAGCCGCAGTCGGGCAGCATGGTGTTCATCAGCCCGGCGTACGAACGGATCTGGGGTCGCACCCGGGCGTCGCTGTATGCGAATCCGTTCTCGTTTCTGGATGCCGTGTACGACGATGACCGGGAGCGGGTGATCGCCGCGTATCGTGAACGGTTGACCCGGCTCGATATCGAGTACCGCATCACCACGCCCGATGGCGACCTCGTCTGGATCGAAGACCTGCAATTTCCGATTCGCCGCGGTGACGGCAGCATCTATCTGGTCGCCGGTCTCGCCTTCGACGTGACGCGCCGCATGCGGCTTGAGACCCGGCTCATTGAATCCCAGAAGATGGAAAGTCTCGGCAGGCTCGCCGGTGGCGTGGCGCACGACTTCAACAACTTGTTGACCGTGATCCTC
>CAYZLT010000481.1:0-2551 GCA_964479175.1 uncultured Solibacteraceae bacterium | reverse complement strand
TCCAGCCAGAGGTCGTTGCCTTCACGCGTGCGTTCGCCGACGCCGGCAAACACCGACACGCCACCGTGTTTGGTGGCGATGTTGTGAATCAATTCCTGAATGATGACCGTCTTGCCGACGCCTGCACCACCAAAGAGACCAATCTTTCCGCCCGTGAGGTACGGCTCGAGCAGGTCAACGACCTTGATGCCCGTCTCGAACATCTTGAGTTCGGTGGACTGCTCTTCGAGTTTTGGCGCCTCGCGATGAATGGGCCAGCGCAGCTCGGTCTTGACCGGACGATCCGGAAAGTCGACCGGCTCGCCAAGCACGTTCAGCACGCGCCCCAGCGTCTCGGGACCCACGGGCATCGAGATGGGCCCGCCCTGGTCGGTCGCCATCATGCCGCGCTGCAGACCGTCGGTCGGTTTCATCGCGACCGTACGCACCCGGTTTTCACCAAGGTGCTGCTCGACTTCGACGATGACGTCCACATCGACGTCGCCGGCTTTGCCGGTGATGCGGACCGCGTTGTAGATCGCCGGCAGATGTCCATCCGCGAACTCGATGTCCAAGACCGGGCCGATGATCTGAACGACCTTGCCAACCTTCACTGCTTCTGCGACTGCCATCTTGTATCCTCAACGGGCGGGGCTGAAGCCCCCGCCCTACATTCGATCTACTGTGCCTGGGCGCCAGACACGACTTCGATAATTTCCCGGGTAATTGCCGCCTGCCGCACCTTGTTCATGGTGAGCGTGAGGCCTTCAATCATGTCCGCCGAGTTGCGAGTCGCGGCATCCATCGCCGTCATACGCGCGGCGTGTTCCGCCGCCGCCGATTCGAGCAACGCGCGCAGGATCTGCGCTTCCACCAGACGCGGCAGCAACTCGTCAAAGATGCGCTGCGGCGACGGTTCGTAGAGATAGTCGATCCCTCCGGTCTCGGCCGCGCCCACTTCAATTGGCTGCATCGGCAGCAGTTGCTCAATCACGAGCTTCTGCGCGATCACGGACTTGAACTCGTTGTAGACGAGATGAACGCTATCCACCTTGCCTTCGATGAAGTCGTCCATGGCCGGCTTGGCAACGGCTTCCGCCTCGTTGAAGGAAATCACCTTCGGCAGCGCGGTGTATTCAAAGCGAATTGGGAACCCGCGGCGGCCCAGGGCTTCGCGGCCCTTTTTTCCCACCAGGCCCAACGCCATTTCGCGACCCGCATGCTCACGCAGGAACACGCCGACCGCCTTGACGATGTTCGTGTTGAAGCTGCCGCACAAACCGCGGTCGCTGCTCAACACGATGAGCATCGTTTTTCCGGTCTTCATGCCTGGACGCTGGATGAGCAGCGGATGCTGCGTCTGGTCCACACGCGCGGCGATGCTGGCCAGCACGTGTCTGGCCTGAATCGCAAACGGCCGAGTGGCGACCACACGTTCCTGCGCACGACGCAGCTTGGATGCGGCGACCATTTTCATGGCCTTCGTAATCTGTTGCGTGTTCTTGACGGCGCGAATGCGCCGACGCATGTCAATCAGTGAGGGCATGGTCGGTTAGGCCATCGCCGTGAACTGCTTGCCAAACTCCTCGAGGGCCGCCTGCAGTGCAGGCTTGGTCTTGTCGTCGAGCACCTTGGTCTCGGCGATCGACGTCAACACGTCCGGACGCTGGGACTCCAGGAAGCGATAGAGCTCGACTTCGTAGGCGAAGACCTTCTCAACCGGAACGCTGTCCAGGTAACCATTGGTCGCCGCAAAAATGATCGCGACCTGCTTGGCGACGGGCAGCGGCTGATATTGCGGCTGCTTCAGGATTTCCGTAAGGCGACGACCGCGGTTGAGCTGCTTCTGCGTTGCGGGGTCAAGATCGCTTCCGAACTGCGCAAACGCCGCGAGTTCGCGGTACTGCGCGAGGTCAAGACGCAGGGTGCCGGCCACCGATCGCATCGCCTTGATCTGCGCGGAACCACCGACGCGCGACACCGAGTTGCCGACGTTGATGGCCGGACGGAAGCCCTGGTTAAACAGGTCGGCTTCCAGAAAGATCTGACCGTCGGTGATCGAGATGACGTTGGTCGGGATGTAGGCCGACAAGTCGCCAGCCTGCGTTTCGATGATCGGCAGTGCCGTCAACGAACCACCACCCAGTTCCTTGTTCAACTTGGCTGCACGCTCCAACAGACGCGAGTGCAGGTAGAACACGTCGCCGGGATACGCTTCGCGGCCGGGCGGACGACGGAGGAGCAGCGAGATTTCGCGATACGCCTGCGCGTGCTTCGAGAGGTCGTCATACACGAGCAGCGCGTGACGTCCACTGTCGCGGAAAAACTCACCGATGGTGCACGCCGAGTACGGGCTGATGTAGAGCATCGGCGCCGGGTCGGATGCGCCGGCCGAGACGACAATGGTGTATTCCATCGCGCCGGCTTCTTCGAGTGTGCGCACGACCTGGGCGACCGTCGACTGCTTCTGTCCGATCGCGTTGTAGATACAAACAACGTCCAGGCCCTTCTGATTGATGATCGCTTCGCCCGCGACGGCCGTCTTGCCCGTCTGGCGGTCACCAATGATCAA
>CAYZLT010000480.1:0-2573 GCA_964479175.1 uncultured Solibacteraceae bacterium | reverse complement strand
GTGCCGGCCTGGGGGGTGGCCCCCGTGGGTGCCGGTGCCGAACCTGATTGCGCGAATGCTGACACGCTGGTCACACCCGCCACTGCGACACCGATCACAAACGTACGAAACGCCTGCATAAAATTTCTCCTTCGACGCCCCCCAAAAGCGGGAGGAGTCACCATAATCTAGAACGGCGCCCATGATAAGCGATCCGTTTACGCGGCTGTGACCCTTCCCGCAGATCTTCCGCCGGTTGATGTCAGTCGTCCTGCCCCGGCCATCCGTACGGATTGGCCGGACCTGCCAGACGAGCAGCTGCTCGATGTACGTTTTTCAGAGCTGGGACTGGCGATCGCGGGTACTACCCTGGAGCCCAGGCTCCAGCAGCTCGACGACGAATTGTCGGCCCGGGGGCTCACCTTCCACCCCCATTACTGGCTGTCCACCGAGTGGTTCTGCCCGGACGGGGTCCCCGGCGTGGCGATCCCGTTCTACCTGGCCCATCCCCGTCTGGCCCGTCTCGAAAAGGCCCAGATGCTCGAGGTGGAGGGCGGCACTCCGGAGTGGTGTATGAAGATCCTCCGGCACGAGGCCGGCCACGCACTCGACAACGCCTACGACCTCCGGAAGCGTCGTCGCCGGGTCAAACTGTTTGGCCGCCCCTCGGTGGAATATCCCGAGGTCTACCTGCCGAAGCCGTATTCCAAAAGTTTTGTGCTGCACCTCGACTCCTGGTACGCGCAGAGTCACCCGGACGAGGATTTTGCCGAGACCTTCGCCGTCTGGCTCAACCCAGACAGTGACTGGCGCACGCGGTACCACGAGTGGCCCGCGCTCAAGAAAATCGAATACATGGACGCGCTCATGCGTGAGGTGGCAGCCACCAAGCCCAAGGTCACGACGCGACGCAAAGTTGAGGCGGTGACCTCGCTGCGCACCACGCTGCGCAGCCATTACAAGACGAAGCGCCAACACTACGGACTGGAATTTCCGGACTTCTACGACCGTGACTTGCGGCGGCTGTTCTCCGACCTTCCCGAGTACCACCAGCATCTGAAGGCGTCGCGGTTCATCCAGCGCATCCGCCGCGAAGTGCGTCGTCTGGTCGCCGCCTGGGCCGGCTCGTATCAGTACACGATCGATCAGGTGCTCGAGAACATGATCAAACGCGCCGACGAACTCGACCTGCGACTCATGTATCCGGAAGACCGCACCAAGGTCGACTTCACCATCATGCTCACCGTGCAGACGATGAACTATCTGCATTCGGGACGGCATCGGGTGGCGCTGTAACGAAGGCCACAGGTAACAGGCGGAAGGCCAAAGGTACGGACTTATGCGACGAACGGGACTACTCGTGGCGCTTTGTTTCATCGGTCTCGCGGCTCGGCCACTCTGGGGCCAGTCGGCCGCGGCATCCTCCTGGATTGACCAATACCGCCCGACGGCAGAGCGGTTGATCGCCGAGTCGCAGTCGTCCGACTTTGCGTGGCAACGGCTCGCCGAGGTGACCGATACCTACGGGCCGCGGCTGTCGGGGTCGGTTGGACTGGAACGCGCGATTGAGTGGGCGGTCGAGACGATGAACAAGGACGGACTCGACAACGTGCGGAAGGAACGCGTCATGGTGCCCAAGTGGGTGCGCGGGCGCGAGAGCCTCACCCTCATCGAGCCCATCTCGCAGCCGCTGGTCATGCTCGGTCTCGGCAATTCGGTCGGCACCAGCCTCAACGGCCTCATCGCCGATGTGGTGGTGGTTGGCTCGTTCGACGAACTCGACGCCAAGGCAGCTCAGGTGAAGGACCGAATCGTGCTCTTCAACGTGCCCTTCACCAATTACGGCCAGACGGTGCCGTACCGCACCACGGGGCCATCACGCGCCGCCAAACACGGCGCACTGGGCGTGCTGGTGCGCGCGGTCGGTCCGACGGGGCTGCGCACCCCGCATACCGGCAGCACCAACTACGCAGAGGACGCCCCGAAAATTCCGGCGGCGGCGATCCCCGCTGAGGATGCCGAGCGTTTCCAGCGACTGCAGAACCGCGGCGTTCGCATCCGCGTGAATCTGCAGATGAACGCGCACTTTGAACCCGACGCCGAGTCCTTCAACGTCGTGGGCGAATTGACCGGTCGCGAGTTCCCCAATGAACTTGTGGTCATCGGCTGCCACTTTGACTCATGGGATGTCGGGACCGGTGCGAGTGACGATGCCGGCGGGTGCATCGTGACGTGGGAAGCGCTGCGGTTGATGAAGAAGTTGAATCTGCGGCCGCGTCGTACGGTGCGGGTCGTGTTGTGGACCAATGAAGAAAACGGGATGCGTGGCGGCAATGCGTATCGCGATCAACACATGGACGAGTTGAAGAACCACGTCCTGTTGATGGAATCCGACGGCGGCGTCTTTGACCCTGCGGGTTTTGGATTCACCGGCCCCGACGCGGCGCGCGCACAGGTCACCGCCATTGCCGGCCTTCTGAAATCACTCGGCGCCGACACCATCGCGGCGTCGGGCGGCGGCGCCGACATCGGCCCATCGGGCACGGCCGGCAACATCCCGATGATGTCGCACCTGGTCAAGGGCGACTACTTCC
>CAYZLT010000479.1:789-2581 GCA_964479175.1 uncultured Solibacteraceae bacterium | reverse complement strand
CGGGTGAACTTCTGCGCCAGATAGTTCACTTCGTTGGACGCCTTCGAGCAGCTGAACATCCCGAAACTCCCTGGTCCGTGTTGTCCCACGATACGGCCAAATCCTTCGGCCGCTCGGGTTAATGCCTCCTCCCAGGAGGCTTCGCGCAAACGCCCGTGCTCTCGCACGAGTGGCTGCGTCAGTCGCGTGTATTTTCCGCTCATGCGTGGGAGTTTACACGTGATAACCTCCGCCGTTCTAGGGGGTATTCACATGGTCTCGTTGATGTCGTTGGCCGTCCCAATCGTGGTGGCGGCGGTGCTCGTATTTGTGGCCAGTTCCATCATCCACATGGCGTTGTCGTACCACAACACGGATTTTGCGAAGCTCCCGAATGAAGACGAAGTCCTCTCGACCTTCAGAAAACTGAACGTCGCGGCGGGTGACTACGTGGCGCCCTACTGCAATTCACCGGAATCGATGAAGGAGCCGGCCTATCTCGAGCACATGAAACGGGGTCCGGGTCTGGTGGTGACAGTCTGGCCAACGGCGAATTTCAACATGGGCGCCACGATGGGCCAGTGGTTCGTCTACATCCTCATCGTCAGCTTCTTCACGGGGTATGTGTTGAGCCGCGTGTTCCCTGCAGGGACCGACTACATGGTGGTGTTCCGCATCGCCGGTACGGTCGCCTTCATGGGATACGCCCTTGCCATGCCCCAGGCCAACATCTGGTACCGGAAGGGCTGGGGCTCCACACTGCGCTCGATGGGTGACGGGTTGATCTACGGCCTCGTCACCGCCGGCGCGTTCGGCTGGCTCTGGCCGTGAAGGAAGTGCGGAGTGCGGGGTGCGGAGTGCGGAGCCACCCCCTCCCCCATTGCCATGGTCAATCAGGGATGTACCCTAGACCGTCAATAACTGGCTGGAATTCGGGCAACTCGGTCGGCCCGGAACTACAGTGGGCTGATGAAGGTGCCAGTCACGCTCACGTGGCACGCGACTCCCACAGACGACGTCCTCGGGGCGTTGACCTCATCGCCCGATGGGCTCCCCTCGGGCGACGCCGAGCGACGGCTCGCAGAGTGGGGCCCAAACGTTCTGCGCCTCGCCTCCCCGATTTCAGCCTGGCGCGTGCTGCTGGCCCAGTTTCGCAGCGTGGTGGTCATCCTTCTTGCGATCGCCGCCGGCGTCGCGTGGCTCACTGCGGACGCCGTAGATGCGATGGCCATCGGTGCCGTGCTCGTCGTGAATGCGGCGATTGGATTTGTCACCGAGATCCGGGCGCGTCGTGCGATCGAGTCCCTGACCACACTGACGCCCCGTCGCGCCAACGTCGTGCGCCCCGGTCAGCGCACGCCGGACGAAGTGGACGCCGCGTCGCTCGTGCCTGGTGATGTGATCGTGGTGGAGGCCGGTGGGGCCGTGCCGGCAGATGCACGACTGATTCGCGAGGCCGGCCTGCGCGTCAACGAGTCCCTCCTGACCGGTGAGTCGGTGCCGGCCACCAAAACGTCGTCGGCCCTGGCCGATCGCGAGAACATGATCTACACCGGCACCACCGTCCTCGCGCCGTCGCGTATCGTGGCCAACCCCTGGGCCTTGGGCGCCGTGGGGCTGGTGATCGGCCTCCAGCTCATGACTCTCTACGTGCCTGCTCTGCAGGCGATGCTCCGTACGGTGCCGCTCGATGCCGGAGTTTGGGTCGTGGTGGTGGTCTGTGCTGGTATCCCGGCCGTGATTGGGCAAGGATGGCGCCGATGGACCTCCTGACCGTCTCGTCGCTCTTTTTTCTGTCGGCGCTCGTCATCGT
>CAYZLT010000479.1:0-779 GCA_964479175.1 uncultured Solibacteraceae bacterium | reverse complement strand
CAGCGGCACCCGATTGTCGTATTACGGCGACGTGATTGCGGAACGATCCGGTCTGGGCCAGGCCTGGGTCGGGGTGATCGCGATGGCCTCGGTAACGTCACTGCCGGAACTGGTCACCGGCATCAGCGCCGCCGTCATAGACGCTCCAGAGATTGCGATGGGTGACATCGTCGGCAGTTGTCTGTTCAACCTGCTGATCCTGGGAGTGCTGGACCTGATGACGCCGACGCCACTCCTCAACCGCCTGCGCCCCGTGCATACGTTGTCGGCGGCGCTGGGGGCCCTGTTGCTCGTGGGCGTCGCCGTGGCTGTGCTGACCGCTGGCCGCTGGCCCTCCCTGGGATGGATCGGCCTGAGCAGTCCGCTGCTGTTTGGCGGGTACCTCCTGGCCGTCCGCGCGATCTTCGTGTTTGAACGGACGCACGATCAGGTCAAGGACGAGAATGTGCTGGCGGAGAAGTACGCGCACCTCTCGCTCCGCGGCGCCGTGCTTCGGTACGCCGGTGCCGCCGCCGTGCTGGTGGTGGCGGCCGCCAACCTGCCGACGCTCGCCGTCGGATTTGCCGACGCCACCGGGTTGGCGCAGGGATTTGTCGGCACCGCGTTCGTCGCGTTGTCCACGTCGCTGCCCGAGGTGGTGGTGTCGTTTGCCGCCATGCGGCTGGGCGCCTGGGACATGGCGGCCGCCAATCTGCTTGGCAGCAATCTGTTCAACGTCGCGATTCTGGCGGTCGACGACGTGGCATTCACCAGTGGCCCGTTGCTGGCTGCGGTGGCAT
>CAYZLT010000478.1:0-2586 GCA_964479175.1 uncultured Solibacteraceae bacterium | reverse complement strand
CGCCGTAGGTCTCCTTGAGTGACGGCTCCATGGCCGGCGTCTCGTACTTGATCTCGGTGCGCCCGTGTTTGCGGTTGATGTAGTCGTCCACGACGCCGCCGCGCAGCGGACCGGGGCGATACAGCGCGTTTAACGCGATCAGGTCTTCCAGGCACTGCGGCTTCGCCTTCCGCAGGGTCTCGCGCATGCCGGAACTTTCAAACTGGAACACACCGTGCGTCTGCCCGTTTGCAAAGAGCTGATAGGTCTTCGCATCGTCAAGCGGCAGGTGATCGAGGTCGACGACGTCGCCGGTTGTGGCCGTGATGTGTTTGACGGCGTCGTCGAGCAGCGTGAGGGTGCTCAGGCCGAGGAAGTCCATCTTGAGCAGACCGACCCGCTCGACTTCCTTCATCGCCCACTGCGTGGTGATTTCGTCCTTCTGGCTCCGATACAGCGGGGCGAACTCCACGACCGGCCGCGGGGCAATCACGACGCCGGCGGCGTGGACCGAGGCATGGCGCGTCATGCCCTCAAGGCGACGCGCCACCTTCAGGAGTTCGCGGACCCGTTCGTCTTTCCGTTCCAGTTCCGCCAGGGCGGGCACCTCCTCGATCGCCTTGTCGAGGGTCATGTCGAGCGTAGCCGGAATCAGCTTCGCCACCTTGTCGACTTCCGAGATCGGGAATTCCATCACGCGGCCGACGTCGCGCACGACGGCCTTGGCCTTCATGGTTCCGAAGGTGATGATCTGCGCGACGTTTTCCCGCCCGTACTTCTGGGTGACGTATTGAATGACCTCGCCACGCCGGCGCTCGCAGAAGTCGATATCAATATCGGGCAGCGTCACACGCTCGGGGTTCAGGAACCGCTCGAAGTACAGATCAAAATGCAGCGGGTCGACGTCGGTGATCCGCATGCAGTACGCCACGAGGCTGCCGGCGGCCGAGCCTCGGCCTGGACCAACCGGGATGCGCTGGTCGCGTGCGTAGCGGATGAAGTCCCACACGATCAGGAAATACCCGGCGTACTTCATCTCCTTGATCATGTCGATTTCGTACTGCAGACGTGTTTCGTACTCGGACACGGTTCGACGAAGCTCACCTTTGGCGAGCATCCCCTGCCAGCGCTCCATTCGCTCGGCAAATCCCTGTCGCACGGTGTGTTCGAAGTACGTGGCGGTCGTAAACCCGGGTGGCACGTCGAAGTCCGGCAGGTGATTGACGTTCTTCGGGATGTCGACCTGACACCGCTCCGCGATGCGCACGGTGTTGCTCATGGCGTCCGGGTGGTCGCCGAACACCTTCTCCATCTCGGCCACGGTTTTCAGGAAGAACTGATCGCCGTGATATCGCAGACGTTTTTCGTCGCTCGCGTTTTTGCCTGTGCCGATGCACAGCAGGATGTCGTGCGGGTGCTGGTCGGAATCCTTCAGGTAGTGGACGTCATTGGTGGCCACCAACGGCATATTCAGATCGCGTGCGATCGGCAGCAGTCCCCGGTTGACGATGAGCTGCTCCTCGATGCCCTGGTACTGCATCTCGAGGAAGAAGTTGTTCGGACCGAGGATGTCGCGATACGTGGCGGCCGCCTCAAGCGCCTTGCGCGCCTGATCGGTGCGAATGCCTGTCGCCACTTCACCCTTCAGACAACTGCTCAGCCCGATGAGGCCTTTACTGTGCTGCGCGAGCAGCGCCTTGTCGATGCGGGGTTTGTAATAAAACCCTTCCGTGTAGCCGGAGGACACGAGGCGCATGAGGTTGTGGAACCCATCGGTGGTTTCCGACAGCAACACGAGGTGGTTGGCGGTCTCGCCGGGGGTGCCCGACTTGTCGCGCCGATCGCCGGGCGCGACGTACACCTCGCAGCCGAGGATCGGCTTCACGCCGCGTTTGTTCGCTTCGTCAAAAAACGTGACCGCCGAAAACATGTTGCCGTGTTCGGTCACCGCGACCGCCGGCATCTTCAGTTCAGCGACCTTGTCGAGCAGTTCGCCGATTCGACACGCGCCATCGAGCAGCGAGAACTCGGTATGCAGGTGCAGATGGACGAACTCGGCCATCCCTATTCCCACTCAATCGTGGCCGGCGGCTTGGAACTGATGTCGTAGACGACGCGGTTGATCCCGCGGACTTCGTTGACGATACGCGACGAGATCGTCGCCAGCAGTTCGTGCGGCAGTCGGGCCCAGTCGGCCGTCATGCCGTCCCGGCTTTCGACGGCGCGCACGGCAATCGTGTACTCGTAGGTGCGCTCATCACCCATGACGCCGACGCTCTGCACGGGCAGCAACACGGCAAACGACTGCCAGACCTGCCGATACAGTCCGGCCTTGCGAATTTCGTCGGCGACGATGGCATCGGCGCGGCGCAACAGGTCGAGCTTGGGTCGGGAGATCGGTCCGAGCAGGCGCACGGCCAGCCCCGGGCCCGGGAACGGCTGTCGCCAGACGAACTCGTCCTCAAGGCCCAGTGTGGTGCCGACGGCACGCACTTCATCCTTGAACAACTCGCGCAGCGGCTCGACGAGTGCAAACTTCATCCGCTCGGGCAGGCCCCCCACGTTGTGGTGGCTCTTGATGACCGCGGAGGGTCCTCGGACCGAGAC
>CAYZLT010000477.1:0-2612 GCA_964479175.1 uncultured Solibacteraceae bacterium | reverse complement strand
CTGGCGCGAGCTGACGTTTGCTGATGAAGATCAGGCGGCCAAGCGCACCCGCGACCCGGTGGCGCCGGCCAGGCGCTCGCAGGCGACGATGAAGAAGGTCGCCAGCCGCACCCTCGATGATGGGTCGCCGGTGCATGGTTTCAAGACGTTGATGCAGGACCTGCACACCATCGTGCGCAATACGTGTCGCACGTCCGCGGGCGCCCGGGATGCGCCGACGTTTGATCTCACGACGACACCCACGCCGCAGCAAACACGTGCCCTCGCATTGATCGAGACCATCACCATGTAGACAGAACCTGGAACCCAAAATACAAGCGGTTTCATTGGGGAAACTCGCTTTTTTGGCGCAGGAACTTCAGCCTAAGTATCTTATCTGCAACGGCTTGTGTTGGTATATAGTAGTTCTCCTGTCAGAAAACTCTATATACTTTTCTGACAGGTCAAGATGCAGGCCAGCGCGCACGTAGTCGGAGAGGCGCGAGCGCTCAACCACATCTGCCCACGCTCTCGCAAACCTTGACCTTGCGACGTCGGGAGCTGCCGAAATAACCGAGAGACGATTCTCGAAGCGACCCAACACTTTCGTCGAGCGACTCTGCGCAGTATCGCAGCTGCCTGTGCACACGATGGTCGCCCATCTTCGGGGCCTCATTGAGGAGCGACCTCGTGAGATGTGGACGCCCGGCATACCGGGAGCATTCTCGGATGCAATCGATCGAGACTTCGCCGATATGCCAGTGGCACCATCAGCGGTTGCGAATTGGGCTGAGCGGCACGCGGACTCGTCACCTCGCTGGGTCGCTGGAATACGGATCTGGGCTACTGGCGTGAACGTCCAGCAGGTGTCACACCTCAGCGTGAAAAGAAGCGCATACATCCCGTATCGGCGCCGATCTTCGGGCGGACGACGGAAGTCCCACGCGTTCCGTTCAAGGTGTGACGGGCGCATGCACGCGGCGCGCGCCGTACGACGCGCGCGTGCGAATCATCGTGCGAATCACCGTGCGAATCACCGTGCGAATGTGCGCCGTCACCACGCGATCCGCGGACCTGAGGGGGGAAGCGCCGCCACATGCGCGGCGTGCGGCGGGTGACGCGGGGCGCGTGCCTGAGAGAGCGGCGTTTTCGACTGCCGCTCCCTCTTCAAGGAAGCCACGCATCCCTTTGAAGGCCACTTCGTCAAACGACCTCGCAGCGGTGTCAACTAGCGCCGAAGAGATAGGGCGATTGCATCGATGCTGGAGACCGAAAATGGGGTCGCCGTAAACCCTGTTCGAGTAACTTGAAGGAAGGGCGCTTTCGCCGACGACCCCAGAGGAATCTCAAGGCCTGCCCGCCAAGCCGCACGAAGGACAGCGCGTGCGTCCACGGCGCTGCGTGTCCTCTGATTCTCGCGCGGATCGCTAGAGACGATCGCTCCGAGCCCGCCTACTATCCGAATCGGCCAACCACGCCGGGGAGCCAAACTTCCCTCAAGTGATAGGCCACTTATCCAGGTGGGAAACACGGCGTCAGGAAGGCAGCCACTACCGGCACGGTGGCACAAGGCAATGTCGTCCGGCGAAAGCGAAAACACCCCGCGCGTCAGCGAGGCGACGGCCCGAAGAGAGAACGCATCCGAAAGAACACGCTCAAGGCCGAGCAACACACCTGCCGCAGCAATCCCACCCTCAGGGTGCGCGGTTCGCAGGCCATTCAAGGTCACTCCGGCGATCACCGACGAGCGGGAGGTCCTCTGCTGGGCCTCCGACGCGCGAGGACATAACCAGGAAGTGGCGCTGGCCACAACAACCGCTAAAAGAAGTTGACCGCTCATGATGGATGGACTCCTTGTGCCCCCAAGCTAAAATCCACAATTCGGGTTCCCTGCCGAGACCGACACGGAACGGGAGTCGACTCCCGGAGTGCTCGACCCGTCAGATACAGTGACCCCCACCGAAAACGCGGCACCAGTGTTGTTGTAAAAGAGTTGGGATGAGTTTTCCCCGGTAGCCTGACCGTTAATCGCCCACTGGTGCGAGTACGACCTAGTGCCTCCCGAAGCTTCCGCGGTCCAGTAACATCCTTCATTGGGCCGAACTGCAAACTGGCCCTGAATGCTGGCGGTGATAGCTGCTGGCCGCCTGAAGTAGACTGTATTGCCATTCAGCGAGAATGTACCGGGCTCGCTCGCGACGACGTAGTATGCAACCCAACGAGCAGGCGGTCGTGCAGAAGAGGTCGCAATCGCGGTGTAGGAGACGTCCGTAAAGGTTGTGGATGCTGTTTTCGTCAGGTAGGTAAACGCTCCGCCCGTGCTGGAGTACAGATGATTGCGGCTCGCCCCTGCGACGGTTGGCTGGGTGACTCTCGGATTGCTGCCTGCGAGACTTCCACTCGCCGTCGGCGCGTTCAGAGTCGCTGCTCCGTGTCACGGTCAGGCTATTGCCGAAGTCGACCACGACGAGGACATCGAACACCCAGTAGTTCGGCAAGATCTTGCGCACTACCGGACAACATTGCGTCCAAGCACACCTATGGGCAACTCGGCTATGGGCAACAATACGGCGAGCAACACACCCGTACTGGTATCCGGCATAGTACACTTTGCCTCGCGGGTTGACGAGCGA
>CAYZLT010000476.1:0-2650 GCA_964479175.1 uncultured Solibacteraceae bacterium | reverse complement strand
GTGGTCGGCTTCGCGACAACTCTCGGAGCGACCTTTGGTGCCGGCGTGGTCGCGTGTGGTGGCGCCGCAGGTGCCACGGGAGCAGTCACGATGCGCACCGCCGGAGCGGGCGCGGCAGGTCGTTCGGTTTCGACCCGCAGGCCGGACGTCCGCGGCACTTCGCGTCCAGAACGCGCGGCGACGGCGGGCGCCTCGGTGACTGGCGACGGCGTGGGGTCCGCCTGCACGAACTCCGCCTCTGGCTCCGGAATGAATTCGGGCTCCGGCTCGGCGACGGGCTCGGGAATCTCTTCGACGTGTTCATGCACATGCACATGCACGTGCACGGCCTGAGGAGCCTCGGCGTGCACCTCAGGCTCGTCGGGCGGCGCGTCTTCGGTGGTGGCCACCGGCTTGACCGTCTTCACCAGACGCGGCCGCAGCGCCGGGGCTGCCGCCTTCGGGGCCTCGGCGGCCTTGGCGCCGGATTTGCCGGCCGTCTTTGCGCCGCCCTTTGCGGGCGCCGCGGCGGTTTCGGCGAACATGGTCGCGGGCGGCGGCAGGGCGATGTTCCGCTTGCGTGCCTGGCGCTCGACGAACTGGCGCGCGACGATTTCCTCGACGGAACTCGAGGCGCTCTTCACCTCAATGCCGGTCTCGCTCTTGAGCAGGCTCATGGCTTCCTGGCTGGACAGGCCCAGGAGCTCAGCGACTTTGTAAATCCGGACAGTGGCCAAAAGGAACCTCGATTAATCGCGAATCTGAAAACGTAAAACGGTGGCGGCGACGGCAGTCTCGAACGGCGCTCGGCCGTTATGACTCTGCCGGGGCCTCTGCCGGTGCGTCCGTGGGTTCGGGTGCAGGACCTGCGGCGGCCAGGACGGCCTCAACCGTCTCGGCATCAAACCCCGGAATCGCCAGGAGACCGTCCGAACCCGCTGTGCGGATCTTCTCGAGCGACGTGAACCCGGCGGCTTTGAGCTGCGAGACCACTTCGTCGTGAATCTCGGGCAGCGAGATCGGCGCTTCCGCCTCGCTCGCCTCGCCGAATTCCAGACCCTCAAGCTGCAACTCGACTTCCTTCTTCTTGTCTTCGTCGCTCTTGATGTCGATCTTCCAGCCGGTCAGCTTGGCGGCCAGGCGCACGTTCTGCCCCTTCTTGCCGATGGCCAGTGACAACTGCCGATCTTCGACCAGCACTTCCATCACCCGCGTCTCGTCGTCGACAATCGTCACGCGCTGCACACGGGCAGGGCTGAGTGCCTTGGTGACGAAGTCGACCGGGTCTTCCGACCACTCGACGATGTCGATTTTTTCGCCGCGCAGTTCGCGGATGATCGCCTGCACGCGCGTGCCGCGCATGCCGACGCAGGCGCCGACGGGGTCGACGTCGCGTTCACGCGAGAACACCGCGACTTTCGCGCGGTCTCCGGCCTCACGCACGCAGCCGCGAATCATCACGGTGCCATCGTAAATTTCGGGGACTTCCTGCTCGAACAACTTGATGAGCAATGCCGGATCCGTACGCGAGAGGATGACCTGCGGGCCCTTGGCGTTGCGCGTGACCGTCTTGATGACCGCACGCACCCGATCACCGATGGCGTAGTTTTCGGCGCGCGACTGTTCCTTGCGGGGAATCTGCGCTTCCACGCGCCCGATTTCCACAATCAGGTCGCCGCTTTCGAAGCGTTTGACCATCGCATTGACGACTTCGCCGATGCGCTGGCTGAACTCGCCGTGAATTTTTTCGCGCTCGGCTTCACGCACTCGCTGGGCGATGACCTGTTTGGCCGTCTGCGCCGCGATGCGCCCGAGTTTTTCGGTTTCCTTGGGGAACTCGATTTCCATCCCCACTTCGGCTTCTTCGCCGTATTCCTTCTGGGCTTCGTTGAGGGCGATTTCCCGGTGCGGGTCGGCGACCTCGTCCACGATCTGCTTGACCGCGTAGAGTTCCACGAGGCCCGTCTCCATGTTGAAGCGGGACCGGAGGTCTTCCTCTTCCCGGAAGACTTTGCGTGCGGCCGCGAGATACGCGTCCTCAATCGCACTGACGACGATGGACGGCTCGATGCCCTTGTCCTTCGCCACCATGTCAATCATCTGTTGCAGTTCGGTCGCCATAATCAGAACTCCACGTCCAGCCGCGCGCGCTTCACCGTTGTCAGCGGCACCCGGTGTGTGCGCCGGCCTTCTGCCAGCAGCACCGATCCGTCTTCCATCCCCGACAACCGCCCGGCAAAACTTGTCTGGCCGTCCACCGGAGTCGTCGTCACAATCTTCGCGAGGCGCCCGACAAACCGACGGTAATCGTCCTCGCCACGCAGGGGCCGATCCAACCCTGGGGAAGACACCTCAAGGGTGTAGGCCTTCTCCAGCGCGGCTCCCAGATCGTCTTCCACGTCGAGCAAGGCGCTCAAATCGTGGGCGACTTTCTGACAGTCCCCAATGCCCACCGCGTCTTCGGGTGTGTCCGGACCCTGCGACTCCTGCCATGGGCGATCCACCATCACCCGCAGGACCCATCCGATGGATTCGCGCCGGAACTGGAGGTCAAAGATCTCCAGTCCGTGGCTCAGGGCCACGCGTCGTGCCGCCTCGCGCACACGGTCCAGAACTTGCTCGCGGGTCGTCGTCACGTCGGATCCTGCAGTTCGTCGGAGGGGGAAATTGG
>CAYZLT010000475.1:0-2658 GCA_964479175.1 uncultured Solibacteraceae bacterium | reverse complement strand
AAGTAACGCGGCCGTTCCTGCGCACGACCGAGTTCCTCTGGCAGGAAGGTCACACCGCGCACGAAACGGCAGACGAGGCCGAAGAGGAAACGCTCAAGATTCTGGCGCTCTACAAGGAATTTGCCGAGAACGAACTCGCGATGCCTGTGGTGGACGGTGTCAAGAGTGAGAGCGAGAAGTTCGCCGGCGCCTCACGGACGTATTCGATCGAAGCGTTGATGGGGGACGGACGCGCGCTGCAGGCGGGCACGTCGCACAACCTCGGCCAGAACTTCGCCAAGGCCTTCGAGATCCAGTTCCAGGGGCGCGACAAGACGATGCAGAATGCGTGGACGACGTCGTGGGGCGTGTCCACCCGCCTGATCGGCGGCGTGATCATGACGCACGGCGACGACAGCGGCCTCGTGTTGCCGCCGGCCGTCGCACCGCATCAAGTGGTGATTATTCCGATTCCGCGCGGCAACTGGAAAGAGACCGTGTTGCCGACGTGTGAGGCGATTCGCAAGGAACTGACGGCCGCCGGTGTGCGTGTGAAGCTCGACGACTCCGAGGAGAACTCGCCCGGTTGGAAATACGCCGAGTGGGAACTGCGTGGCGTGCCGCTGCGCCTCGAGATTGGCCCCAAGGACATCGAGAAGGGCACGGTCTTTTCCGCGCGACGTGATACACGCGAGAAGGCCGCGCTCCCGATGGCGGATCTGACCACCACGGTCAAGAATCTGCTGCAGGCGATCCAGGACAACCTGTTGGCGCGCGCCCGTGCGTTCCGCGAGGAACACACCTCAGAGGCCGCGACGTGGGACGAGTTCACCGCCGCGATGGAAGGCCGGCCCGGATTTGTGATCGCCAGCTGGTGCGGCAGCGCCGACTGCGAAGCGAAGATCAAAAACGAGACGCAGGCCACATTGCGCAACATCCCCATGGGATCACCACGCGTGGACGGCACCTGCATCAAGTGCAACGCCGCCTCGACCGTCAAGGCCTGGTTCGCGAAAGCGTATTAGCGTTTCGCCATCGCGACCAGCAGGCCGGCCGCAGGCCACTTCGCGAGGATTTTCTGGAGCGCCGGCGCGCGGCGCGTCAGGCCTTCACGTGTGACGATCGATCTGAAGGCGTCCGCCAGATGTTCGCGCCACCAGCGGTCATCGGCGGGTGTGTGCACCCAGGCGTCGGCCAACGGCGTCAGGCACGCCGTGTCGCCAATCACCGCCGCCGCAGAAAGGAACCCCACCGGCAGCGGCCCCTTGGCCTGCTCCAGCGTTTCGCGCAGGTCGTAGAGGGCCAGGCGGCTGCTCCTGGACGCGAGGATCTGGTGGACGGCGCCGCGTACCACCGCCCATCGCGCCTGCTCGTCCGGCGATGCTGCGGATCGCTCCCGCACACGAATCACCTCCACCGCTTTTTTCAACGTCGTCAGCGGCGCCTTGTCGCCGTCGTCGCGGACGACCGCACCGGCGACGTCCGGGTCGCCAGGCATTCCACGCGCGACCAGGGTCTCCAGCGGTTCGACGGCGCCGGCCTGGCGCCGCGTCACCCGTGCGACGACCTTGGAGGCCGGGTCCTTCGCCAGCGCCTCGTAGAGCGGCGTCAGCAACTTCTCCGGCTGGCCTTCCAGTGCCGTCAAGCTGGCGAGCCTGCGCGTCGTCGGCGCGTCGGAACTGACGACGATGGAGGCGAGGCGGTCAAAGGCGCGGGTCGCACGGCTGTCGCTCCCACGCGCGATTTGGCCAAGGATGTCGATGGCGGCGACCGCGACCCCGTCGTCGCCCGGTTCGACCGCGAGGGTGTGCGCCAAGGTGGCCGCCCGCGAGTCGCCGATGGCCTGCAGCGTCTCGAGCGCCGTGGTTCTGACGGCGACGTCTCGGGCGTTATCAGTGGCCAGGCCCAGGAGCGCGGTGGTCGCCCGGGAGCCAATCACCGCCAGCCGCGCGCTCGCCAGGTCTCGCCGATGGCTGTCGCCAGAGACCAACTCGTCGATGAGCCGCGCGATGTCAACCGAAGCAGATCTCTTGATCGACATGCCCGTACCTGTGGCCTTTCGCCTTTGACCTTCAGCCTAAAAAAAGGGCCGGGACGCGTGTGCGCCCCGGCCCTCAGTGTTTCGGTTGATCCCGTCTGTTACTGCAGACGGACGACGAGCGCGGCGCGGCGGTTCATGCGGCGCGTCTCTTCGCGGGAGTTGTCGAACTTCGGCCGTTCCTCGCCGTAGCTCACGATGCTCAGACGGTCTGGATTGATCCCGCGCGAGTTGAGGTATTCGCGCACGGCCGTGGCGCGACGTTCGCCGAGGGCCAAGTTGTATTCAGCCGTACCGATGTTGCAGGTGTGGCCTTCGATCTGGAGGCGCAGGCTGGCGTCGGCCTGCATCGCCGCAATGGCTTCATCGAGCACGCGCAGTGCGTCGGCGCGCAGGGTGTAGCGGTCGAAGTCGAAGTGCACGTCTTCGAACACGAACTCACGGGTCCGCGGCTCCACGACGGTGATGTTGACCGACGCGGTGGCGGTGCCGCCCTTGCCGTCGTTGACCGTCACGGTGACCGGAACCACGCCCGGCGTGTTCGGGGCGGTCCACGGCGTCTGGCGGTTGGCCGGGCTGGTGAGCGAGCCGGTGTTGACGGTCCAGAGGTAGGTCAGCGGGTCGCCGTCGGGATCCTGTGC
>CAYZLT010000474.1:0-2663 GCA_964479175.1 uncultured Solibacteraceae bacterium | reverse complement strand
TTTTCTCGGGAAAACAGGAACCATGGCATGACTGGGCTGCCCTCCGGGGCAGAGCTGTTACCGGTGGCCTAAAAGCGCGTCTATCCGGTGAAGTCCGTATCGGGCGCACGACCTGGACGTGATGGCGACGCTCAACTCGCGGTCCGTTTCGTCTTCGTTGCCGTCTTGGCCTTGTTGGCTGCGCGTTCCTTGGCCTCCTTGAGGCGATAGCTGTCGCCTTCGATGGTGATGATCTCGGCGCGGTGGACGAGGCGGTCGACCAAGGTGACCACGCAGGCGGCGTTGGGGAAGACGTCGGTCCACTCGGCGAAGACTTTGTTGGTTGAGACGACCGTGGCCCGCTGCTCGTAGCGTCGCGTGACGACTTCGAAGAGCAGGTCGGCGTAGCGGGCGTCGTAGGAGAGATATCCTACTTCGTCGATGACCAGGAGCTGCGGCGTGGTGTAACGACGAAGTCGCCGTGCCAAGGAAACGTCGGTGTTCTGTGCCGCCAGGTCGTGCAGCATGTCGCTGGCGGTGGTGAAGCGCACGGTAAAGCCGCGCAGCAACGCCTGATGTGCCAGGTTCTTGGCGATCATGGTCTTGCCGGTGCCGTTGGGTCCGAGCAAGACGGCGTTGGCGGGCTCGGTTATGAAGTCCAGGGCCAGTAGCTCCTCGATGCTGCGCCGGGCAATCTGGCGAGGCCATTTCCAGTCGAAGTCGGCCATCGGTTTGAAGCGGCCGATGCGTGCGTGCCCGAGCCGACGTTCCAGGCTTCGGCGTGCCCTCTCGGTCTCCTCGACCTCGAGCAGGCAAGCGACCCAAGGCTCCTGGCCGTATTGATCCCAGTCAAGCAGCAGGCCGTAAAGTCCGAGCGCGCGTACTCGCTCGCGCAGTTCACGAGGCGGGTTCGTCGTCTTCGCAGGTAGAGTCGTCGTCGATGGGTTCTCGGTCGCTATTGTCATCGTGGTTCTCCGGTGCCTGGGTGTTGTGTTCGATGCTGTCGTAGTCGGTGAGCGCGTGCGGCCTGACGACGAGATCGCGGATACGCGGATCGTGCGCCGTGGCTGCACTGAGCGGCGGCGGGCGGCCCTCGGCAGCTCGGTGCTGATCGAGGATCTGACGGACAGCGCCGAGGTGAGGCACGCCCTGAAGGATGGCCTCACGCACCGCGATCTCGAGGGCGGCGGCGCCGTGCATATCGAGCAGACGCACCAGCGCCGAGGTCGCGGCTCCGAAGTTGGCGCCGCGCGCGGCCATCGCGGTGAACAACTCCTGCGTGGCCGGCACGGCGTGGTAGAGCCGGTCGATACCGCGGTGGCCGCGGGCCTGGCGCTTGTATTCGACCAGATCCTGAACGTGAGCCGCATCCTCGATCTGGCGATCGCGATCGAAGCTGCGCTCGTGCGTGGCCACGACATCCGCGCCGGCCAGTACACGCACCGTGTGCAGCGATGCCATGACGACCAGAGTCCGGCGCGCATGCTCATGCGGGACCGAATAGTCGTTTCGATCAAAGCGCACGTACGGGGTTTTGCCGACTCGCACCTCCACGCGCTCGTCGGTGGGGAAGGGATTGTCCGGGAGCGCGATGAGTCGCCCCCGCTCCTCGGCGAAGACCTCGGCCACGCTTCGCTCGTGAGCCTGCGGCCAGCGCCGGCCGCCGGCCGCCACCGTCATCCACTGATGAGCTTGCCGGTTCAGATCATCGATATCGGTGAAGCTGCGTGCCGCGAAAAAGCTCGTGCGGATGTACCCGATGGCGCGCTCCACACGGCCCTTTTCGTTTCCCCGTGCAGGGCTGACCGGCCGCGGAAGAAACCGGTAGTGGGCAGCCAGTTCCAGCAGCGCGGGATTGAAGCGGATCGCGTCCAGGCGCCGCTCGAGCACGGCGCTCTTTAAGTTGTCGTAGAGCAGCGTGCGCGGTACCCCGCCGTAGAACTCGAAGGCCTCCACATGACCGTGCAGGAAGTTGGCCATGGCCGCTCCGAGATAGAAGCGCACGAAGACCTGGCGCGAATAGCTGAGCACCATGACGAAGGCCATGAGCGCGCGCTCGGCATGGCCGACGGTGAGTTTGCCGAAGTGTCCCCAGTCGACCTGGGCCTGCTCACCGGGCAGCGTGCGAAGACGCAGGTAAGCCTGGGCCGGCGGACGCGGACGCATGCGTGCGACGATCGAGCGGAAGTGATCGGGCCCGCCGCCGTAGCCGCGCCCGCTCACCATGGCGTACAGGCGCGCTGCGCCAAGACGCGGGTAACGCTCGAGAGTCACGGTGATGAAGTCGAGATAGGGATCGGCGATCGAGCGGCGCTTTCCCTGACGGGCAGCGGTGATCCCGGCCTGCGCGAGAACGCGGCGCACGGTGCTGTGATGCAAGCCGAGCTGGCGTGCGATGGTGCCCACCAGCCATTTCTCGGCGTGATGCAGACGCAGGATCTCGGCCTCCATCTCCAGCGCGATCACGGCCGTCCACCCCAGCGCTGAATGCGGCGCAGCCTCGTGAAATCGCCGACGCCGGTGATGCGCGCGCCGGCGCTATCGTGCTCGTGCTGATCGCCCGCAGACTGGACGAACTGGAATCGAACCAGCGCCGTCTCCTCAGGCCAGGCGTCGCCGAAAGGGCCCAAACCGAACGAATGGTCGACAGGGACATCCGCACACACCACAACGGACAAGGGACT
>CAYZLT010000473.1:0-2673 GCA_964479175.1 uncultured Solibacteraceae bacterium | reverse complement strand
ATCTTCAACGACGTGGCTCGGTTGCTCCGCTGAGTCAGCGCCGCGCGGCGACCTCCGCCTCAGCGGCGAGATACCCAAACGGCGCCCAGTCGGGGGCTTCGAGAATCGACGCCCAGAGCGCGGAGGCTTCGCGGCGCCGGTTGTTGATCAGGTACCACGCGCTCACGCCGTAGCGCACCGCCGAACCGCCTGAGCCTTCGCCTGCGGCGTTCAGCACCTGCTCAGGAGTCCGTTCGCCCTTGTACATGAGCAGGAGCTGGTGATAGCTGCCGTTTTCAATGACCTCGAGCTCTGAGGTAATGGGCGCCAGCACGGCGGCGGCTTCGGCCGTGCGCCCCGCCCGGCGCAGCGAGAGGTAGATCCAGTGGCTGGCCGCCACCAGGTTGTCGGCATTGCGAACCACGTCACGGGCCTTCATCCAGGTGGCGGCCGCACGGCTGAAGTCGCCCTTGAGGTAATACCCGAGCGCGAGGTGGTAGTAGATGTTCGAATGCAGCGTGCTGGTCGGTACGTTGCGGGCGTTGGGCTGTCCATCGGGCTCGACCTGATCGGGCTGGCCGACGATGAGTGACGCGGCCTTCTCGAAGTCCCCGATGGCGCGGTCGATCTCGCGGACGGTCAGATACCGGTGACCACGGTGTCTGAACATGCGCGCATCTGTCGGATGCCGGACGATTCCGTCAGTGAAAATTTTGAGCGCCTCACGATATTGTCCGAGGTAGGCGGTGCGTCGACCGACCCAGATCAGCGCATCGGCGTTGTCGCGATCCTTCTCCCATGCCGCGCGCGCGGTCTCCAACTGCGCCTCCATGCGCGATTTGGCCTCTGGTGCCATGGCTGGGGGAGTAAGCGGTCGTCCCAGCAGCGACGTAATCCCGGGGGGCTGCGTCTCTGAGCGCGTGGCCGCGGTGATAGGCACCAGAAGCATCAGTGCGGATAGGACCAGAAAAATTGTGCGCATGGACGCGATCCTATCGCAGGATGACATCAAGCTCTGTTATGTTCAAAAACCATGGGTGACGCAGGCGAAGGCCTTATTGACGCGGACGCGAGAATTCAGGAACTGGCCGACGAGCGGGAAGCCGCCCGACGGGAGCGCCGATCTCCGAAGCCGCACATCGACCCCGTCAGAAACGCGGAAATCACGTCCCTGTCGCTGGGGCTGTCCGAACTCCGCCGTCAGTTCGACGCCACCCAACATCCGGTGCGCCGCAAGCAACTGCAGGCGGCCATCACCGACGTCGAAAAACGCCTCGCGAAGCTGGTCTAGCGCCGGAGTGGCGGACCTGAAGGTCACGCCCTAGGTACTACTGTTTCCGCAGGATCGGATACACCGTCACGCCCTCGCCGAGCATCTCGTCGAGGAAATTCCACGTGGTGACGCCGTCGTCGCTGTTGGGTTCGAGGAGATAAAACGCGAGTCTGGCGAGGGGCTGGTTCATGGGCACGAGCCATGCGCCGGCAGGCGCGGCCGTGGTGCCAGCGGCCCAGGTGCCGGTCAGCGTGCGGAGCGCGTGACCGTTGATGTCGATACCCGCGCGCGGGGCCGCCTGCACGTTGGTCGCAATCGTGAACTGCTGCAGTCCGGTCACCGGGGCCGTGGTCTGCTTCATCATGATGCCCTGGTGGCGCAGCAGGTCCAGCGCCTTGGTGGCGGAGGCCGGCACGTAGTATTCGGTGGGCGCGGTCTCGGTCGCCGTCGGGGCAAACCAGAGGCGGTCGATCATCTGCTCTTTGTTGATGACGTCCGTGCGGCGGTTCATGACGCCACCGTCGATGGGGTTTTTTTCGTCCTCGACCTCACCCATCAGGATCTCGATCATGCCCCCGGCCTTGATCGCCGCGCGGGTCGCAAACGTCTTGCCTGAAATGGCCTCACGTTCGGCATCTTCGACGGCCTTGGTGATGCGTGCGGCGTTCTTGTGCGCGAAGTTCATGGACTCTTCGATGAAATAGTTGGTGGCCTTGATGCGATCCTCAAACGTCGCGTACGCGTAGGCCTCACTCAGCAATGCAAAGCGATTGCGCATGCCGACGTAGTTGTTGTGGAAGCGCGGCACATGTTCAAACGTGCCCCACGCGCGCGGGCCTGCCGGCGCTGCCGGAGCGGGCGGCTGTGCGGGAGGTGGCGTGGCCGCGCCCGCATCACCGCCACGGCCACCACGACCCGCACCACCGCGGCCTCCGGGGTTGCTGACGTTGCCGTAATAAAAGGTTTCCCACTTGTGTTTGGCGCGAATCTGCTCGGTCACAAACGGGAACCACTCGTTCTTCATCATGGTCATGATGAAGTCGCTCGTGTTCGGGTTGAGCGGCGGCGAGTAGGTGAGGTGATAACCGTGCGTGGACCCGTCAGACGTGTGCAGGTCCATACCCACGTAGGGGTTGTAGTTGTTCCAGAGTGTGACGAACGCGCGACCTTCCGGCGTTTCCAGCTTCATGAAGTCGCGGTTGATATTGATGTTCTGGCCGTTGGCGCGGGTGCCCATGCCGTTGATGGGGCCGTTCTGGCGCGGACGATTGCGGAGCCCATACCGTTCGTTGCCGTCGGCGTTGAAGATCGGCGTGATCAGGAACACCATCGACTCGAGCCACTCGGCGTGCCGGCCCTGCGCAAACTCGCGCAACAGGATGAGCGTGGATTCTTTGCCTTCGACCTCGCCGGCGTGGATG
>CAYZLT010000472.1:0-2674 GCA_964479175.1 uncultured Solibacteraceae bacterium | reverse complement strand
GGGTGGCTCGGGTACTCCGCATCCCCACATTGTTCGCCGCCGCGAACCCGACGTTGCGGTCAAGCGAGAACAGGGTCACGTGCGGAAACTCGGTCCGGACCATGACCTGGCTGCCGTCGGTTGACGCGTTGTCGACAACGCAGATCGTATGCACCCGCGCAGGCGGGGCCGCGTGCAACGATCGCAGACACGCGCGCAGATCCGCGGCCGTGTTGAAGTTGACGATGATGATGTCGAGGGGGGTGGTCACGCGCGCCGCTTTCCCCGGGAGGCGGCGGCGCTTTCGAGGGCCTCGCGCACCACGCGCCCTGTGTGACTCCAGGTGAAGAGCGCGAGTCGCTCCCGCGCCGCGGCGGTCACCCGGGCATGGACCGCCTCGTCGGTCAGCAGGGTGGTCAACGCATCCGCGATCGTCGGGACCGAGAGCGGCACCCGCATCGCGCCGTCCGCATAGACCTCCCGCGCGACGTCGGTATCAAGCATCACCGACGGCACCGCACGTGCGGCGGCCTCCATCGGCGTCATGCCGAAGCCTTCGTAGTCGGACAGAAACACAAACGCCCGGGCGGTCCGGTACAGCGTATCCAGCTCCTCGTCGGTGACGTAGGTCTGCCACTGCACCCGGTCGGCGATGCCAAGTCTGCCGGCAATCGCCATCGGGTCGATCCTGGGATGGGTCTGGTTGCCTCCAACGAGCGCCAGGCGCACCTCGGGCACGCGCGCGACGATGGTGGCGAACGCGTCGAGCAGTTCCGGGATGTGCCGTCTGGTGAAGAGTGTGCCGACCGAGAGCACCACTGGCGCACGTTCGTGTGCGGCCGGGCCGCCGCGCCACGCTGGCGCGCCTTGCGGTGCGAGGATGACCTCCTTGCGAGGCACGCCGAGCCAGCGCGCAATTTCGTCGGCCGAAAATGCGGAGTCGGTCAACACGGCGGCCGCACGCCGGGCACTCGCGCGTGTGAGCCATCGTCGGCGTAGACCTTCGCGCCACCGGAACCCACCGGGCTGGGCGAAAAACGAGACGTCGTGCACGATAAGCACCGTGGGACAGTGCGCACGCAGCGGAGCGGTGTAGGCCGGACAGAGCAGTACGTCCACCGCGGCCCGTCTGGCCGCCGCCGGCAGCGTCGTCTGTTCCCACACGGTGCCGGCGACGCTGGCGGGACAGAGGTCAACGGTCAGGTCGAGCGGCAGGCGGGTGACCCAGTCGGGTGGCGCCGCGTGCAGGACCAGATGCAGGCGATGGGGGAACCCCTCGTCGGCCCAGGACTGGAGGACGCCGGCGACATACCGGCCGACGCCGGTGGGATAACCGGCGAGCTCCCGGCCGTCGATGCCGATCGTCAGGCGGTCAGCCACGACGTTGTTTCCGGGCCGCGTCGATCGCGCCGGCCCACGCCTCACGCGTGCGAGCGGCCGTATGTCCCCACGAAAAGTCCAGGGCACGTTTCCACCCCGCCTCGCGGAGATGGTCACGTTGCGCACGGTTGTCGATCACCGATTCCAGTGCGGCGCTGAGTGCGGCCGGGTCGGACGCGTCACACAGAATGCCGGCACCGCCGAGTACTTCGGGCAGCGCGCCTTGATTGGCGGCGACCACTGGAATGCCGAGGGTCATGGCCTCCAGTGCGGGCAGTCCGAAGCCTTCGGTATGGGACGGCATTACCAGGGCGACGGCGCGACTGTACGTGCGCACGCGAAGGTCCGGATCCACGTACCCGAGCACCTCAACCTTGCCGTGGAAGATGCCCTGATGGGTCCGAGCGATGAGGGCGTCAGCCCCGTAGCCCGGTGCGCCCGCGAGTACCAGGGTGGGCGTCGGCACCCCGACCGCATTCCGACGCGCGAGCAGCAGGGCATAGGCGTCGAGCAGGCCGCCGATATTTTTGCGCGGCTCGAGTGTGCCCAGAAACAGGAGGACGCCATCCTCAGGTTCCTGAAGGCGACGAGGCCAGTCGGGACGACCCAGCGGCGCGATCGTCACGCGTGATGCCGGTCGCCCCGTCAATGTCTCGATATCAGCGGCGGTGGACGCCGACACCGCGATCACGGCGTCGGCTCCGCGGATGTGCGCGGGCGCGAGCTCGGGGTAGTCGCGCCGAATCTCCGCCCGCGTCCGCTCCGGATGGCGCAGAAAATCGAGATCGTGCACCGTCACCACCTGCGCAGCCGTCCGGCTCGGCAGGCGGATGGGGTGCGCGGCGTGCACCACGTCAAACGATCGCCCGGTCAGTTGTTCGACCGTGGGCCACTGCCACCGGTGCCAGGCGTAGTTGAGGGCCCGCACAGGGAGTCGGATGTCGACGGTCGCCGCTGCCGGCACAGCGCCCGCGTCCACGCGATCCCGCCACGACGATGAGAAGAGGGTCAGGGACTCCGCCGAGGGTCGATCGGCCGCCAGGAGCGCCCGGGCGAGCTCGTGCACATATTCGCCGACACCCGTGCGCTGTCGCAGCGCCGGCCGGTAATCGATCAGAATCCGCACGGGACACGATTGGCCATAACTCCTTCGCTGTCAATTGGTTGACTGTATCGAAATCGGCGTGGTACCGTCTGAGGTTTCAGGCGCGTGCGTGGGAGTGATCATGCGAATTGCGGTGGTAGGCACAGGGTACGTCGGCTTGGTCGTCGGCGCGTGTTTCGCGGAGACCGGCAACCAGGTCATCTGTGTCGA
>CAYZLT010000471.1:0-2684 GCA_964479175.1 uncultured Solibacteraceae bacterium | reverse complement strand
CCGGCAAGCTGACGCGCACCGACTACAGCATTGCCGCTCCGGCCGGCGGAGGCCGTGGTGGCGGTGGACGTGGCGCCGAACCTCCGGCAGGCCCGCAGCGGAACACGGAAATCCGTCCCGCGATTGCGGCCGGCGAGGATCCACTGCGCATGCAGGTCCTGGCGCCCATTGAACTCTCGCCGCACGATCCCGACACGATCTACTTCGGCACGCAATATCTCTATCGCTCCCGCGATCGCGGCAATACGTGGGAGCGTCTGTCGGGCGACATGAGTTACGGCGACAAGGCCAAAATCGGCGACGTCCCGCACCAGCTCGTCATCACGATCTCCGAGTCGCCCAAAAAGAAGGGCCTCCTCTACAGCGGCACCGACGACGGACGACTGTGGGTGTCGATTGATGACGGCAAGGAGTTCCGCGAGCTGACGGCGAACCTGCCGAAACGGCAGTGGATCGCGAAGGTGGTGGCGTCGCAGCACGACGAGGGCACGGTCTACGTCGCGCAACAAGGTCGCTACGACGAGGACTTTGCCGTCCGTCTCTACAAGTCCATCGACTACGGCAAGACGTTCACGAGCATCGCGGGCAACATCCCTGGCGGGCCCATGAACATGATTCGCGAAGATCCGGTGAGCCCGAACGTGCTGTACGCCGCCAACGACTTCGGCGTGTACGTGACGACGAACGGCGGCCAGCAATGGGAAGTGCTCGGTGGCAATCTGCCGTCGGTTGCCGTGATGGACTTCATCGTGCATCCGCGCGACCGGATGCTCGTCATCGGGACACACGGTCGCGGCGTATGGGCGATCGATGTGAGCAAGATCAAGTAATCGACGCGGCCCAGCCGGAGAGCCACGCGTGGGCAGGACGGGTCATGGCCGAACGGATACTAAAAATGGGTGGCCAGGAATACCTCCAAGTCTTCGGTGGCCGTGTAGGGCACCCGCACACAGGAGGCGTGATTGTTGCCCAGAATCAGCCGGGACATCCTGGGGATGGCTGCGGTGTTGTAGAGCAGAAACACCTTCTTGCCTGTCTCGGCCGCACGCGACAGCACGTAGCCCACCTCGAAGCCGACGCCAAAGCTTGACGCCGACGCTTCGGCGACGAGCGCGTCACAGGCGTCGAGCCACTCAAGGTCCCGCGAAAATACCTCGGCTTCGCTCAGAGCAGACTCGGCGGTCTCCACATCGTCTCGCAGCAGATGTTCAGTAAGGATGTGGTGGCCGCGGACCTTCAGTCCCTCGGCCAGGGCGCGCCCCGCCAGCACACCGCCCCGATCGCCGCGCACGGTACACGCCAGGTAAATTGTCATGCCCACATTGTGGACCACGGTCGCGCGGAAACACACCTGCGCTATTTAGGACACCCAGCAGGTCGAGTGATGTCCAGCACAACAGGAACAGGCCCAGCGGCACGAGGCGCAGTCCTTGAAGCTGGGTGTAATTGGCGGTCACAAACCGGATCGCACGGTGCGGCATGGATTCAGTTTGCGCTGCAAAGTGAATTCCGCCACGTCGGTGGCCGGCGCTCGCAAGGGCAGACGGTCATTCAGACCACAGCGAGGACACAGGCCCGCAGCCAGTGATGTACCGCGTCGGCATGCATTCGCGGATGCCACAACATCGACACGGTGAAGCCTGGCACAGCGACCGGCAGCTCAAATGTCCGCATGTTCGCGCGCAGTGCGCCGGTGTGGCGTTCGGGCACGGTGGCCACAAGGTCTGAGTCCCGCGCGACCGCGATGGCCGTGGAGAAGCCGCTCACGGACGTGACGATGGATCGTGCCAGTCCAAGGGATTCGAGGGCCGCATCGACGCTGCCGTTGTCGACAGTCTTTCTCGAGATGCCGATGTGACCTGCGGCTGCGTAGCGCCTTGGTGTGACCCGAGAACCAGCGAGCGGGTGGCCGCGCCTCACGACCCCCACCAGCCGATCCTTGAAGAGCGGCACTTGCCTCAACTCCGGCCGCGTGTCTTGGTCGACGACCCCGGTTTCCAGATCGACAGAGCCATCACGAAGCGCGGCGCCGTCCCGGGTTTGTTTGGCGACGAAGTGGAGGCGGACGCCCGGCGCCTGTTGAGCCGCTCTGGCAATCAGCGCCGGGCCGAAAGTCTCCACAAACCCTTCACTGGTGCGAATGGTGAACACTCGGGTCACGCCGTTCAGGTCCGGTGCGGTGACCGGACGCAGCACGGAACCCGCCTCGTCCACCAACCGTTCGACCTGTTCGCGAAGCTCCAGCGCCCGGGGCGTCGGCACCAGGCCGCGGCCCGCGCGCACCAACAGCGGATCGCCCGTCACCTCGCGCACGCGGGCCAATGCGCGGCTCATGGCCGATGGACTCAGGCGAAGCCGCCGGGAGGCCCGCACGACACTGCCCTCCGACAACACCGCGTTCAGCGTGAAGAGCAGATTCAGGTCAGGCGTGGACATGCGGAGACACTCGCACGTTTGAGAGATGGCGTCAAACGCATGTATTAAATGCAAACGGTGCGTCTTCCGCTTGTCATTGAGCGTCGGTAGATTTGCGTCGTGCTCACGTCATCCCGCGTCGCACTCACCGGATTGTCATTGACCATGCTCATGGCGTCGCTGGACACCAGCATCGCCAACGCGGCTTTGCCCGGCCTCGCTCGCGCGTTTGACGCGTCCTTTCAGTCCGTCAGATGGGTCGTCCTCGT
>CAYZLT010000470.1:0-2690 GCA_964479175.1 uncultured Solibacteraceae bacterium | reverse complement strand
GTGCAGGGTTCTTCAAGCCCTGCACCTTTTTTGTTTGTCAATTGACCCGCTCATCAGCGCACGGAGAACCGCACCTCGCGCTGGGCGGAGGTCTTGCCCATCGCGGCCACAAACCGAAGCAGTTACGTGCCGGGAGGGATGTCGACCAACGGTATCTCGAACCGATGTTCCGCGGTGCCGTTCGAGAATACCGTCGGCGCGATCTCCTCCGATCGTGTAAAGAGCACCGCGCCCATTGAATCCGCAATCGACGTCGTCATCGTCGCCGCAACTGGCCGGCTCGAGCCCTGATGGACACGCAGCAGGGCGCCAACGCGGTCACTGGCTTCAAAGGCCCGCACCGCCGTGGGCGCGAACGGAAGCAGGCCCTCGATCTCCTGGCGTGCTGCGATGCGCCGGCCGTCGCCGCGCCCGATCGCCACGCCCGACAGCGAGAGTGCGTCGCGCGTGAAGTCGGGGACTTCCACCGTCGCGTGGACCGTGCCGGCCACACCGTCACTTGCCCGCTCGGCAGCAACACGCACGGTGTACCGGATGGTCGCACGGGTTCCGAGTGCATACCGATTTTATTTTATGCAAAGTAGCCCACTGCCCAATATATGCATAAATTGACATGTAACATACATACGAATATAACTATTCCATGCGTACCACTATGATCATTCCGCCGGAGCTTGTTGACGAGGCCCGGCAGGCAACGGGGCTGAAGTCGAAGACTGAGACCGTCATCTTTGCGTTGCGGGAGGTCATTCGCCGGAAGCGGCTGGAGGAACTCAAGTCGATGTTCGGCAACACGGATATCGATATCGACCTCGGTCACGTCCGTGGCCGTGGGCAGCATCCGGCGTGATCGTTGTGGACTCGTCGGTGTGGATCGCCGCACTTCGCAAGCCTGTCAGCGAGGAAGGCGACGTGTTGCGACAACTGCTCGACGCCGATCTGGTCGCACTCCCTGTACCCGTGCGCACGGAACTCCTCCTTGGCACCGGCGGACGCACGCGCGAACGCCTCGCGCGCACGCTGGCGGCACTGCCGCTGATCTATCCCACAGACGACACGTGGCGCACGATCGACGCGTGGACGCTGCGCGCCGGCGAGGCGGGCGAACGATTCAGTCTCGGCGATCTGCTGATTGGCGTCCTTGCCGCCACCGAGCAGGCACTGGTGTGGTCGCTCGACGACGACTTCCGGCGACTGGCGAAGCTGGAGCTGCTGACGCTCTACCGCTGACGACCGAAGGAGCCTTCTTGCCGCGCGTCAGCGCTGCCTCTCGGCCTTGTACAATGTCCGGGCATGTCCGCCCCGTCCGTTGACGCACTCCGTTCCCAATTCCGTGCTGCCCTCGCGGCCGCACGCTCACCCGGCGATCTCAAGACGTTACGCGACCAGTTTCTGAGCCGCAAACACGGCCTGGTGACCGCACTCGTCAAATCCATTGCGTCAGCGACGCCAGAAGAGAAGCGCACGCTCGGTGCCGCGTCGAATGCACTCAAGCAGGAAATCGAAGCGGCACTGGATGCGCGCGAGGCCGAGGTCGCCGCCACGGCGCCGCCCAAAGACGCGTTGGACGTCACGCTCCCAGGCCGGCGACCACTGCTCGGACGACGTCACCCGCTGACGCAGGTGCGCGAACGTGTGGAAGACATCTTTATGGCAATGGGCTACCAGGTCATCGAAGGGCCGGAGCTCGAAGACGACTGGCACAACTTCGAAGCGCTCAACATGCCGGCCGAACATCCAGCACGTGACATGCAGGACACGTTGTACCTGACAAGCCCCGTGCCCGTGCCCGACGGCGGACGCGCGGCGACCCTGCTGCGCACGCACACGTCAGGCATGCAGATTCGCTATATGGAAACGCACGAACCACCGGTGCGCGTCATTGCCCCGGGCCGCGTGTATCGACGCGACCAATTCGATGCGACGCACACACCGATGTTCACCCAGATCGAAGGCTTGGTCGTGGACGAGGGCATCAGCCTCGGCGATCTGCGCGGCACGCTGAACGGATTCGCGGAACAGTTTTTTGGCGGCCGCGTGGCGACTCGGTTCCGCCCCAGCTTCTTCCCCTATACCGAACCCTCGGCGGAACTCGACGTCGAGTGCCAGGGTTGCGCAGGCAAGGGCTGCAACCTCTGCAAACACACCGGATGGATCGAAATCCTCGGCTGCGGCATGGTGCATCCGGCCGTGTTTGAAGCCGTCGGGTACGACTCGGACAAATACACGGGCTTCGCCTTTGGTGTCGGCATCGAGCGGCTCGCTCTGCGTCTCTACGGCGTGGACGACATCCGCATGTTCTACGAAAACGATCTGCGCTTCCTTGAGCAGGTGGCTCTGTGAAAGCGCCCGCATCATGGATTGCCGACCTCGCGGGTCTGCCCGCGTCCACGTCGGCCACTGACATCGCACACCGCATTGCCGGCGGCGGCTTCGAGGTCGCCTCCATCGAAGGCGACACGATCGACTTCGAGATCACGGCCAATCGGCCGGACTGTCTCTCGGTGCGTGGCTTGGCGAAAGAAGCGGCGACAGCGTTTGGAGTCCAGGGGTCCAGGAGTCCAGGGGTCCAGGGGCCCACAACGGTCCAAGGTCCAGGGTCCGTTCGCGTTGTAGTCGAGTCGCCGCTGTGTGGGCGGTTTTCGCTCGCGACGGCTGACGTCAAGATTGGCGCCTCGCCGACGTGGCTC
>CAYZLT010000469.1:0-2709 GCA_964479175.1 uncultured Solibacteraceae bacterium | reverse complement strand
TCGGCGGATCGTCCTCACGGGTGGACCGGGGGCCGGCAAGACGGCGCTCGTCACGGGCGACAGCCATCATCCGGCGATTGTCTTGTGCGACCGTGGCACAGTGGACGGCCTGAACGACGCCGTCATCCACCTGCAAACGCCGACTGCCGAGCTCGGCTACAACCACCAGAATCCGCCCAGGACCGAGTCGGCCGCACGCGCGCTCGATGCCCTGCGCGCCGAGTTTCCGGCGTGCTGCTGCGGAGATGAGATACCGTCCGTTCGTGACCGCGTGCTCCAGCACCACTCAGCCGGACAACCCGCAGAACGGGAGGAGCGGTAGGCGTATGTACGTCACACGGAGAGCGTTCGTAGGACTTGGGGCAGCCGCCGGTGTCACCGTGCTTGGCGGTCGCAGTGCGACGCGGTTCACTGGGGCGCCACTGGCCGGCAGGACGCAATCAGCAGGCAACGAGGCGCGTCTGACAAGCGTCGACGGGCGCCTCGATGTCGAGTTGGTCGCCAGCGAACAGTGGATAGCTCTCGCCGGTGCTCCCGCCAGACTCTGGTCCTTCAATGGTCAGGTGCCTGGTCCCCTGCTTGAGGTTGGGGCCGGTGACGATGTCCGGATTCGCCTGAGCAATGACCTGTCCGAGTCGACGAACCTGCATTTTCACGGCCTGCACGTTCCCCCGGATGGGACGGCCGACAACATCTTCCTGGCGGTGCCTCCGGGTGAGGCCCTGGCCTATGTGTTTCGCATTCCGGAGAACCATCCCGCCGGACTGTTCTGGCTGCACCCGCATCTACACGGGTCAGTCGCCCGGCAAGTGTCGCTCGGCCTCGCCGCCCCGTTGGTGATCCGGGGAGCGTTGGACGCAATCCCGGAAGTCGCGGCGGCGCGCGAGCACATCCTCGTGCTGCAGGACTTCGCACTCGACCGGTTGGGCCGACCCGTTGATCCCGGCATGAGCGCCCTGATGGCCGGCCGCGAGGGGTCGCTCGTGACGGTGAGCGGCCAAGCGCGGTTCAGGTACGCGATCGAGCAGGGTGGTCTCCTGCGGTTGCGGCTGCTCAACGCCTCAGTGTCCAGGTTCTATCGCCTCTCCCTCGAAGACCACCCGCTGCACATCATCGCGACCGACGGTGGCAGCCTGGCGGCGCCGCAGCGCGTTGAGGAGCTGTTGCTGGCGCCGGGTGAGCGTCGAGACGTCCTGGTTCAGGGCGTCCGAGCGGGCGGGTCCTATCGACTCATGAATCTCCCGTACCCCCGGGGCTCAGCGGGGATGATGGGCGGCGCCCTGGGCACGCGCACCCCGTTCGAGATCGCGACGGTGGTGTACGAGGGTCGCGCCGGGTCACCTGTTGGCGTGCCGCACACCCTTGGCGAGATGGAGCGCCTGCCTTCAGGGCCGCTGCGACGGACGTTCGTCCTGTCCGAGGCGATGGGGATGGTGCCGGGCCGCGGCATGGGCATGCGCTTCCTGATCAACGGCCGCGAGTTCGACCACGCGCGCATCGACGATCGCGTGCGGCTGGGCGACGTCGAGGATTGGGAGTACGTCAACACCACGGACATGGACCACCCGATGCACGTGCACACCAATGCGTTCCAGCGGGTGGGTGCGGATGGTCAGGCACAGCCGGCGTGGCTCGACGGCGTCGTGGTGCCGGCACGCGGGCGGGCGCGGATCCGCATTCGCTTCACCGACTTCGCGGGCACCGCGGTGCAGCACTGCCACATCCTCGACCATGAAGACCTGGGCATGATGTCCACCGTGAAGATCGAGCCATGACCATGGCCACGCGCATGGCGGGGAGCCTAGTGAAGGCAGCGGTGGTCGGTCGCCTGGTCGTCGTGGCGTTCGTGCTGCACTGGGCCTGGGAAGCGACCCACGCCGTCGCGTTCGTGGAGTCGGCCGGTTCGTTCGTCTTCCGCCTGCGCCACTGCCTGCCGATGGCGGCGGCCGACGCGGTCTGGACGTTGGGACTGTGGGCGCTGGTCGGGGGTCTGTCGGCGTCAGGCCGCCCGACTGCCGCTCGTCTGGCTGCCCTCGGAATCCTGGGAGCGCTGAGCGCGATCGTGCTGGAACGTGTTGCCCTCGCCGAGCACAGGTGGACGTACAACAGCCTGATGCCCATTCTTCCCGTGATTGCGGTTGGACTCTGGCCAGTGCTTCAAATGATTGTCCTGCCGGTCGTGAGCGTCTGGCTCAGTCGACGCCCGTCGCCAGAAGGCCGCACTATCGTCTAGAGTTGCGATGGTCGTGTGACCGCCCATCCGAAACCACTGACGAGAGCGCAACATGAATCAGATTGAACGCACATTGGCACTGGCAGCACTGTGTCTGGCCGGCGTGGGCGCAGGCGTGGGGGCCGCCCAGGCCCCCCTGGTCAGCGTCTCCGTGCAACCGGTTCAACCCTTGATCGAACAGGGGAAGCAGCAACAATTGCTCAATTTCGATTTCCGCGTCGACAACATGAGCACGGACAAAATCGAACTGAGCGGCATTGAAGTGTCGGTGCTTGGTGCCGGTGGCACGCTGCTGGCCCAATACCGGCTCGGCACCAATGGCATGAGCATACTCACCGTACCCCAGCGCGACATTGAAGCGGGCAAGAGCTTGATCGTGTTCAACCCCCTGTATGCGTTTCCGCAAGAGTTGGATGTGAAACACCTGCGTTTCGATTTCCAGTTTGACGCTGGTGACCAGGAGGCCAAATACAAGG
>CAYZLT010000468.1:0-2721 GCA_964479175.1 uncultured Solibacteraceae bacterium | reverse complement strand
CGGCCGCCGGCGGCCGGTGCCGCGATGGACGACCCGTCGAGATTTTTGGTATTGCCCGCGTTGGGCCGAATGGACCGTGACTGCCCGGTGCGCAGATCCAGGCGCGTCACCGCGCCGTTCTGCGAGGTCGCGTACGTGAAATACGGATCGTCCGGATCACTGCGTGTCTGGAAGCCGTCGCCACCGCCCGTGATGTAGACGTCGCTGGTCCGGATCCCGGCGGCATTCTGCGTCCGGTGCGGAGTGCAGAACGACCCGTTGTCCTGCGTGCCGCCGCACACGTTGTAAAACGGCGTCATGTTGTCCACCGACACACGATAAAACTGCGAGATCGGCAGGTTCGTGAAATGACGCCATGTGCGCCCCTCGTCGTACGACTCGTAGAGGCCGCCGTCATTGCCCAGCACGAGGTGGTTCCGATCCGTGGGATTGGGCCAGATGACGTGGTGGTCGACGTGGACGCCCTGGGTGGGGAACGTGCTCCACGTCCGGCCGCCATCGGTGCTGCGCTCGAGATTTGTGCTCATCGCCCACACGGTGTCCGGGCGAATCGGGTCCACGAAAAATTCGTTGTAGTAGCCGGGATCGGCATTCATGAACCAGGTGGAGGCCTCCTGCGGGCCTTCCTGGGCTTCTTCTTCATTGTCTGCCTGGCGCACGTCGTCGGTATCGGCGACCGGAGTGCCGCCGCCCCTGCCGCCGCCGGGCGCACGCTTGCCAACGCGCGCCCACGTGTTGCCCGAATCGTCCGAGCGGTAGAAGCCACGCTCATCCGCGAGGGCGTCGACCATCGCGTACAGGCGTGACGGGCGCACTTTCGCGTCCACCGCCAGATTGATGCGGCCCATGTCCTTGACGGGCAGCCCGGTCGTCAGCTTGGTCCACGTCTGGCCGGCGTTCGTGGATTTGTAGATGCCGCTCTCGGGGCCGCCACCGATGAACTGTCCGACCGCGCGCCGACGCTGCCACATCGCGACGTACAGCGTGTTGGGACTGGCCGGATCAATGACCACTTCGTTCGCGCCAGTATCGGGGCTGACCGTCAGAATTTCACGCCACGTCTTGCCGCCATCCGTCGTCTTGTAGAGTCCGCGTTCGCCGCCGGAGGACCACAGCGGGCCCTGCGCCGAGACGTAGACCACGTTTGAATCGCGCGGGTCGATCTGGATGTTGCCGATGTGCTCGGAGTCGGCCAGCGCCACGCGCGTCCAGGTCATGCCCGCGTCGGTGGACTTGTAGAGGCCGTCACCAATCATCGAGCTGCGCGGATTGGAATTTTCGCCCGTGCCGAGCCAGACGATGTTGGAATCCTTCGGGTCAACTTTGATGCAGCACAAGTTGAATGAGCCGCCGCGATCAAATGTGGACTCCCACGTGATCCCGCGATTGACGCTCTTCCACACACCGCCTGCGGCGGTGGCCACGTAATAGACGTTGGGATTTTTCGGGTCCACATCGAAGTCGGCGATGCGGCCCGTGACCAGTGACGGTCCGATGCTGCGCAGTTCGAGCCCGTCGAACACCTGCGAGGTGAGCCGCTCATTGGATGGAGCCTGCTGGGCAAACAGGCCTGCGGCGACGAGAAATGACATCGCCGAAACGGCGACGGTCAGACGATTCTTCATGGATGTGCCTCCTGAGCAGACCAATTGTCGCACAGGTCCCTAAAATTTCTGGCTACACTGGGCGTGCTGGCGTGGTGTGGGTAACGGTATGGCGACCACCAAGATCACAGTCACGGTTCACGACGACCAACTGGAAGAGATTCGTGCACTGGTCTCCGGCGGACGGACCTCAAGCGTCTCTGGATGTGTCCAGCACGCGGTGCGGATCGCCCTCCACGATGTGGCTGGATGGAAGGACATGCTGGAGTCCGCGCTGGAGCAAAGCGGGGGCCCATTGACCAGGAAGGAACGGGCCTGGGCCGATGCGCTCCTCACGGCGGGACCACGAAAAGGCCCGGCAAAGCGCAGGGCGCCGGCGTGAGCGGCATCACCTTTGACGCAGGCGGCTTGATCGCCGTGGACCGCGGCGACCGTCGTGTACTTGCGCTGCTGGCGCGGGCCGCCGAGCGCGGCCTGCCCATCATGATCCCTGCGACCGCCCTGGCTCAGGCGATCCGCCGCCCGGCGCAACAAGCGCGACTCGCCCGGCTCATTCGTCAACCGGACACAGACGTGGTGGCGCTCGACGGGCGCGGCAGATTGTGGTGACGAGTGACTCCGACGATCTCACACGCCTCGATCCAACGCTGACCATCGTCTCAGTCTGAGCGGGACGACTTCCTGCCGGGCGTGTTTGACAGGCTTCAATGGGGCCGCCGCTTTTCAGCGGCGGAAATAGACGCGCGGGCTCGAAGCCAATGCGAAAGTGAACGTGCTTCAATGGGGCCGCCGCTTTTCAGCGGCGGAAATAAAAACCTCAAGCGTGAAAGTCGTCTGTCTGGAATGGCTTCAATGGGGCCGCCGCTTTTCAGCGGCGGAAATCCGTGACGACCGACCCCGATACGCCCCACCCCTGCGCTTCAATGGGGCCGCCGCTTTTCAGCGGCGGAAATACGGGAAGTCGGGCGAAACCATTCGGGCCGAACGAGCTTCAATGGGGCCGCCGCTTTTCAGCGGCGGAAATTACACCGGGTAAACTTCGTGTCGCCCAAGAACCCGGCGGCTTCAATGGGGCCGCCGCTTTTCAGCGGCGGAAATGGCGAAGGCGCAGAACAGC
>CAYZLT010000467.1:0-2726 GCA_964479175.1 uncultured Solibacteraceae bacterium | reverse complement strand
CCCGGCGCGGAGGCGTCAGCCGAGGAACAACAGGCCATTGACGCGGCGATTGCGGTGGTGACGGGCACGGGGCCCGGCACACGGCACATGCTCCTGCCCGCGCTGCACGCCGCGCAGGCGCGCGTCGGCTGGATTAGCGAAGGTGCCCTCAATCACATCTGCGCACAGTTGTCGGTGCCGCCCGCCGAGGCGTACGGTGTCGCGACGTTCTACCACATGTTCTCGACCACGCCACGCGCGCCGCGTGTCGTGCACGTGTGTGACGACATTGCGTGCCGGGTCAAAGGCGCCGAGCGCCTGTGCCAGGTGATGGAGCAGGCGTGTGGCGCCGCCGGGACTCGCCCCGAGGGGACGTGGCAACGCAGTCCTTGCCTCGGGTACTGCGAACAGGCGCCAGTGGCTCTTGTGCAAAACGCCGGCGTCGCGCCGGTGGACCACACCATCACGCACGTGACGGCGCCCGTGCTGGTGGCTGCCGTGATGTCCGGTGATGTGCCGATGCCCTCGGGGGTGGCGGTGCCCCAGGCGGAGGCGCCACGTGACCCTTTGCTGCGTCTGCTTCGGCGCGTGGGCGCTGCAGATCCCTCAAGCCTCGATGACTATCGCGCACACGGCGGCTACCAGGCGCTGCGTCGAGCACTTGCCATCGGTCCTGAACAAGTGCTGCGGGAGGTGACCGAGTCACAGTTGCTGGGTCGTGGCGGTGCCGCGTTCCCGACCGGCCGCAAGTGGGAGGCCGTCGCGCGGTCACCCGTCCACCCGCACTATGTCGTCTGTAATGCCGACGAATCGGAACCCGGCACGTTCAAGGATCGTGTGTTGATGGAGGAGGACCCCTTCGCACTGGTCGAGGCGATGACCATCGCCGGGATCGCGATCGGTGCCCAGCGGGGCTACATCTACATTCGCGGCGAATATCCCCGCGCCACCGCGCGGCTGCAGCACGCGATCACGCAGGCGAAAGTGCGGGGCTGGCTTGGCGACAACATTTCAGGTGAAGGCATTTGTTTCCACCTTGAAGTCCGTCGCGGCGCGGGCGCCTACATCTGCGGAGAAGAAACGTCGCTCTTTAATTCCCTTGAAGGATTTCGAGGAGAGCCGCGCAACAAGCCGCCGTTCCCGGTGCAGGCAGGCCTGTTCCACAAACCGACCGTGATTAACAACGTCGAGACACTGGTGAACGTCCTCGATGTGGTCAGCGCCGGCGGGCCCACCTTTGCGGCCACCGGAACTGCCGGGTCGAGCGGGACGAAATTATTCTGTGTCTCCGGGTGTGTCACCACGCCCGGCGTCTACGAAACTCCGTTTGGCATCACGCTGCGGGAACTCCTGGCGAAGGCCGGTGGTGTCGCCGGCGGACGCCCACTCCAGGCAATCTTGCTCGGAGGGGCGGCGGGCGTATTTGTCACGCCTGACGAACTCGACATGCCGCTGACCTTCGAGGGGACGAGAGCGGCCGCCGCCACACTGGGCTCCGGCGTGATCATGGTGTTTGATGATCAGGTGGACCTGGGCGACATCCTGATCCGCATCGCGAGCTTCTTCCGTGACGAATCGTGCGGCCAGTGTGTGCCCTGTCGCATCGGCACGATTCGACAGGAGGAAGCGCTACACCGGCTCGTGGCCGCACGAGCCTCCGGGGACCGCGACACCGAGCGCACGCTGATTGCCGACCTCGGTCGTGTGATGCGTGATGCGTCGATCTGCGGCCTGGGTCAGACGGCATCGAGCGCGGTTGAAAGTGCCATTAGGAAATTTTCTCTGGAGCGACACCCCTCATGATGCCCGTGCCTCTCCCGTTTGTCCGCACCGTCGAAGTGACGATTGACGGCAAGACCGTCCGTGTCCCTGAGGGGACGACCATCATCCACGCTTGCAAGACGATAGGCATCGAGACGCCGACACTCTGCTACCTCGAGAGCCTCACACCGGTGAACGTGTGCCGTGTCTGTGTGGTCGAGGTCGAGGGCTCTCGCGTCCTGGTGCCGGCGTGTTCCCGGCCGGTGGACGCAGGCATGGTGATTCAGACCGACTCCGAACGCGTCCGGCACAGCCGCAAGCTCGTGTTTGAACTGCTCGGATCCTCGGTCGATCTATCCACCGCCGACCCCCGTTACCTGGCCGACATGGAGAAATACGGCGCCACGCCCGCGCGCCTCGCGCCGACCGGGCACTCCGGCCATGGCGCGCCAGCCACCGTGCAGCAGCCGGTCAAGATCGACAACGACCTCTACGTGCGCGACTATTCGAAGTGTGTGCTCTGCTACAAGTGCGTCGAAGCCTGTGGCACGGACGCGCAGCATACCTTTGCGATCGCCGTGGCCGGTCGCGGGTTTGGGACCACGATTTCCACCGAGTTCGACATCGGTCTGCCCGACTCGGCGTGTGTTTACTGCGGCAACTGCATCGGCGTCTGCCCAACCGGGGCACTCATGTTCAAGTCCGAGTACGACATGCGCGCCGCCGGCACGTGGGACCAGTCCAAACAAACCGAGACCGACACCATCTGTCCCTACTGCGGCGTCGGCTGCACGTTATCCCTCCACGTCCAGGACAACACCATCGTCAAAGTCACCTCCCCGCACGACCACGAGGTCACCCACGGCCACCTCTGCATCAAAGGGCGCTTCGGCTGGCAGTTCGTGCAAAACCGGTAAAAGCTTTTTTACGGGGAGGCACGGAGGTTTTTTTTTACTGGACCTCACGTCGAGCAGGCGTGGCGCTTG
>CAYZLT010000466.1:0-2732 GCA_964479175.1 uncultured Solibacteraceae bacterium | reverse complement strand
GATCGGCCGCTCGTGGTGGCCGGTTTTGAAGTGTCGATCGATGGCCGGTTTTGAGGTGTCCACCGAGGCCCGCCGAACACGATCAACCATCGGGGCCCTCCGCGTCGCCGGTGATGGATGACTGCTACGACGGTCCCGCCCCTTGCGTGACCCAGGGGGAACTGGACGATCTTGGCATTGCGATCGCGGCCGCCCAGTCAGATGTTGATTCGGCGCAATCGGAGTATGACGACGTCTGCTACAACTACCCTGAAAGTTGCGGAGAAGCCGACAACCGCGTCATCATAACGTCAGGGCCGAGTTCGATTGACGCCGCCGTGGGTCCCTGTTCGTCTGCCGCGTGGGACGCGACGGAGCAATTGCTTGAGTCTGGAATCACGCTTGCAAGCCTGTACTTGGGCTATGAGGCCGCCGTTGCGTCTGGACTTTCACTGACCGCCGCCGGTGCCGCTGTTGTCTTGGGGGTCGTGGCGGCCACGAGCTTTATGGCCGGATATTATGTTGGTGTTTGGTTGGCGTGTGCGCTGCCAATCGAACACATCCTCGCGAATGCGGCGTCGCTTTTTGCTCCTGAATCAGTTTACCGTTCTCCTGGCGTTGTGACCGCACGCCTCGGGATTGCATAGGCCGATTACGCCAAACCGCCCAGCGCGCCACTTGGGCGCGTTGGGCAATCGTTTCTTTCGAGAGGGAGTCTCAAATGAATATCATTCGCCTGATCACACTGGTCTTCGGCTTGCTCGGCGTCGCTGTTGGGTGCGTGAAGTGGCGTACATGGGGGCGGGGGCCCGCGCTGGGCGGTGCCACTCTGGCCAGCTTCGCTGCCTACATGCACCTTGCCGAAATTGAAAGCGCGTTCCGCTATCCTGCGCTGGCCGTGTTTTTGGTCATCACGTTTTTCTTCGTGACGATGAGCGGACGCCCTGTCTGGCGTCAATTGCGCATCGAGCTGCTGCTTGCCTCCGCGACGATTTTCACGATCTGGGCCTGGCAGTTGTGGCCAGCCGGACCATCTGGAGTCAAGTTCGGTCTGGTGATACTGGTCGGCGTCTTCGGAGCGTCCTTCGTCGCGGTTGCGATCACCCGGTTTGCCCGACTCATTCTGAACGACCGTCAGAACCGGCCACAAGCGACCACGCCCGGTCGCCGCGAGACCCTCTAGCTACTTCTCTGTGAAAAATTGACGTTTCGGGAAGCGATCTGACGGCGAGACAGTGCCGGCGGTAGTGCGGGGCCGTGTTGAGCGTTACGCGTCGCTCGCTACGCGGCTACGCGGCTTGTCGGCGTTCCAGGTGGGGCGCGATTTTGACCAAGTTGTCCGCGAGGCCAAGCCTCGCCTGGCTGGCGGCATCTGGGAGAAGGAAACCCGCGAGAGCGTCCCTGAAATCCTGGTTGTCGAGCAGGGAGCGGATCTCGGTGCCGATGTAATCCCGCACATCGTCGCCACCGCGACCATGAAATGCTTCGACCTTGGTCGCGATGAACAGTGCCGCCGTGACCACGCGCACGTCACGTCCCGCGATGGCGAGTGTCTGGGCGGTCTCAATCGCGGCCGGGTACCACTGGTGCTGTTGTCCCGCTCGCGGGCCGCTTTCTGCAACGGCAATGCGATGAGGTTTCCGAATCCCCCTTGGGGCATCGTGTCCTGATTCGGAAAAAGTCGGTCGTACGAATCCAGGCCGATGTCGGGGCGCCCTTCCATGGTCTCGGTCAGAGCGTACGATGCGAGCCTCCTGGCCAGCGCGGCCGGGATGGCCTCCTCGAAGAAGAACCAGACATGGGCGCCCCGTCCTGAGCGTGAACGGCGGCCGGGATATTCAGTCGTTGACACGTGTCGACAAACGCTCTGGCGTCGTCGCGCCACGCTCCCTTGTCGAAGTCGACGGCCAGCAGAAAGCACGTCTCGTCCAGCAGCAGTGGATAGACGCCCGCGACAAATGGTTGGGCATTGGAATCGGAGCCAGACAAGTGCCAGCGGATGACCTCGTCGGTCACTGGAAGGAACCGACGGTTGGGACATTCGGCGCACTTGATTCTCGGCTTCTCGCAGACGCCGCGCACCCACTCGTTCGCGCACGCGGGTGCGTAGCCTGCCTTGCCCGTTTTTCGGCTCTCGAATCGTCGCGGATAGACGTCTTCTCGGCCTCGGAACAGCGAGCGGAATAGCGCAATCTTGGTCTCGGACGGCGACGTCCGGTCGATAGGAATAGCCAGGTTCATTGCGGTCCTGAGTTACTCGTATTATTGGCCGTCGACCGCGCTCAGGAACAAATCTTGAGATCTGCCATCCGGCGCGCCAAAGTGCTAGAGTCGGGGCATGGAAGTGTTCCCCGGTATCTCTATGGACCCGGACGTACGCTTTGGCAAGCCGTGTCTGAGCGGCACCCGCATCGACGTCGCTACTGTTGTCGGTGCGCTGGCTGCCGGTGAGTCTTCAGAGACGGTGGCCTCTGAGTATTCACTGAGCCTTGCGCAGGTGCACTCTGCGCTCGCCTACGCTGCGCACGTCTCGGCACACCTGCCGCCGGCGGTTCGACAAGCATCGTGAGGGTGCTCTTAGACGAGAACTTCCCGTTGGGTTTGGTTCGAGCCCTGCACGCCGACGGCGTCCAAGTCGACCACATCATCACCTTAAATTTGCGAGGGGCGCCTGACGGCCAGATACGTGAACGCCTATCACTACTTTGTCACCTTCGTAGCGGCGGGTCGCGGCGGAAGCTGTCGAGCATGCC
>CAYZLT010000465.1:0-2734 GCA_964479175.1 uncultured Solibacteraceae bacterium | reverse complement strand
GCTGCGGGGTTCTTCCACCTGCTGACCCACGGCATCTTCAAAGCGCTCCTGTTCCTCGGCGCCGGCGCGGTGATTCACGCCGTCGGCACCAACGACATCACCCACATGGGGGGCCTCGCGCGGAAGATGCCGCAAACGATGGTGGTGTTTGTGATTGGAACGTTGTCGCTGGCGGGACTGCCGCTGTTTGCGGGCTTCCTGTCCAAGGAGGAGGTCCTCGGCGCCGTGTGGGCCGGCGGTCTGACGATCCCATTTGTGTTGCTGCTGATCGGCGCCTTCCTGACGGCGTTCTACATGATGCGTGTCGTGTTTCTGACCTTCTTCGGCACCGCTCAGGCGGGCCAGTCACACGGTGGGCATCACGCGCACGACGCGCCGATCGCGATGTCCGCCCCCCTCTGGATTCTGGCGATCGCCTCGATGGTCATTGGGGTCTATTTCACGTTCAACCATCCTGAACTGCCGTTTGAGCCGCCCGGTTGGCTGGCGGCGACCGCGACAGGTGTTGCGCTGTCGGGCATGGTGCTGGCGTGGCTGACGTATCAGCGTGGCGCGATCGACCCGGAGCGTTTGGCGCGCATGACCGGCCCCCTGCGTCTCGCTGCGGCGAAGGGCTTCTGGTTTGACGACCTGTTCCTGGTCGCGTATCGGCTCGTGCAGAACTACCTCGCCAAGGTGCTGGGGTGGACGGATCGCTACATCGTGGATGGCGTATTGAACGTCGTCTCCGCAGGGACGGTGTCTGCGGGTGAGCAACTGCGCCGGGTGCAAACCGGCAAGGTGCAGGATTACGTGCTGGCGGTTGGCGCGGGTGTGATTGCGGTGGTGTGGATGTTGGGAGGACTCTGGTGAACGATCTGCCGATCCTCTCGATCGTGACGTGGGCGCCGTTTGTGGCCGCGCTCGTGATCATGGCCTTTGGCCGGTCCCGGCCACTGCTGGTCAGGTGGACGGCCCTCGCAGGCGCGGGCGTGTCGACCATCGGCGCGTTGTGGCTCTACAGCGCCTACGACCAGACCCTCTCCGGATTCCAGTTCCACGAAACCTTGCCGCTGGTACCCGCGCTCGGGATCAGTTATCAGTTGGCGATCGACGGCATGAGCCTTGTGCTCGTCGTGTTGACCGCCATCATCATTTTTGCCGGCGTCTTTGCATCGTGGACGGTCAAGACGCGCGACCAGGAGTTCTATGCGTTACTCCTGATCCTGGTCACCGGTGTGTTCGGCGTGTTTGTGTCGCTGGACCTGTTTGTGTTTTTCCTCTTCTACGAAATCGCCGTGTTGCCGATGTATCTGCTCATCGGCATCTGGGGATCAAGCGGGGAAGTGCGGCCGCAGGGGCTGTTCGGATGGGCGTTTGGTCGCACCGGCGTGGGCACCAAGGAATACGCCGCGATGAAGCTCACGCTGTACCTGCTGCTGGGGTCGGCGTTCATTCTGGTCGGTATGCTCGCGCTCTACGTGGCCGGCGGCTCGACGTCTTTTTCTCTCCTCGCGCTTGAACAAATCGACTTCGACCCGCAACTGCAGTCCTGGGTGTTCCTCGCGTTTTACATCGGCTTCGGCATTCTTGCGGCGATCTTCCCGTTTCACACATGGTCCCCTGACGGCCATGCCTCGGCCCCCACCGCCGTGTCGATGTTGCACGCCGGCGTCCTGATGAAACTCGGCGCCTACGGCGTGATCCGCCGAGGGATGGGCCTGCTTCCCGAAGGCACCCACGAGTGGATGTGGCTCGTCGGCGCCATCGCCTGCATCAACATCGTTTACGGTGCACTCAGCGCGATGTCGCAGACCGACCTGAAATACGTCATCGCCTATTCCTCGGTCTCACACATGGGCGTGGTCATGCTCGGCGCGGCGACGTTGACCGAGAGCGGCCTGAACGGGTCGGTCTTCCAGATGTTTGCGCACGGCATCATGACGGGGCTGTTCTTCTGCCTTGTCGGACTCGTGTACGAAAAGGCGCACTCACGCGAGATCTTCAAGATGGGTGGCTTCGCCACGATGATGCCTGGGATCGCCGTGGCATTTACCATCGGCGGACTGTCTTCGCTTGGTCTGCCGGCCACCGCAGGATTTGTCGCTGAGTTCCTGACGTTCCTTGGCGCGTGGTCGTCGGCGCATTCCTGGTGGTTGTTCCCGGCGGTGATTGGCGCGTTCCTGACATCCATCTACGTCCTTCGCGTCGTGCGCGCGATCTTCTGGGGGCCAAAGAGCAAGGACCCACACTTCCAGAATCTACCGGACGCTCAAGGCACCGAGTGGGTGGCCATTGTCATTCTGGTGGGCGTCTTGATTCTGTTTGGTGTGGCGCCGAGGCTGGCGCTTGACCTGATTGATTTGACGACGGTGGCGCTGTTGTCGCGGCTGGGGGTGCTGTGATGACCCCATGGGCGTTTCATCCGTCGTATCCGCTGGCGATTGAGGCCGCAGTCGGCATTCTGTTGCTCGTGGTGTTTCTCGCCGGCCTCGTGCGGCGCGGCGCCAACGACCGGCTGAGTGGCTTCGTCACGCTGGCTGGGCTGGTCGTGATCGCCCTGATGGCGTGGAATGCCGAGCCCGGGCGCGTGTTGCTTGGCGGCACCGTGGTGCTCGACGAACTGGCTGTGTTCATGAAGCGGTTGTTCCTGGTGTCGGCCGCGCTGAGTGTGCTCGCGACCCTTGCGTTTACGGACAGCCGGTTCTGGCGCAGGTCGACCGAGTACTACGTGATCATGCTCGCGTCCTTGCTG
>CAYZLT010000464.1:0-2735 GCA_964479175.1 uncultured Solibacteraceae bacterium | reverse complement strand
CCGTAGACGATGGGACTGGTGGAGTCGACAATTTTGGTGCGCAGCAGACTGCCGACCACGCGCGAGCCTGTGCCGGCACTGACGGACGAGACGCCATGGGTCATGCCGTTGTCGATGGCGAAGGTTGCGCTGCTGGTGGCGCCGATATACACGCCACCGTCTTTCACGAAGTTCTGCAGGTGCATCAGGCCCTGGAGACCAAGACCAGGACGCATGTCGTCGGTTTGCGCGTACGTGCCGATGTTCGGCGTGTCCGCCGACTGCCTCCACGGCATCGGTCCACGCCACATCGGCATGCCGTTGATGATCGACTGGCTGTTGCCACCACCGGGGCCAAACAGGATCACGTCGTACTTCGCGCGCAGGTTCGCATCACGCGCCACCTCCTGCGTGGAGATGTAGTCGTAGGGAATGCCGACCGAGTCCAGGGCGATGCGCCACCAGCCTTCGGTCTGGGTGCTCGACCACGTGTGCATGAGCGCCACCCGTGCGGCTCTCGCCGGGTGTGTCGCCACCTGCGGCGTGCTCGTCAGGGCATGGACACGCACCCCGAGCGCTGCCGCTTCTTTGTCGAGCTCCCCTTCGGCAATGCCCTTGATGATGAACGACCCGCGATTAAACTTCACCCCAGCGCTCTCAAACGGCTCCTCCGCCACCACAATGTCAGCCTTCGCGAGGCGGTACCGCAGCGCGAAGATCGCGTTGTCCGCGTTGTGGTTGACGGCGAACACAGTGGCATTGGAGGCCGCCACGCCCGTTCCACTCGTCGTGCGCTGGGCTGCGGGTCCCGTACTGCCTGCAAGCCCCCCCACGGCACGCACCGCTCCAGGCACCCGCTCGACCGGGACTTCAAGGACCTGCGTGTCCATCACACGGATCGCCTGCACGTTGAAGGATTCGGGGAACGTCCAGCCGGTGTCGTCGTACGGATTGTCCTGCGGGTCGTCGGGCGACCAGTACTGGTGATCAAACAACGCGTCCGCGATGCGCGAATACGGCTGGTCCATGCGGATGATGTAGGACCCGGCCGGAAAATCACGCTTCTCTGTCCGTCGCGGTGGAGCCGCGTCGGCCTCGGGGGCCTCTCCGCCACGTCCCCCTCGTCCACCACCTGAGCCAGCCGTCAGGCGAACGGGGACTTCCACTGAGAACGGCCCGACCGCGCGCGACACTTCCACGCGCTGCTTCTGTAGTACACGAAGGAGTTCGGCCTGCGTGCCCAGACGCGGATCACTCGCCGGCAGCACATACGCGGCAGGGCCTTCGGTGGACGCCTTGAGGATCGACCGCTTGCTCTTTTCGTAGAAGTTCCACAAAAACTGACGCCGGTTGTTCGCGAAGTACCCGAGGGACACGAGCAGTCCCGTCTGCTGATAGTTATTGTTGTTGCGCAGCGACCACATCACCTTCGGGAGCGGCGGATTCTGCCGATACCAGGTGCGCGACGTCTGCGCGGCACTCAGGGTGCGTTCGCGGGTGTCCGCGTTGCCGCCGTTGCCAAACGTTTCATAGAGGCGACTGATGCCGTTGTGGGTCGCCGCGATAAACATGAGGTAGCCTGGCGACCACGTGTCAAACGTGCCGAACGCAAACACGCCGGGCATCCCCATGCGCGTCATCTCGTTCACGTTGTGCCAGCCGACCAGCTGCCATTCGTTGGTGAGAATCGGATCCAACCACGCGTTGTACGGCCCGTCGCCAATCGTGTTGTCGTAGAGGTACGCGACCGACTCGTGCAGGTCATGCAGGACCTGCGCCTTGTGATCGATGAACGTGTTCAGGACGTTCTCGGTGAGCTTGAGCGTCATCCCCATCGCGTCACGATTGTTGTCGTGCGCGACGTATTTGCCCCAATAGAGCAGATTCGGCACCGTGCGGTCGGGATACTTTTTCCCGTACTCGTAGAGGTCGACCATGCGATCACGGCCGTCAGTTTCCACCACCGGTGTGATGAGCGTGATGAGGTTGTCGCGAATGTTGCGCACGTACGCGCTGTCGTCGACCGCCAGCCGATACGCCAGCTCCATCAGCGCCGTCGGCGATCCACTCTCAGGCGAGTGAATCGCGCCGGTGATGTAGTACACCGGAGTGGTCTCCCCCGCCAACCGGAGCGCCTCGGTGTCGTTCATCTTGATGGTGCGCGGGTCGGCGAGTTTTTCGAGATTCGCGCGGTTGGCGTCCATGCGCGCGAGCACCGCCTCGGACGCCACGGCCACCGCGATCATTTCGCGGCCCTCCTCGGACTGCCCGATCGTCATCACACGCACACGCGGCGACGCTTTCGCCAGCAGGCGCATGTAGTCGTGGACTTCTTTGGTGTAGGGCAACTTGCCGGGTGCGCCGGCGACGTTGCCCAGGACCGCCATCGGTGTCGGCACGTCCTTGGACGCCGGCAGGTAGTCCACCATCGGCGACAGGAAAAACGACTCGGTGGTGTACTCGCGGATCTTCTTCGTGTACTCCTCGTCGATCGGCTGGGTCGGACTCCGTTCGAACTTGGCGGCAACCAGGTCTGGCGGCCGCTGCGCCTGCGCCATCAGAACGACAGGTGCGACCACGATCGCAGCACCTAGGACAAGACAACCACCGAAACCCGCTCGACCCATCCCGCACCTCGGCAGGTAGTATTCACGTTAATGGGGCAATGGGGCAATGGGCCAATGGGCCAATGGGCCAATGGGTGCGCATTCCAGCCATCGTGATCAGTCCGTCCACGCCATCGTGATCACGTATTC
>CAYZLT010000463.1:0-2741 GCA_964479175.1 uncultured Solibacteraceae bacterium | reverse complement strand
GACTTCCGCACCCCGGTGCCCCCCGGCCTCGCTCGCGCCGCGTGGAGTTTTACGGTGGAGGCGGTGACGCCGACGTCCACCATCCTCAAAACAGAGACCCGGGTGCTGACCGGCAGCCCCGCTGCGCGCCGGCGTTTCAGATGCTACTGGGCCGTCGTCGGGATGGGCAGCGGCTTGATTCGCCGCATGATGCTGCGCGCCATCAAGGGTGAGGCAGAGCGGGGCGCAACAAGGTGATCCGCGACGACCGTGTGCCGCCCGGTTACTCAGGCACGCCACTCGCCAGGAAGTTGGGCATCAAAGACGGCACGCGGGTGCTCCCGCTTGAGGCGCCTCCGGAATACGCGGAGTGGATTGGTCCCCTGCCGCCTCACGCGGCGCGGGCCACACGGATGAGTGAAGCCGTGGACATCGTTCATGTGTTTGCGGTTCGGGCCTCGAAACTCGCATACCACCTCCAGAACCTTCGGGGAACACTCCGGCAGGATGCGGCAATGTGGGTGTCCTGGCCCAAGAAGGCGTCCAAAGTATCCACCGACATTACTGAAGATGTGATTCGCGACCTCGCCCTTCCGTTGGGGTTTGTAGACATCAAAGTGTGCGCGGTGACCGAGGTCTGGTCTGGACTCAAGTTGGTGATTCGGAAGAGCAATCGTTTATCCTGATCGCCGTGCGAATTCAACGACGTCCGCTGCTGCTGTGTGTCGCCTGTGTCCTGACCGCGTTTGTTGCTGGGTGTTCGAGTGAGCCGGAGCGCCCCAAGGTCCCTGAGGGCGCCAAGAGCTCCGGCGGTAAACACGCGGTCATTGAGACCGCACAGGGGCCGATTAGCCTCGAGTTTTTCGCCGATGAATCGCCGATTGCGGTTGAGAACTTTCGCCTGCTCGCGGAACACGGCTACTACGACGGCCTCACGTTCCATCGCATCGTCAAGGGCTTCATGCTGCAAGGGGGCGACCCGGCCGGCGACGGCACCGGTGGCGAGAGCGCGTGGGGCGGCACCTTCGCCGACAACATCGTCGAGGACTCACCGCTGTATCGCAACGGGTACCGCCGCGGTGTGCTCGCCATGGCCAACCGTGGGCCGAACACCAACGGCAGCCAGTTTTTCATCATGCACCAGGACTACCCGCTCCCGCCCAACTACGTGATTGTTGCGCGCGTGGCCGGCAGCATGGCGGCCGTGGACGCCATCGCGGACGTGCAGACGACCATGGGTGGGGATGGAAGTATGAGTGCGCCGGTCACGCCGGTGGTGATCAAGAAGATCACGATTCGGCCGTAGCTGAGCTACGTGCGGCGCTTTGCGCGGGCGCGGTCGAGGGCCTCGCGCAACTTGGGTTCGAGGCCACGGTCGGTGGGTTCGTAGTAGACGCGGCCGGCGAGGTTGTCGGGCAGCGACGACATCGCCGTGAGCGCGTCGGGCGAGTCGTGCGCGTACTGATAGTCCTTGCCGTACTCCAGGTCCTTCATCAACTTTGTCGGGGCATTGCGCAGATGCAGCGGGACGGGCGCGGCTTCGCTGCGCAGGGCGTCTCGCGCCGCTGCCTTGTAGGCCTTGTAGACGGCGTTGCTCTTGGGCGCAGCGGACATGTACGTCACCAGCTGCGCCAGGGCGGTGTTGCATTCGGGCATGCCGAGAAAATGCGTGGCATCCTTCGCGGCAATGGCCAGTTGCAGCGCGCGCGGGTCGGCGTTGCCGATGTCCTCCGATGCAAACCGCACCAGACGACGCGCCACATACATCGGGTCCTCACCGGCTTCGAGCATGCGCGCCAGCCAATACACGGCCGCGTCCGCATCGCTGTTCCGGATCGATTTATGGAGCGCCGAGATGATGTTGTAGTGTTCGTCGCCGGACTTGTCGTAGAGCAGTGCCCGCCGGTCCACCAGGTCCGAGAGGGTCGCGGCGGTCAGGTGACGCGGGCCGGACGCCGGCATCGACGACACCACCTGCTCCAACAGATTCAGTGCCACGCGCGCGTCACCATTGGCATACCGCGCAATCGCCGCCAAACCCTCGTCATCAGCGTCCACACCCGCCGCGCCGAGCCCGCGCTCGGGGTCGCTCAACGCGCGTTGGAGAATCGTCACCACGTCCTCCTGCGTCAACGGCTGGAGGACGTAGACCTTGGATCGCGAGAGCAGCGCCGAGTTCACCTCAAACGAGGGATTCTCCGTGGTCGCACCCACCAGCACGACAGTGCCGGACTCGATGTGCGGCAGGAAGGCATCCTGCTGCGACTTGTTAAAGCGGTGCAGTTCGTCGACAAAAAAGATCGTCCGTCGCCCGCGCTGCTGCCGCGTGTGTTCAGCGATCGCGATGACTTCTTTGATCTCCTTGATGCCGGACGTCACCGCGCTGAACGCCGCGAACTCCGCGCCACTCGCATGGGCAAGCACGCGTGCCAGCGTCGTCTTGCCCGTTCCGGGAGGGCCCCAGAGAATCAGCGAGTGCAGGACGCCTGCATCAATGGCGCGTCGCAGCGCCTGGCCGGGGCCGACCAGATGCGCCTGTCCCACGTATTCGTCGAGCGTTCGCGGCCGCATTCGCTCGGCCAGCGGCGTTCCGATCGTGGACGTCGGCTCATCCTCAAACAGCGACCCACTCATCGCGCCCTACGCTCGTTACGCTGGCGACGCGCCTCATACAGCAGCAGGCCGGCGGTCACCGAGACGTTGAAGGAGTCCAGCCCGGCGCGCATATCGATATACACGCGTGTATCCGCGTTGTCCTGGAT
>CAYZLT010000462.1:0-2756 GCA_964479175.1 uncultured Solibacteraceae bacterium | reverse complement strand
CCCACGTCGGCCGGCTGACGGCCGGAAACGCGGTGGACTCCTCGGCGATGATGACCGTGCCGGGGTGTTCCTGGTGCGTGACTGTGTTCAACTCGCGGAGGAAGTCGATGGCTTCGAGATTTTCGCGGCCGCCAAACCGATTCGGCACCCACTGTCCCTGCTCGCGTGAATAGTCGCGGTACAACATCGACGCCACCGCATCCACACGCAGGCCGTCGATATGGAATGACTCCAGCCAGTACAGCGCATTGCTCAGGAGGAAATTGCGCACCTCATGGCGGCCGTAGTTGAAGATGAGGGTGCCCCAGTCCTGGTGTTCACCCTCGCGGGGATCCTCATGTTCGTACAGCGCGCTGCCGTCGAATCTGGCCAGGCCATGCGCGTCCTTTGGAAAGTGCCCCGGCACCCAGTCGAGCAACACGCCGATACCGGCACGATGACACGCATCGACAAAGGCGCGGAAGTCGTCCGGAGATCCGAAGCGGCTTGTCGGGGCGAAGTAGCCGGTCACCTGATAGCCCCATGACGGGTCGTACGGATGCTCCATCACGGGCATCAGCTCGATGTGTGTGAAGCCCAGCAGCGTGACGTAGGGAATCAGTTCGTCGGTCAGTTCACCCCAGGTCAGCGGGCGATCGCCGTCGTCGGGTTTGCGACGCCATGACCCCGGATGCACCTCGTAGATCGACATCGGCGCGTCCAGCGCGACGCCGCGTTGTGTGCGCGCATCGATCCATTCGCGATCACTCCACTGGTGCTGGCCGAGGTCCGAGGTCAGCGAGGCCGTCTTGGGCGGATGTTCCGCGCGCAGCGCAAACGGGTCCGCCTTGGTGAAGGACGGACCACCCAGCGACGACTCTATGTCGAATTTGTAGGGCTGCCCGGCAGTGACACCAGGCACAAAGGTTTCCCACAGACCGCTCGCGCCCAGACTCTGCATCGGATGGGTGCGACCGTCCCACGCATTAAAATCCCCCACCACCGACACACGGTGGGCGGTGGGCGCCCACACCACGAACGCATAGCCGGCCTGCCCGTCCTGGTTGGCGGGTCGAGCGCCAAGCTTCTCCCATGCGCGCAGCCAGGTGCCTTCGCCGAACAAGTAGGCTTCGTAGTCGGATACGACGCGGGTCATGCGCCCAGTCTAATGCTTATGGGCGGCTGAGATGATCGAGCACACCGGGCCACATCAAGTCGACCAGCGACGCCCCGGTCCGGCTGGCGTCGGCAAACCCGGTCGCGCGTTCGTACCGGGACACCACGGCCAGCGCCTCATCGAGGGTGGCCTGGTGCACGGCTTCAAACTCGACGCAGCACATCTCCCGGTCGTCGGTCGTGGCCACGTAGTGGACCACCTCACAGTCGGCGAAGTGCCAGACCTCGAGGTCCTTCCACAACGTGCCCTGCCACACCACGTGCAGCGCACCCACAAAGGCGTCCACCACGGCATCCTGGTCATCGGGACGCAGGGCGAGGTTCACCTCATCGCGGACCTCGGCGTCCCCCACGACGGTCTTGAGCGTCAGTTCGTGTAGCTCACGGTCGTGGCGGTGGCGAAGGACATAGCCGCGGGCCTGGCCGCCCTCGGTCACGAAGTAGCGATCGCGCACGCGGAGTACGTCGTGGCGCGTTGGACCCAGCCCCTGTAGCGCCTGGCTGAAGGACTCACGATCGAACGTGGCCGGCACCACAAACTTGTGTTCGATTTCCTTGAAACGCAGATTGGTCATCGTTGTTACATCCACCGCTTAAAGCGTCCGTACCGTGCGATTCGTGTCTTGAGCGCGTCGGGCCACTGCGCGGCGGTCTCACGCGTGACGCGGGTACTGTCCGCGTCGGCGCGCAGCCGCGCGACGATCTCGCGAGCTGGATCAACCGCACGCCGGTCACGACTCGCGATCATCGCCTCGGCGAGTCGGTCGTGGGCCGCGTCCTCAAAATTGTAGCTGCCGTACGCGACCCAGGTGTCATCCACCAGCACGATCTTGGAGTGTTCGCCGTGTCGATTCTCGAAGATCCGCACACCCGCATCAAGCAGCCGGCCATACCCGACGGCGGCCGCAATCCACGCCAGGTCGGTGGCGGGGAGGGCGTCGCGATGGGAGTGGAACACCTCGACCGTGACGCCGCGGCGGGCCGCAGCGAGCACGGCGTCGAACAGCACACCTGTGGGTTTGAAATAAAAACTCGTGATCTGCAGCGACTCGTGTGCGGAGTCCACCATCTCGATCATGTGATCGGTCAGGGCGTTGGGGCCGCGCCAGCCCAACGCCCCGAGTGGCCCCTGGTGCAGATTCGGATTGCAGAACCAATAGTCGACGTCCATGCCGTAGCCGGTCGCCTGATCGGTGGTGGCGCGTGCTTCCAACGTCGCAAGATCCTCCTCCCACACGTGGCCGCCACTGTCACGGCAACTCGCGAGCAGCACCGGCACAATGCGGCCACGCACAGCGACGGCGCATTCGTTCCACCCTTCAAACGAGGACTTCGTGATGTTGCCACTAGCCAGCAACGCCTCCCCTGCGTCCGAGACCTGGATCTTGACGTGGTGCCCTCCGCCGAGCCGACGCTGAATCCAGCGGGGGGGGCGATACAGCAGGACCTGACCGCCCGCCGCGCAGCAGCGCGGTGTGCGGGTGCAGCTCATCATCGACGCCTTTGGCCAGCGGCTCGGGGGCGTGTTGATGTCACGCGACGACCGTCGTGGGCTCCAGGCGGATCTCGACCGGCTGCGCGCGGCGGGCGGTCAGGTCCTG
>CAYZLT010000461.1:0-2763 GCA_964479175.1 uncultured Solibacteraceae bacterium | reverse complement strand
GCCCAGTGGGGCCTGAGGTTGTTCACCTCGTAGGCCGCCCCTTCCCGCAGATGGCAGGTGTCGTCCCCCACGCTGAAGGTGGCGTCGTCCGACGTCTGGAGTGGCACGTGAATCTTGTGCGTGTAGAGATTGGGGCCACCGCCGTCCACGTGGCGGTCAATCCCGTACCCGGCGGCCAGGCGCGCGAGCATGATCTTCGGGAAGACTGGGCGATGGAGGCCGTACACCTGTATCGCCTCGCGCACCACCGGCATGATGAGCCCTTGCCACGCCTGCCAGACGGGACGATCGTAGGACACCCGATGGTCGCGAGCCCCCTCGATGAAACGAAAAATGATGTGCCTGGTGTGGTGGAAACACGCAAACGCGTTTTCCTTGTCGGCGTCCTCCTGTGCCCAGACGTCCTGGGAGATTCTGGTGACGATCGCCTTCAGCCGACCGATGTCCACCGGCCCCAGCTCGCGCACGCTGTGGGGCTTGTGTACCGGCACGAGCGCCGCCTCACGTCCTGAAGGTTCGGTCGTCATCTCCGCGCGGCGTGACCCAGGGCCCCGACTCAGGATGGCCGGTAGAAGATAGACTCAGGGAGCGCCCGCACCACACCGCCAGCTCGGGTGGAGTCGACCACGTCCATCTTGACCAGTTCGGGGGTCTTCCATGTTTTTCGAGGGGCACCGTGATCCCCGGCTACTTCGAGTGTCGGCAGCGGTTCGTTCGGCATTTGGTCCCTGTGTTCCATCGGTCTTCCTTCCTGTCGCTCCCCGCGATACGTCGGCCACACCTATGGCCGGATGGTGTCACATGTCAACGACCTCCAGCAAACCACAGGCCAGGAGCGTGTTCACGAACGCCCGAAGCTCGGCTTCACAGACGGGAACGTCCACGTCAAACTCCCGCACCAGTTGTTCGTGAAGGTCCCGCAGGCTCCGGGGAGACTCGAGCACCGCGAAGATGCGGGCGCCCACGTCCTCCAGGCTGAAGTACCGCCCGGTCCCGACGTCCATCAGGGACGTCCGACCGCCGGTCTCGGTCGAGACCACCGCGTCACTCCGCCGCAGCACGGCGTCGAGCGACAAGAAACGAGGCGTGTCAATCACGATTGGGCCTCCTGGACGCCAAGGCCTTCGATCAGGTCGGCGAGTGCGTCGGGGTGGAACGGATGACGGGGTCGGACAATTCGCCTCAGCGCCGCCGTTCGCAGCAATGCGCCCAGACCCGCGAACCGTTGGCGCACATCCTCATGGCCTGGGAACAGGCGCCTCGTCCGGATGAACTGACCACAGCGGACGAGCTGCTCCGCCGGCGGGACGTCGTCGATGGACAATCCGGCCGCATCCGTTTCCACCAGCTCGAAGAGCGCCGTGACCGGCGCAGGCGTAGAGGCGAAGCGGTCGACCGGGAGCAGATACTTGCCGGACGCGGAACTCAAGCGCTGCAAGGTGTCGGGCTGTTCGCCCATGCCACGAAGGACCGAGTCGAACAGCCGGATGCGTGGATAGCCGGGGTAGGCCAGTGGCGTCCCGTCGTCGCCGATCCTGACGGCCGTGACGTCGTCGGCGATCATCGTGTGGCCGCGCCTGAGCAAGGTCGACAGCAGGGTGGATTTGCCGCTGCCCGATCGGCCGAGGAAGATCATGGCGCCCCGTGGGGTCGCGATCGAACTGCCATGCAGGGGGAGCACCCCGCAGGTGTGCAGCAGGACCCCGCAGACGGCGCCCAGGAAATACCCCCGGATGTCCTCCCAGGCGCCGGACGGCGCCGGATCGATGGTGACGTCCCGGCCCCCCGTAATGAGGAAGCGGGCGACACCGTCGATGGTCAACAGATACTGCCCGGTTCGGACCTGCCAGGGGAAGCCCGGGATGGTTCTGCCGCCAAGCGATCGCATCACGGCTCCGATACGGACCTGCACGTCGACATCGGCCGGGTCGCCGGCGGTCCTGAGTCCGGCGGGATCCGGGTGCCAGGGCGCCACTTCGGGCAACGGCAGTTCCGACCGGATGCACAGTCCGTACGCGTGGTACACATTCACGGTCGCCACCCATTCGCACGCATGTCGCAGTAGACCATAAGACCGATCAGGTTGCGGAGTGGGGCAGGGCCGGTACGCAGCCCGGTCGAGCTGCGCAGGAGCGACTGCTGATGTTGCTCGACCGCGTCAAAGTCGAGGAAGTCGAGTTCAGGGCACCCCCGGACGCGCGACAACAATCCCGAGAGGGCCGCGGCGTCAGCGGAGAACCGACCAGCGGCGTGGGGAATCGACGTCCCGTGTTTGTCGTCGCGCCAGCGGATCGTCTCGGGTACCAGCCCGCCGATGGCGCGGCGGAACAGGGACCGGCCCCAGCCGGCGCGCCACTTCTGTGCGTCGGGCACCGTGTGGAACCACTCCAGCAGCGGCACATCCAGCAGCGGATAACGGTAGTCGAGCCCGCGCGCCCCAGCCACGATGTGGCACCACTCAAGCCGATCGGCCAAGGCCGGATGCAGGGTCCAGTGGCGTTCGTACGCCCGCAGATCGGACCGTGTGGTGGCCGACGCAAGCGCGTGCCACGCCGCACTGGCGCGATCCGCCAGCTGCCAGCGTGCGGCGTAGGCGGGCCGAATCGGCAACATGGTCAGCCGCTGGTGCGCCACGAGGTCGCCGGAGGCCACCATGGTCCTGTGCCGCGTCCGTCCAGCCAGCAGGCCCGCCACAGAGCGCAGCAGGGACCAGCGGGACCGGCGGGCGCTGCCGCGGCGTCGCGCGCGCAGTTCGTCAAACAC
>CAYZLT010000460.1:2097-2763 GCA_964479175.1 uncultured Solibacteraceae bacterium | reverse complement strand
CCCTCACGCACACGCTCAGCGACGTCTCGCAGGTGTACGACACGCCGCCGGCGGCCGGCCAACTGCTGTCGACGCCAGGGGTCCGGGGCAAGGTTCAACATGTGTGGACACACGTCTGGCTTCCCGCGTCGACGATGGCGTTTCTGTATCCGTCAGCGGGCACGGGGCCCGTGGCCCGCGCGGTGATCGTCGTCTGCCGGGCCGTTGGTCTTGTCCGGCGTCACGCTCCCGGCTTTTTCAGGCTGGCCACGCGCGGGCACGCCGGGACCCGATCGGCCCTCGACCGGCGCAACACGCTGGCCGCCTGGCTGCGACAACGGTAAAACGCCCCGCCAGGAAACGCGGACTTGGCGGCCGCGACCAAAGACTTCGCCGCCATCGCTGGTGCAGTCGAGCGGCGACCCACCTACGTGCCGCAAAACGTACGGTAGGGCCGCCCCGAGACCTCCGGCGACGTGAACCTGGACACCGGCCGGTCGTGGTCGTACGGAGCCGCGAGCACGTCGAGCAGCCGCGCCATGACCGAGAAGTCCCCCGCGGTCGTCGGGTCGGGAATCCGCGGCGCCCCCAGCGCGTCGAGATAGGCCTCGTCGTTGCGACGCTCTTCGAGGTGCTCCAAGCACGTTCCCCCGCACAGCAGGTTGAGCGCGATGTTCAGCACGTGGT
>CAYZLT010000460.1:0-2087 GCA_964479175.1 uncultured Solibacteraceae bacterium | reverse complement strand
TCGCCGCCGCAAGCGCCTCTTCGACCAGATGATTGCGCGCAATGACCGACGGGTTGTGGCGCCGCATGAGTGCCTCGACCTCGACGCCCGACTGTGACTGCCTGGCTCGGCGCGCGGCCAGTCGCTGATGCCATTCGGCCAGGGCCGCGTCGCTTGCACCCGGCCCGTCCATCAGGGTGGAGGTCGTCAGTGCGCGAAAGGTGTTCGTGAAATCGGCCGACCGTTGGTGCATCCAGGTGAGCAGGTCGTCAGCGAGCGACTGGTCGTCGGGTTCTTCGGTGAACAATCCCAGCTTGGCCCGCATCCCGTTCAACCAGTGCTCGGTGAAGAGGACATCAAAACTCTCCAGTGAGGTGGTCGCCAACTCCACTGCGCGGGCCTGGTCCGAATCGAACAGCGGCAACATCGCTTCGGCCAGCCGCGCGAGGTTCCACAAGGCGATGGAGGGCTGCTGCCCGTACGCATACCGACCGTCGTGGTCGATCGAGCTGAACACCGTGTCTGGGTCGTAGGCGTCCATGAACGCGCACGGGCCGTAGTCGATGGTGTCTCCAGAGAGCGCCATGTTGTCGGTATTCATGACGCCATGGATGAAGCCCGCCAACTGCCAACGTGCGATGAGCTGCGCCTGCCGACCGATGATCGCCTCCAGCAGCGCGAGGTGCGGGTGCGCAACGCCAGTGATCTCCGGGTAGTGACGCGCCCGTGTGTAGTTGGACAGCGCCTCCAGCGCCGTCGAGTCACCATGCGCGGCCGCCCACTGCATCGTTCCGACACGGATGTGACTCGACGCGACGCGGGTGAGCACCGCACCAGGCAGCGTTGAGTCGCGATACACCGGCTCGCCGGTCGTCACCACGGCCAGGCTCCGCGTGGTCGGGATCCCGAGCGCATGCATGGCCTCGCTGATGATGTATTCCCGCAGCATGGGGCCGAGCGCGGCGCGGCCGTCTCCCCGGCGAGAGAACGTCGTCGGCCCCGCGCCTTTGAGTTGGATGTCCATGCGATCGCCCGAGGGCGTGATCTGCTCGCCGAGCAGAATCGCCCGTCCGTCACCCAGCGAGGTGAAGCGGCCGAACTGATGACCCGCATACGCCTGCGCGATCGACCGCGCGCCCTCCGGGAGCACGTTGCCGCCGAAGATTTGCGCACCGACAGAGCCGTTTAACGTCTCTGGATTCAAACCAAGCGTGGTGGCAAGTGTCGTGTTGAACGCCGCGAGACGGGGTGCGGGCACCGGCGTCGGCGTGGCCTCCGCATAGAACAGCGCCGGAAGTTCCGCATAGGTGAGTTCGAGACGCCAGCCGTGCATCCAGATATCATAGCGCCCGGATACAATCGCCCCCGACCGCGCCAGTGAGCGACCGCAGGAGGATGCATGAGGCGTGTGTGTCGATGGGTAGTTGGTGTTGTGGTGGTCTGGTGCCGGCGACCGAGGCCATGGCCCAGCCTGCCAAAAAGGTGGAATACCGAGTCATTGCAACCTCCAAGACCTCAACCATGGAGAAGGAGCTGAACGAGGCCGCTGAGGCGGGAAGGAGGTCGTGACGGTGTTGGGGCGCAGTGACGGCCATCGCCCCCGCTAAGATGGACCGCCGTCCCGGTAGTGCTCGTTGTTAAGGGCGGTGAACTGGTCCATGCGGTCCTGTTCCACATACGGCTCTGCCGGGCCGAAGTTACCTTGGCCACGTCTGCGGAGGGATATCGGTCAACAGGCCGGGCTGACGTCGGCAGCCGCGCGCATTCAGGAACCGGGATCGCGTGAGCCGCAATCGCAACGCACATCGCATTCCCTAATCAGGAGGTCGGCAATGCGATTGGCACTGATTGGTGTAGTGACGGCTGGGCTGTTGGTGGTGTCCACAGGCGCCAAGGCGCAAACTCCGGATTCAGCGGTGGGGCGAAAGGTCTGGGTCACGATGGCTGACGCCTCGGTGCATCAGGGCACGGTGGCGCGAGTGACTGGCGAGGTGCTGACACTGGCGCTCGACGGTGCCACGACGGCACTCGCCACACAGGACGTGCGCCGGATCGAGGCGCCCGACGGGGTGAGTGACGGCGTCGCCAAAGGTGCCATCGGGGTGGCC